>MHFY01000109.1:5271-9289 GCA_001805375.1 Omnitrophica WOR_2 bacterium GWA2_47_8 | reverse complement strand
TACGTTGGTGACCACGCCAGTCCGAGAATTGATCTTCTCTTCGTGCTTAGCAATGGCCATACGACGGAAACGCCCAACGATCTTAGCGATCTCCCGAAGCTTCTTATTATTCTTCAGCCTTTCAGCTAAAGCCATTTTATCTTCGTAAGATAACTTCTGGATCTCGCCAGGTTCCGTGCCCCAGGCTTGCAGAGTTTCAGTTTGCTCTTCGGCTTGGTCGCGGGATTGTTTCATCGCCTTGCGCATGGCTTGGCGAATCTTTTCTCCCGCCTCAGATTCAAGCTCCTGCTCAACAGCCTCAGCCTGCTCCGCGAGCTTCTGCTGGGCTTCCTCAAAGGTCATCTGAGCTTGTTCGGCTTGTTCTGACATTTGTTGAGCCTTAGCTTTAGCTTGCTGGGCTTGTTGTTGCAGTTTGCCGGCTTGCGGATTTTTACTTTCCTTGGCCTGCTTAGCTGCGCTGGCAGCTTCTTGCGCCTCATCACTTGCCTGATCCGCGGCGCTTTGAGCTTTTTCTGCTTGGTCCTGCAAATCCTGAAGTTGATTGTCTTCCTGATTTTTTATATCCTGCATTTTCTGCTTAACATCTTCAGGAATCAACTCCAGCACTGCTTCGCCTAGCGTCAAGACTGCCATCGAGCTCGCAAACTCGTCTAAATAGGTATAACTGCGAAGTTCCGGATACTGCTTGGTATCCATAACTTTTTCAATTATATTACGATTGACTTGCTCGCTCGCCTTAACCTTATCCTTAGATTTAAGGATAGGATCTGTCTTGTATAGAATAGAATACAGATCCATAAGTAAGGGCGAATAGCTCGGCAGCCTTTCTAGGCCTTTATTTTCCAACTCTTGTATTCTGGCCGCCCTTGATTTTATGGACTCAAATGTCCGTCTATCATAGCGGTCAGAATAAACAACATTTTCGATTTTTTTCATTTTTCCTCCTACCTACACATCAAAGCCCATGACTTCCTTAGCCACGTCGCGCTGATAGCGCTTGACCGTGTCTAAAGCGTCTTGGATACTTTTTGTTGGGAAGCCGGATTTTTTGGCTTCCTCAAAAAGTTGAGTTATGCCCTTGATGCCGGCGGGTTCATCACCGGAAATGAGTTTTTTCAGTTTGGCATTAGCTTCACTGCCACCGCGGTTGTATTCCGCGTCATTTTTATCCGTGCCGTCATCTTTTTTTCGACTGATGGCGGCGTCGCGCAGTTCCTTAGCTTCATCCAGTAATTCCTGGACTAAAAGACCAAGGGGGTTAGCGACCGACAAAATAACTTTGAGGACCAATTTCTGATGATCCGGGTTGTCCCATAAAACATGGGGCAAAACGTCAACCAGATCAGATTCCGTCACTTCATCCCTGCCATCTAAATAGGCATTGGCCTGAAGAAGCGGATTTAAACGAGCATCACGACGGCCATAAATGATTACTCCTTCCTGATAGAGTTTTTCAATTATAGTCTCAATGAGGTCGTCAATCCTTTCGTTGACCTCAACCATCAGGACCGTTTCCTGAACCGAAGCTAGTTCGGTTAAAGAAATCGGTTGCATTTTTGGTTTTACCTCATTATCGCCTTGGCGGCGTTTATGAGATAACTGTCTCATGCGGATACGTTCTGACTTTTCCGCGATACGATCAACTACATACCGGAGCATGAAGCGGTCGTAAAAAGCATCCAAATCTTCGCCAGGAAGATTGTTTGTGTCCCCGAAAACCGAAATTAATGGCATTTTCTTCCGCTGGCCACGAACTTCATAGTAACGTTCGTTGATAGCGGTTAATAAGGCGTTTAAAGTCGGTCCAGAGCAACGGAATAACTCTCGCAACATCGCGAAATGCGCTTCCGGCATCATGCCGGTATTGATCGGCTCCGTGATATTTCGCTGTTTGCCGCCATCAAGATTTTCTAAGAAAAAATCATAAGCGGCGACAAACAAATCATCCGGCAAGGTATCTTGGGCCACGGTTTTACTAAACACCGTCGCACCCGCAATGCCTTCGACAAAATAGTCTAAGAGCATTGATTTGGCCTCACCGTGCGGACCGAATAGAATGGCATGTTGGCGGGCCAGAACTGCCAAGAATATGCCGCGTACTTCTTCTTTGCGGCCAATTAACAGGCGGTTCATTTCCGCCTCGTTATTTTGCAATTTTTTTACAACTGCGTCCATGATTAACTCCTTTTCTTTTTTATTATGGTTAGTTAGTTATTTGAGCCCGGTTTATTTGACGACCTCAAATAACTAACTAACATTTTTAAATGAACTTTTTTTCTGAGAATATTAATGTTAAGATCCTTCGCTCACGCTCAGGATGACACTACTATCCTCGGAAAAAGGCAGATTGATTAACCAAATCAATCTGCATGAAACCTTAAGAGCCTAAATTTATTTTGCGCCTGTACCCCGGGCGCCGAGCTGTCATTCAGTTTCCGGCTGACAGGGCCGAACAGGAAGCCGGTTTATTTAATATCCGGCTCCGTACAATACTCGGTCTCAAGCATAAAGCTCTCATCCGAGAACTGTACCGCCACCCTCTCCTGTTGGAGATTGGTGGCCAACTCACCGATAAAGGCGGTGAATTGGTTTTTAAAATTTTCTACCTCCATTGGAAACCGGGGGTAGATCCCGGTGGAAATTATTACTGCCGGCTCCTCATACTGACCCCATGGGCCGGCGGCAAAAATTTCCGCGGAGTTAATCGTGCCGGAGAAAGTAAATCCTTCAACGGCAGAGGCAGCTTTTTTTGTTTCCTCTTTAACCTGCTGCAGGGTCAAAAGAGTTTCGGAATACCCCACCTTCAAGCCAAGGATAACCGAGGCCGTGAAAGTGGAGATATTTTTACCGGTTTTATACATTTTTTCTCCTTGCCCGATGTAACCTTCGGCGCCGAGGGTTAGTGTTTTTATTTTAATAATTCAAGAGGAATTGGTATTAAATTTCCTAATTCACTCTCGTTTTTATTTGCAGCAACTACTACTCCACAACCGCAGTCTGGATATATTTCATCAAATTTGCGGTTTTGGATTGATTTTTGCTCGCGGCCACTTTCTTGCTCCACGTGTAGTGCGACCCAAGGTTGGGTATTACTGTATGCTTTGGCAAGAGCAGCAAGCAACCAATAGGGACCACGGCCGTCTATTACCACGCCTAAGTTTTTATCAACTTTTGGTGGGTAAGCGGTAAACAGCCAACTGGCGTTATAAATATCGCCTTGGATTTTGAATTTCACCAAGGTGCATTCTTCAGTTTTTGTTACTTGCCAGTTTAGCCCATAAGGGCTGCCGGTGCCGCGCGGTTTAAGATGGGGAATCATGATGTAGCCAAGGCGTACATCAAAAATTTCCACTAACCCTTTGAACGCGGCAATGATCGCTGCCGGAATAAAGCCCGCGCGCATACCCCAAACTTTTAGCAGTGGTTTATTTTTTAAATTTTTAACCGCCTGTAAAGTTGGCAATATATGCCACGGCCGATATCCACCCCAGGTATCGGAACGGTCTTCAATGCCTATTTGGTCAGCGATACTCGTGGCATGAATATCTGCCACTTTCTCTTCGTTGCTCAATCCGCCGCCATTGGCTTCCATTGCCTGTTTTAATTTGGCAACCAAAGCGTCAATAATCGGTGAATTAACTATATGACCTCGTTCCAAACCCGTAACCAAGCCATGGAGACATCCGTCTCCTTGATTCGGGTATATTTCTGACTGGCCGACCAGAATTGAATCCAATTCAGCCAGACATTTTAACCCGATCTTTTCACCGAATGCCCGCCAATTATTTTTTTCCTCCGGATCGGAAGAAATAATAATAAAGTCGTCACATTCAGAAAAAATCTGCTGATTCTCGAGTGACCAGATGCCGCCGACGTCAACAATTACCAATTGTTGGCGAACGGAGCGCAAAGAGGAAATGACCCAGGACATGAACTCCTGATCAAATTTTCCTTTTTGGCGGACACTCTTGACGACCGCCTGATTAGCGGTGTTGGCCCAGTATCCTTCTCCGTCCGG
>MHFY01000109.1:631-5250 GCA_001805375.1 Omnitrophica WOR_2 bacterium GWA2_47_8 | reverse complement strand
TCCTCGTGCCCCCAAATCAGGGCATGAGTATTCCAAAATGGAACGGATTCCGGTTCGGCATTCTCATCCCAGGGTTCGTTCGGGACAAGTTTGCCGACAAAAGCCGTTAGAAGAATATAAAATCCTTCCTGGGCTTTTTTGAGCAAAACCACAATGTGCCGGCAGGGCTCCGCCTCTCGGTTTTTAACAAACCGAGTCAGCCCGACGCGGTTTAACCGCTGGGCATAAACAATCTCATCCTGATCGCTGGTGGCGACCAAGATGGAATTACCAATTACCCGGCCCATGTCCGCTTCCTCGGCGATAAAATCCCGGCCTTGGGGATTTATTTTTGAGAAAGCTTCAGGTAATGCAGCGAGAAGTGCTGGATAAGCCTGGGCGTGGGTCTGGAGATGGCTGTCCTGCCTATCTCTAACTTCGGCGCCATCTGCCAAAACCCAGGGTTTTGGCGTTAATTTCAATTGAGCCTGAAAATTTTTTAAATAATTTTCAAACTCCGACGGCGTGGAATCACGCCGCAAAATCGCTAACCATCTGACGCCTTTGGCGAATCCAAGGTCCCAAATCGGACTGCCTTTATATAAACGGCAGTACAACTTGGCCTGGCTAAAGGCCGCCGAGGGCGAAAATTTTTTAGCAATCTCAATCGCCCTTTCTATATCCTGCCGATCAATTTTTTCGGCAGTAAAAAGGCCAATTAAGAACTGCTGGATTCCATTTTTTGCATCCATTCATTTCTCCTATTTTTATTTTTAAGTTTGACTGTTAGCTAAACCACTGCTTTAACTGTAGGGAACAGAAGCTTAGTTAGCAGCCAAACTTTTTTTGTTTAACTTGATAATTCCGCGCAGCTTGCTGCGCGGAGAGTCATTTTTAAAGAGCACCCTCCAATTCCAAGAATACAAAATTTATTTATATCCTCGGAAAAGGGGAGAATTGTTAACCTTCAATTCTCCATCACCCATTGATACTTTTGCTTAGGAGTATCGTAACCAGGAGGACCTGCTTCCTCTCGGCTCCAGTCTTGTCCGCCTTGGGCGGGGTGTTAATTTTTATTAACGTGAGATTATACCCTGGATACAAAACTCACGACTCGTCCTTTTACGTCGGTAGATTTTCCGTCAACTTTTCCGTTATTTCCTCTTTCGGGTTAAGTTTTATCAGGTATTTGTTTGCAGAAACCTGATTGTTGTGCCGACAAATCGGTTACGCTTTGATAAGCGTGCCGATCTCCCGTCCGCCATGGCTAACCGCCACGACGTACGCGCCCATCTTTGGATCAAAGACGGCTACCTCTTTGTAGAGGTGGCATACGCCGTGCGCAATCGCGCAAGCGGCCGGGAGCGATGCCGGACCGTTCAGGAGCACGGTTTCTCCGCCTTGAAGATTTAAGTCTTCCAGAGCGGCCACCGCGTCTCTAACGATCTCATCGTTCTGCGCTGGCTCGCCAAAAGCGAGTTTTAGCAGAACGGTGTTTTCGGACACCGTTTCGGCGGAAATTTTGTAGGTGTTAGCCATGCAAAATTTCTCCTCACCATTATTCAGGGAATGGCTGACCCTCGCGATTTATTCTGGCAATAATCTTTGGCATTCGCGGCTGCCTATTTTAATGAACTCTTATTAATCATTCTCGCCGACCAGATCAACAAGAATCTTGGCTAGCGCCTTAACGGTTGGGCGCTGGTCGGTTGGTTCACCTCTTTCTAAATAGTGAACCGAACCTTTATAGACCCCATCCTGCCCAAGCACAGGAAGGGTGTCTTCAGTTCCGCGGTAATCGCTGTAAATTTCAGCGATAATTTTTAAATTTAACTTACCGCAGAACTCGCGCCAAATTTTTAGGCGGTCCGACCAAATTTCTTGGTCAGTATCACCAGCCAATAAAATGGCGTGGGTGGCGGAAGAACAGATTTCCTCATTTTCTACACTGGGAATGCCACCGATATCCACCAGTGTGAGCGGGATGTTACAATTCTTTACCGAATCCGTCACCCGCTGGACGAATTCTGGCGTAAACTTTGATTTATAAGCCGCCTTGTATTTAGCAGCGGCCTCGGCATCGAAGTTTACTGACTCCTGGAACCACGCGCCTTCGCCGTCCGGGCACGCGGTTATAACGTAAGGATAAGGAGCTCCAGGAACACACCTTATCGCCTGCTTAAGACCTTGTCTCAAGCAGGATTTACCGGACCGTGGCGGTCCAGCCAGAATAAGTTTCATATTCACCTCCTGCTTGGGTATAAGGCCAAGCATTTTTTTGGGCCGAGTTTATTTTTTTATACCTTTTCCAAAAATACAAAAGATATTTATATCCTCGGAAAAGGGGAGAATTGTTAACCATCAATTCTCCACCAACCCATTTTTTGCAGCTCAGTAGGTGAACTGCAAATTTTTTGAAGCACGCCTTTTTAAATAGGCGTACTTCTGCCAGATTTTCGGGCTGGCTCCCGGAACCGCTTTTTGAGCGGTTCTTATAAAACTTTCATCAATCGCCTTTTGGCGATTGATTTTATTTATTTTTTGTGGGGTGGCTAAACCCACGCTAAGCAAAGCCAATTGGATATCAGTCATGATATCCTCCTGTGTATTTTTTTGATAATTAGTTAGTTATCCAAACAGAACTGATTTAGTCATGCTTAAAAAACTAACCAACTATCGCAGGAAGAACTATTTATTTTTTATAATGTTTTCCAATTTTAAGGTTATTAGTTGAGAGATTGCTTCGCTCCGCTCGCAATAACAGAGTGATCTTGTTTGCAATGACAACTACTACCCTTAGAAAAGGAGGAGATTATGTAAACCCGAATATAATCTCCTGTTTTCAGAGCTTTGGGGGAAACCCCGGGCGCTCTGGTATGACCCGCCTGTTGCTTTTTAGAAAGGTTTTAAATAGAAGCAGCTAAACTACTTTTTGTGCCGGCCGTATACTCTCCTTAAGCAAATAACTGTTGCCAGTTATCCACCAGCGTGTCCTAAGGAGAGACAGTGACCACACTAGAGTTAACTTTCCTTAATTAAAAGGGAAGCAACCACTAGTAGGAATAAGCACATAAGTGCATATTCCATCAGCCCAAATCGAAATATGGGCTGGGGGTAATCTACATCAATCGTTTGGATTGTGTAGACCACGCCTGTGGTCATAGCCGCTAGCCACGCTACTGCGTAGCCAACGACTTTTTTTATTTTTTTTATCATTTTTTTGAGCATTACACAATCGTGTAATGCTTTAGGATTTTTATTAACAAATTCCCACTACCCCGCGCTAAAAGTTAGCGTGGGGAGTGTGGAAATTCGTTGAACTCCAGCACATAATTTTTTGTGTTGGGTGGTATTTAACCCAGCACTAACCTTTAGTGCTGGGTTTAAGTTTCCACAAATCAATACCAGAACATTTGTGGAGTTTGCAATTGTTAAGGTGCCCATTGGCCGATCCCCATGTCCGCGTTTAAGGCGGAGGGGTGATTGCCGTGGGGAAAGATGTATTCACGAATCAAGAATCATGAGTAAATCTTTCACTACGGAATTCGATGTATTTTACCCAACGCATACTGTATGTACTGAGTTGACAATGAACTATGGCGGCAGTAAGCTGTGACTGTATGGAACCTAGGGATTTAAAGGCCATATTTGATTATTTTGATGGCCAACATATTGAATATAAGCGTGATGCAACTCGTTTGGAGCAAAAGGTGGATACCTTAATTAACTCCGTGGACGGATTGGCAAAGCTCGTAAAGGATTACCAGGACGAGCATATGGTGCTTCATCGTCGCTTGGAAAAGCTGGAAGCCTGGGCCAAGCGAGTGTCAGAACGGGTTGGCATACCTTTGCCCTTATAAGTTTTGTGTAAGGTACTTCCGCCGTGAGGTGGGTTTTTGTTTTTTCCTTTTTGGGAAAGTTCTGCTAGCCAGCGGAGGGTTAGGCCGCTGACTAACACCGTTTCCCTCCCTCGCTTAATTTTTATAGGCGAGAGAATGTGAATTCGGTTGATGGGCTGATTGGCTGCTGGTAGCCGCCGGTTGACTAGCCTGTTTTTTAACAGGCAACCTGGGGCGGCCTTGAACCTATGTCAGCGTTTTCGGCGGAGTGGGCGGCTCTTCTTCCGCTACTCCTGACCCTTCTTTCCCGTGCGTTCCGCTTGCGCGGAATATTCGTACGGGAATTATTTTAAGACTGAAGAGTTGGTTTGCCCAGCACTTACTTTTCTACAGAAGTCACCTATACTTTAGGTATGTACTACGTGTATATTCTCAAGAGCCCTAAGACTGGTGAGCTATACTACGGTGTGACTTCTGATATCAAGCGACGAATAGTTGAGCACAATTCAGGAAAGGCATTTTCCACTAGGTCTGCCAGGCCGTGGAAACTCATTTACTATGAGGCCTACCGTTCTCGGCTTGATGTTGAGGACCGGGAGTATCACCTGAAGCGCTACGGCCAGGCCATACATCGCCTGAAGTTGCGTATTAAAAGGTCGCTATTAGAAAAGTAAGTGCTGGGTTTGCAGATCTACTGCTGGGGTTGCTCTCTTCTGAGTATTCAACCCAAGAAGTGGATCCTTATTTTTGTCCAGCATATAAGTTATGTGCTGGGGTTCTCCTTGTGTCAGGAGAGAACTG
>MHFY01000109.1:308-583 GCA_001805375.1 Omnitrophica WOR_2 bacterium GWA2_47_8 | reverse complement strand
GGAACTAGGATGATTAATGAACAGCGCTCTCTACTTCGCCGGACACTAATCTATGATTATATTGTTAATGGTGGCTTCGTAACTTTTAGGCCACTGTTCCTACCGTAATCGACGTTGCGATTCACGGGAGGTGCACTGGCCGGAAACCGGGTAAGGCATCCTCTCTTCCAAGCGATGCCTTAGCTGGCTTCCTAATTCCCCCTTACCTGGCGCCACCCTTACTCTCTTCTTGGATTGGGGCAACCCACAGGGATTTGCTGGCGGGGAAGTGCTTG
>MHFY01000109.1:0-231 GCA_001805375.1 Omnitrophica WOR_2 bacterium GWA2_47_8 | reverse complement strand
TTTGTCAAGGGCTTGTACGTGATGACCACATCGTGTGCAAGTTTTGGGCCTGCTGGGCATAGGCTAGCGGGGTCAGGTAGCCCAGGGCTTGGTGGGGCCTGCTGGCGTTGTATGGGAGCAACCAGTTGGTCAATTTTTGGTTCATGACCTTGGGGTTGGACCTTGGGGTTTGGGTGGAAGTTTCCCTGGTACAGGAACTCCTGTTTAAGGGTACGGTTGAAGCGCTCCAGG
>MHFY01000108.1:1725-8594 GCA_001805375.1 Omnitrophica WOR_2 bacterium GWA2_47_8 | reverse complement strand
CGTAAGGCCCAAAGGTGCGTGGCGGAATCATCCGAACCTAAATATTTAAAGGCGTTCCCGCCCGTCGGATCACCGGCTATCAGGGCAATGGCCCTTTGGCCCTGTTCCATTCTTTTATTTAAAGCATCAACGATGTCCGTGTTTTTCTTAGGATCATACCCTCTGACATACACCAACCAGATCTTGTCGCTGATCGCTTTGCCTTCGGCGTTGTTGTTGATGAGTTTTTCGCCGTCCACATATTCAACAAGTTTTGACAACTCCGGATCAGCTAAGATCGCCTGGGCTATCTCTCTAAGGATATTATCCGGCCCGTAACCGCCTTGCCTGGTAACATTGTGACGAACAAGGTTACGGATATTTTCCAAAGCCTTCTGCGCCTGTTCTTTCACGCCGGACGCGGTCTGGACCTTTAATCTGTTTTGTTTGACATGTTCCAGCCAGAGAAGGACTTCCTCGGTAATAGCGGCGATATCGGTATTGCCTAAGGCCTGCAGGCTGGGTTTATCGCGCTGGCCCGTCCCGCTCGTGTAATTCATAAATTCTTCGCCAAAAAGGGCAATGGCCTCGGTGGCATTGATCTCCCGTTTACGCTGTGATAAGAAGGCGTCCGTAATGTGCCGGACCGCCTGTTCTTCCGTAACCGCGGCGCCTTCTTTGAGCATATCCGAAACAATGCGCGCGGTCAGCATCGCAGATTCCAGACGTCTTCCTAAAATTGTCCTCGGGCGAGAACGCCATCCCTCGCCTCTGACCGCGTAGAGGCTGCCGCCTTCCTCGCTGATGGCTCCGCGGTCATAATCCTTGCCTTCCTGCTTGTCCATGATTGCGGCATAGGCATTGGCCAATTTCATAAAGTTTTCGAAATCGGCGAATTCTTTCGGCAATTCTTTGGCGTCACTAAATTTACGATAGATCTCGCGTATCTTATCCCGATGGTCCGGACGAATAATGGCCACCAAAGGATTCTTTACGCCTGTTTCTTCATCAACTTCGTTATCAAACAGGTCGTCATCCTTGATATTGCTGAATTCTTTGAAAGCGCTTCGGAAGAAATTCGCCGTCTTTGTTCTTTCCGCAACAAGTTCAGGATGGCGTTCCTTCAAATAGTTGAAGATACCGTGCGGTGATTTAATACGGGTGGCGGCGGCAAAGAAGCCCTGCGGCTCATCCATAACGATACGCAAAAGTTCCGCGTCATCCGTGAAGAGAAGCGGTGTTTTGTCGTATTTTGTCCTGTCCGCACGGGCCAAGATACCTTCTGTTTCCGCGAAACGAAGTTTAATTTTGGAACTGGCCGGCGCTTTAGGCAGGCTGAATTCCTTAAAGAAATCTTCTTCATAGAAATGATCCGGATTATTTTCGTCGACCTTTAAACGGGTGACCTCGGCTAATTTCGCGATCTCTTCCAGGACAAATCGCGATTCTTTCTGGGTATCAAGAGCAGAGATCAAATTCTCGCTCAAGAGCCAGACTTCAAGTGTTCCGCCTTTGCCGCCGGCACTTAAGCGGCGGACAATGGCCAATTCAGCGGCGCGTTCGGCAAAGGTCTTACCGGCGCCTAACTTTTCTAATGTCGCCTGCGGCATCATGTCGCGGAGGGTATACAATCCGGTTCGTCGGATCATACTGGAATAACTTAAGACGCTGTGAGCAAATTGAGGTGATCTGATCTGGAACCAATCAAACTTATCAGTGACATCCAAATAAACACCCGCGAGATCTTGAATGAGCGCTTCCCGTTCATCCGGGCTTAAACTTAACACACCCTTGGACCTTAATTGCTTATCCGAAACTTCAATAGCGGTCTTAAAGCCTTCTTCCAACTGGCTGATCTTGTTCCAGTCAACATCTTTAATGCCCTTCTTATAAGCTCTCTCTCGGACAAATTCATGTAAGGCGGCTTTAAATTCTGTCTGCGCTTCGGCGGCTGTCAACTGCTGTTTGCGATGCGGGGTTGCTTGCTTCCCTTTAAATCTCGCAACAGGCTCTTGCTCCAACACCGCGGTGTTGATCCCATAATCACTTTCAACTAAAGCCATCTGCTCGGCCACGACCGGCTCTTCCATTTTAACCAAACCAGGAATAACTGCTGGAATAGCCGCCGGTATCGGCTTTAAGACCGCAGGCGCGGCTGGAATTGCCGGCGTCACCGGTGGGACGACAGGCGGTGCTCTCGGCGCGGCCCGCCCTTTTCCATCATTCGTATTAGATGAAGGGCGAGGCTCGCCAAAGGCGGCAGGCGCTTTGACTCCGGCAACCTGTAAATTAACCCTGCCTTTATTTTCCGCGCTCGCCTTTGTATAAGCCAGATCAAATTCTCTTGTATCAGGCACTAAAGCTTGAAGATGGCCGATGATCGTTTCTTTATTTTTCTTGATATCCGCTGATGATAAACCTGCCGCGTAATCAAGCGCCGCGAAATCATAAAGATCAGCTTCACCCTTGGCGATGATAAAGGCTTTCAGGTCAGCACGTTCAGCCAATTTCACACCGAATAAATGTAATAACGCTTGAGCCTTGCCGATGGCAGCAACCGTGGCCTTCTTTTCTTCGTCTGTCTTGGCGCGATACTTCAGATGATTCTCAACGTTCATCGGCCGTTCAGTCAACGGCAGGACAACGGCAAGCTGTGTTTTGCCTGTTTCAGTGAAGGCTTTAGAGGCCTGCTCGTTACTCATATCAAATTCTTGGGCGGCGCTTGCGTAATCCTGATCAGATCCCAGCGGAATAACCTCAACCACATCTTGTTCCTTCATGAGGAATTGAACAACGGCCTTTGCTTCCTCAGTCGCGTCACTTAAGAACATTTCTTTAGGAATATAAATTTTGATCATTTCCACCATCGGCATCTGGACTTGCGGATTGTTCCTCATCAAGTTCAAGGTCTTCACGTAATTTTTCACAACAGCCAGGTCAGGCGTCATGCCTTTGACAAAGGCGATCTGCTGTGTACCGATGCCCTGCTCATCCCTCATGAATACAGGGAAGCCGTAATCCAAACGCTGGACCGGCTTGGATGACATAAAGGTCGAAGAACCGACATGCTCTTCAGTGAAGCGGTTCGCGTCTCTCGTGAAGCGTCTCTCGTCTCTCGCCTGCCCTGAGCGAAGTCGAAGGGTCGCTCGTCTCTTGTCTCTTGTCTCTGGTCTCTGGTCTGCCCTGAGCGAAGTCGAAGGGCCTCTCGTCTCTCGTCCAACTTCAGCCTGTTTCGGCGCGGCTTGTTCAAATCTTGCCGGTGAAGGCTGTGCGGCTTTAACATGGGCACGGACGGCTGTCTCAAATCTCGGTGAATCGTTAAAGGCGGCGTCAGGAGTAACCAGCGCGCGGGCAGATATGGCATTATTCGTCGTTCGTCTCTCGTCTCTCGTCTCTCGTCCTGATACCGCCGGCGACGAAACAGCAACTAAACGGGCCACAGCCGGTTCTTGTACAGCGTCTGCCGACGGATCATTGGCCGTATAAACGATCTGGATTTCATCCAATTGCGGATAAGCAAATGCCAAGACATCCTTAAATGTATCCGCGGTCGGGAGTTTTTGGACCTTGATCTCGCGGAGAATGCTTTCAGCCGTGTTCTGCGCCTGTTTATCTTCCTGAGCCTGCGTTGTCTCGCGGTTCAATCCTTTAAGCGCCCTGATCGCCAAACTTTCCAAAATACCTGTAGGCCTGGCTTCGGCTAAATTAAATGGGTCAGCCGCGTTCTTCCGGGCGGACGTCTTTGCCTTGGGAGCCAAAGCTTCATCGATCTGCCCCAACTTCCTTTCGATCAGCTGCGGGCTGACGACCAAAATGACTTTTTCTAATTGATCTTTTCCTGTTACTTTATTCTTGATGTGTGTTTCTAATATCAGGGCCTCTCCATCCTTAAGGAGCTGGCTGGCACTGAATTGCCCGTCCCAATCCACGAAAACATTATCGAAGATAACACCTTGCGCTAATTGCCCTTCTAACAATTTCTCGATCAGGGCCGCGGAGACGTCATTCAGCTGGCTGTCGATCCTGACTTTCCCGCTACGCCCGGTTATCTTACTGTCGCGGAACAGGTCTTTTTCTTTGCTGGTCCTTGTCTTGAATATCCTGGCGTTGGTGATACGGCGCGGCATTTCGCTGATCTCGATCTTCTCCTGGCCGCGTCCGGTATCCGCCACGAAATTCAGGCCCTTGGCGCGGACGATCAAATGATCACCGGAAATGGTGCGTTCCACAACATCACGGCCCTCTTTTTCTTCAAAATATCGGGCGTTCAATTGCCCGGTCTCAAATAATTGCAGGAACGTTATCGGATCAATGCCTTTGACTTCAACGGTGCGGTGGTTATTAAATTTCACTTTGTATGTATGTATGTTATCCCCGTTACCGCTGAGATCCATCCGGCCGACCTGATCTCCGGTGTCGTTGAATATCGGCTGATCAACGGTTAATGTGGCGTACCCTGTGCCTTTAACAGCTATCGACGTGGCGGCGGTATCAACGATCGGCGTATGCTCGGCCACCCAATCACGGATATTTCTGGCATGAGGATTAAAATGATTCGGAAGGGTGAAATGGACAGCCGGCGTTCCAGGCTTACCATACGAGATAGGAGTAGATTGATTGCTATTCGAGTTAAATATATAAACTGGCCGATCTGGATTTCTTTTTGCAAAGGCTTCGGCGTTTGTTTTCAATTGTTCATCATCCTTCGCTGAATCATCGGCAATGATCGCCATCTTGGCCCGATTGACTGACGTCATGACTTCGACCTTTTCATCCAACACCGCCGGACGAAGCATTTCCCAACTGTAGGTCCTGGCTTGCCCGCCACTTCGTGGCGAGGTCTCGCCCATCGCTAATCGCGATGTGGCGGAGGCATCGGCAACGGCGATCCCTGTATCGCTGTCGGTCGTCGCGTTAACCATCCTTGTGCCGCGCCCGGAAGGAGTTGGCTCAATGATCCATTTAACGTCCTCCAGGTCACTGACCATGGGTTTGCCTCTAAAGATACGGATATTTTTAAGAGACCCTCCCTCGGCCAATCTCAGGCCGTTTTCAGCTAAGACCCTTTCCACTGTTTTAAGATCATCCTCACTGGTCGCCGGCTCGCCATAAGGATGGACAATGATGTCATTGGAATAAATGAACGGCAGGATTCCCGGGATCTCAACAAAGTCATAATCCTTGTCATATCCTTCCAAAGGCCCTCGCCGTACCTTCACACCTAAAGCCGACACAATACCCGCCATTTTTTCGTTCTCTTTCAAGGAAGCTTCAGAATGGGACATGTTGGGGATCTTGACCACAAGGTTTCCAGGCAGTTTTACCGCATAACGAGAGAACCCTGATCCTAAATATTCCAACCCCAGGTCCTTGACCATTGCGTCAAACGACCTGCCATCCTCTCGATGGGCCAAGAAGTATAGATCGGATCTTAAATGCGATAAATATCGCGCTTTATCTAGATTGGAGAGCGTGATATTGTCCGTATTGATCCCCGTGTCGGAGTCGATGACAGAAGGACTATCCCTTCTAGCCATAGTTTGTTGTGAAGTTGCGCGGGCTAAAATAACATCGGCGATGACTTCCTGTGCCGCTTGTTTTTGAGTTCTCTTTAATACCGGCAGGTCCCTGTCTCTCAGCTGCCATTTGTTGAAGCCTTCGGCTTTTCTGACGATCCGAACCGGCACTTTCCCATTATCCAATATCTGGCGGTTCTTAACTTCTTTCTTCAATTCTTCCGCCACCCCATCAGCCCGGCCCTGCAGGACGCTGAAATCACGGTCCAGGTCTTCCGGCCCGATACCCCGCGCGTCGATCTCCATATACCCGACTGAGATCATCGGCTCGGACTTGACCTTGGCGGTCAACGTGCCGGCATTGAAATTCGGCATCTGCGCGATCCGTACGTATTCTTCCGGCGTTACTCTTAAGATATGCGGGCTCTTTATTTTCACTTCATGATCATTGATAGGTATAACTTCGAATAAATTCAACTTTTCAGGCTCAACGATCACTTGCCCTTGGCCATCCGTGCTGTAAACCTTCACAAAGGGTTTATTATTATTGGCTAAAGTCAGGCTATATAATTGTGTTTTGTCTTTAGATAAAAGATGGACCATACCATCCAGCGCTTGGCCTTTCACTTTTTTGACTACAACTTCCGGCTGTGTCACCGGATAATCAACCGGTGTCGTTAAATTATTGTCAAATTGCTTTTTGAGTGCCGGGACTAAATTAGCTTCGATATAATCTATTCTCTTTTGCAACGTCGGTTGACCGGCGGACTCCGCCAAGACCTTATTGATGACCTTTAATTGCCCATCGACCACGGTATCGCCTGCTTCACGGCCGTGATAATTCGATGTGGCGCCGATATTGTTACCGTCGACCCTGAAGACCGCGAGCTTCTGGGCCTTCGCATCCCAGATCATGGCGCCGTATTCATCGGAGTTGTAACCCAAACGGAATGTCGTATGGAAATTTTCAGCCGGTTTGGTCTTGATGGCCTGGTTGATCGTTGCCTTAAAGTTGTCATTGCCTACAAAGAGGCTGTTCTCTTCCGCCCCGATATTCCTTGTTTTGTACTGGACCATCTTATCGACCAAGGCCACGGTCAAGCGGTTCATCTCTTCCTGATCGCCTCTTTCCGAAGCGGCCTTGAAGGATCTCTTTAAACTGCTGAACGCCGCGCCCTTCACATATCTTTCCGAGATCGGGGCGCTGATATCGAATTCATTTTTCAACCCTAATTCTTTATGAATGTCTAAAGCGCTTTGAAGTCCGGGATTGTAAGCGACAAAATTACTCTTCCTGATCTTTTTCACAGCCCTCAGCAGCGGGGCCAAGGCCTGATCTATTTGTTTTCTTCTTTCTTCTTTATTTTCAATGCG
>MHFY01000108.1:0-1663 GCA_001805375.1 Omnitrophica WOR_2 bacterium GWA2_47_8 | reverse complement strand
TGTCTTCGATCTCATCAGCTAATGTGATCTGCGCGAATTTGGCGGTCTCAGCGGATTCCCTGTCTAACCGGTCCACTTCCGTTAAAATTTTGCCTTCATCATTATTTGTGGGAGCCGCAGCTGCTATATATAGAGAAGACATCCCCGCGTACATGTTAAAATCATCCGGGCTGAAATCCTTTAATTTATCCGCCATCTCCGGCTTTTGGGCTATGACCTTACTCTTTACCGTTTCAATGACGCTTCTGCGGAAATCAGATCTGGGATCCAAGATCCGGCTCATGGCCTTTTCCACCACAGGCTTTTTGTCTTCGGTCATACGGGTAAAAATCACATGGTAGGTCGGGCCGGCGTTATAAACTTCAAAGCCGATGCCGGTTCCTTTTAATTCCTTGGCCAAAGCTCGTTTGAATTCCGGGCCGATGGCGGCCAAGGCGATGTCGCCCAGGTCATGCGCCAGGCCGATATCTTCACCGCGGGTATTAAATTGCCCTTTGAAATTCTGGGCCTTGAAGTACCCGACCGCCACGTTCTGCCCCCCGCGCACTTTTTCGATCAAATCGTCTTCATATTGCGGACGGCTGAAGACACCGTTGGAACGCGCGGCTGATCCATAAATTTCATTAAAGATCTTTGGTTCAACGGCGCGGGACAACCTCACGGGACCGTTCACACCTACCCCTGTGTCGGAGTCGGTGGTGGCGATGTCGCGGTCAGAGACTGATCGTAAACGATATCGATGTATTTGATCTTTATAATTTTGCAAAAGCTGGTTGCCTGGAGTAGCTGCCACTAATCTTTTATCCTTGGGCCTGAGTTGAGCAGGACTATAATTGGCTATCAGCTGTCCATCATTACCAATCTCACGAACCACAAAAACGGCATGTCCTAATGTCCAGATGTCTCCAACCTGATGTGGTTCATCCGCAGCAAGTTCAACCGCACTCCCGGTTTTAACTGCTGAATGTAACCGTGTTCTGATCTCATCCGCAACTTGCGCGTCCCCAAGGACTTCTTTCTCTAACAAGTCCGCTTCTATTAATTCTTGACGCTCCATCGTTCCTCGCATTTGTCGACGGTCAAAATCAGCCATTAAACCTTGTAATTCATCGATTCTAGAAGCTTTTCGGGTTGGAGCAGGACTTACTCTACCCATGGGAACTGCCACACTCGGCTGTTCAACGACAGGTTGCGGTTTGACGCTCAATGGAGTATTTCCTTCCAAACGACTCCTAAGAGCCGCTCGATTTGCTTGATAGAATTGTGCGATAACTTCACGATCTTCAAGCCCTGTCGCGCGGCCGATAATATTGAAAGCTGATTGAGATAACTGCCCTTCCCGTTCTGCACGCCCCAAATCCTCTTTCCACGGAAATTGACGCATTTCACTGGCAATACGATCTAAGATCTGCGAGGTCGGATCCACCCCTGTGTCGGAGTCGGTGGTGGCGGTATCATAACGAGGGGTTTGAGGCGCTTGGGCCAAACGCGACGCTTCGCGGGAAATCACGGTCTTTTTAAGCGGCACGCCGGAATCAGCGATCAACTGGTCCCACTCCCCGATGGATCGTGTAATATCCCCATCCGTATTTTCTGATCTCGACAAAAAGTCGATGATCTTGTTCCCCAGTTCGCGGTGCTGCTCTCCATAATTTTTTACAAA
>MHFY01000107.1:9068-10093 GCA_001805375.1 Omnitrophica WOR_2 bacterium GWA2_47_8 | reverse complement strand
GGGTGGAGGGTTCCATCCAAACCCAGGAGGGGCAGATATTTTATCTCGGCACTACCTTCAACATCCTCTCCGGCCACATCGATTTCATCGATCCGGAACGGATCAACCCCAATGTTGAGATCCGGGCGGGGAGACCCCTGGCTGGCTCCACCGGACCGACGCGTTCCTTAGAGATCGTCTTCAAGGGGCCGCTGGACAACCTGCAATTGGTCCTTCCCCCCAATGTCGACCGGCGCGATTTCTTTAACCTGTTGGCCTTCGGCTATACCGAAGAGGAACTCAAGCGGGCCGGGGTCGATCGGGGGGGCTATGTCGCAAGCGGGGTCGCCTTAGGAGAACTGTCCCGCAGTGTCGAGGGACCGCTCGGCCGCTACACCAGTCTGGATGTTGTGCGGCTGGGGGCCGCCGACGTCAAGCGACGCGACGCCATCAGCCAGTTGACCTTGGGAAAGAATGTGAGTGACCGACTGCTGCTGGAATTCCTGACGGAAATCGCCCCGCAGGATGCCCAAAAAACGGTGGGGGCCACCTACTTTCTCACCGACAATATTCAGTTGAAGGGGATCCGGACCGGATCCCCGCGGACCGGCGGGATATACCAGGTCAACCTCTCACTGGAATTTGAATATCGATGAGACCTCTGAAAAATTCCATACGCGGCTGGAACTTTTTCAGAGGTCTCATCCTATTAATCCTCATTACAGGCGGCACAGCCTGGGGAGGCCCCCTCACTATCAGCACCATCGATGTCGCCGGGACCCGGTTCGTGACCCCGGAGGAGGTCATCGCGATGCTCCCGTGCCAACCGGGCGCACCCTTTCAGGAGGCGTGTGCCGCCAGGTCAAGGGATTATCTCCGACAATGGGGCCGCTTTTCCGCCATTGAGGTCACCAGCCACCCCGACGGCCCCGGGCAGGTGCGTTTGGCGGTTCGCGTTGCCGAATCCCGCCTGATCTCCGCGATAGATTTTCACGGCACCTACCCCTTTCTCGCCCTGCGCCTCAAGCGGATGATCACCCTCCGCC
>MHFY01000107.1:8752-9022 GCA_001805375.1 Omnitrophica WOR_2 bacterium GWA2_47_8 | reverse complement strand
CGTCTCCGTTCAAGAGCGGGAGGGGAGCCCCTGGGTCATCCCCGAATTCACCATTAACTGCGGCCGCCGCTACCGCATCGAAAAGATCCACACCGCCGGAAATCACATCTTTTCCGACCGGGCGCTGAGGAACAGGATCAATACCTACCTGCTTTATTCACCGCGACGGCTGAAGGCGAACCTGGCCTCCATCAAGCAGGCCTATGCCGATCGGGGCTATCCGGCAGCGCGCGTCCATTTAAAGGAGACCCGTGTTGAGGTCCCGCCTGC
>MHFY01000107.1:8299-8589 GCA_001805375.1 Omnitrophica WOR_2 bacterium GWA2_47_8 | reverse complement strand
ATCCGTAAGCAGATGACCGTCCTACAGGAAGGCTACTGGGATCCCCATGAGATCAAGGCCACCACCGATGCGGTCACCAGGCTCTATCGCCAAGAAGGCTACTTGGAGGCCAAGGTCGACCTGAGCAAGGTCGCGGAGGATGCCGCCTCGGTAACACTGCAACTGACCCTTGAGGAGGGCCCGCGGTCGGCCATTTCCAAAGTGCAGATCACCGGCAACCACCTTCTTTCCGGCGGCAAGATCAGGGGGGAGATGGTGACGCATCAGGACACCCTCTTTACCCCTGGGGT
>MHFY01000107.1:7969-8283 GCA_001805375.1 Omnitrophica WOR_2 bacterium GWA2_47_8 | reverse complement strand
AGGGGAACGGGTGAAGATCCGCAGTGTGGAGTGGCGGGGCCTGAAGACGATCACCGCGGCCAAGGCCCGCAAGATTATCAAATGGGACGAGGGGAAACCCCTCAACCCCGCCGGGATCGATGCCGATAAGGAAAAACTGCTGATCGAACTGGCTTCAAAGGGGCAGCCGCACGCCCAAGCCAAGGTGGAGGTCCTAAGAGAGGGGAATGAAGCCACACTTCTCTACGATATCGATGAAGGCCCGCGCGTGGAGATCGGGCGGGTGTTCGTCCTCGGCAATCAGGAGACACGCGAGTCGTCGATTCTAAAATCGA
>MHFY01000107.1:7597-7947 GCA_001805375.1 Omnitrophica WOR_2 bacterium GWA2_47_8 | reverse complement strand
GTTCAGCTATAAGAAAATGCTCGAGAGTCAGGCGGGGCTCCGCCGGATGCCGGCCTTCAGTAATGCCTCGCTGGATACGATCGGCTTGAACGAGCGGGACCCGGTCGTCCATCCGCTGATCCATCTCGAAGAGAATCCTCCCATCGTCTTCAACATCAAGGGTTCTTACAGCACCGACACAAATTTTACCGGGGTCCTAACACTCACTGACCGCAATTTTTTCGACGCAGCGAAGCAGGGGAATATCCAGCTCACCGGGGGCAACGACCTGGAGCGGGCCGAGGTGAACCTGATCAATTCGCGGCTCTTGGGCCTTTCGATCGAGGGGATTGCCAACGGCTTCGGCGAAT
>MHFY01000107.1:6205-7557 GCA_001805375.1 Omnitrophica WOR_2 bacterium GWA2_47_8 | reverse complement strand
CTCGGTCTCGTTCATTCACGACTTTACCCCCACACTGACCGGGCTCGCCAAATATGAGGTCGCCAGGACCACTGTCACCGATTCAATACCTGGGGTAGACCCGGGAAGCGAGCTGGCCCGCGATCTGACCGCCCCCAAAGCCACCCTCTCGCTCTCCTGGGACACGCGAGATTCCTTCTCCGACCCGAGGCGCGGCCTCCACACCCTGGTGAGCACCGAATTCTTCAACCAGATCTTCGGGGCAGGGGCCAACTTTGCGCGGATTTCGGGGGGCGTCGGCCATTACCTAAGCTGGACGCGGCGCTGGACCCTCTCCAATACCATTCGGGTCGCAGGCATCCGAAGATATTTTACCAGTGAAACCGTGCCGGGGCAGGAGAAACTCTACCTGGGGGGAGACTACACCGTCCGCGGCTTTAATCAGGACGCCCTCGTGCCAACCGGAGGCGAGGTGAGCGTGCTGGCCACCTCTGAGCTGCACACCCGACTCTCTGACAATTTCAAATTCGTCCTCTTCACGGACACCGGAAGCGTGACCAACGAGTTCCGCGCCATCAACAAGGAAACACTCCGCCATTCGGCCGGGGCAGGGCTGCACTATGTTACCCCGATTGGGCCGATCCGCCTCGACTGGGCCTTCAAGCTCGATCGCAAGACCGGCGAGGACCTTTACAGGATCCACTTTATTTTCGGGTATGCGTTCTAGATCGCCACGCCCCTTCGGGGCTCGCGATGACCGCAACGGTCAGTTGATGATCTTGTCGTCCTCTTCCTCATCGTCATCTTCAAGATCATCATCGTCATCCACATCTTCGTCGGCGTCGGAATCGTCGTCATCGACCTCATCATCCAAATCGTCGTCGTCCTGAAAAAAGAGTCCGTTTTCCATTGTGCCAATGTACACCCCCTTGCCATTATTTGCAATATCGTGATGGGACTATAAGCCCATGAAGCGGCTCAAGATCATCTCGGGGGGACAGACCGGGGTGGACCGTGCGGCGCTGGATGCCGCCCTGGTTTTGGGATTGCCATGCGGCGGGTTCGTCCCCAAGGGGCGACTCGCCGAGGATGGAATCATCGACTCGAAATACCCCATGCGAGAAATCGAACGCCCTGATTACATTGAGAGGACCTTAAAAAACGTCCAAGCGGCCGATGCCACACTTATTATCGCCCAGGGGGGGCTGACGGGTGGCACCCAGATGACGGTCGACTTTGCCAGGGATGAGGGTCAACCCCACGTGGTGATCGATCTCCGAAAGGGGACGCCGTCACAGTGGGTCAAGCAGATCCGAAAATTTCTTGCCGCGGCCAATCCCAAGGTCTTGAATGTCGCGGGACCCCGCGAATCC
>MHFY01000107.1:5341-6080 GCA_001805375.1 Omnitrophica WOR_2 bacterium GWA2_47_8 | reverse complement strand
TTGGTCAACAGGAGTGGTAGCCGCGTAATCTAAATAAATTTTTTTCATAATTGAAATGTAATGGGTTTAGTATAATTTAATATAATAAATTTTTTGGGGAATTGGAAGCGCTAAAGGGGCGTACTTATAATCGCTTGCTTTTTTCGGAATTTCTCGGTTGCCCAAAAACCCATATATTTTCCCAGCATAAGCCGAGTTTGGGCGTCAAGGGCGGGCAAGCTGGTAAAAAATATCATTGTAAAAGGAATTAAAAACCACTCTAAAACCAAAAGCGGGTATTTAAACCATCCATACTCTGGCGGCTTTGGGGGAAGTAAAAGAATGCTTAAGTAAGACGAGCTTACCAACCCTAGCATCCCAACGGTTGCAACATCGCGGATAAATCTCGGCAGGTTGTAGGAAAAAAGAGTTTGGCTGAAATTTTCTCCTCCAAAAACCAAGGGGAGCCATCCTAGAAAAAAAACTAAAATAGAGGAAACCGCCCAAGACCAAAACCCTTCAATAAATTCAAACCCCAAAGATAATTTCCTGGAAAAAGGAATTTTTTTGTTCTTTAAAAAACCGAAAAGAAAATATGGTATGTCCGCTATTCCGTAGGCCCATCTTCTTTGCTGTCTATAAATATTTCTTAATGTTTTAAACAAACCCGGAGCAACATTGGCGTCCATGGCTACCGGATAATAAAGCGCCTGAACCCTATAATCCCCATCGTAAGCTAAAAAACACTGCCAAAAAATCC
>MHFY01000107.1:4787-5335 GCA_001805375.1 Omnitrophica WOR_2 bacterium GWA2_47_8 | reverse complement strand
CGTCAGAAACAACATTTACTTGGCGAAAATCAACATCAAGAAGGGCCCGAAAACTCATTGAATGGGAAGAAAAAGTGGTTTGCTTCTCGGGGCGCTCTTGGTTCATAAATTGATAAAAGCTGGCGGAAAAAGAAAAGACCCTTGAGACGGGAGTTGCTTCCCAAATATTGTTAATAAAAAGAGGGATCGGCTGGAAACTCGTTCTTGTGGGCTTGGCTGCCGTTAAATAGTGGTAAGCAAGACAACTAAAATATTTTGGGAAAACGCAAGTATCCGCATCTAAAGAAGAAAATATAACATTTTCATAAGGAATTTTCAAGGGGTCAACAACTATTTCCTTGGCTTGCCTGGCCCCCCAGGTTTCGTTGGAGCCCTTGCCCGCAATTTCCCCTTGCAGGTTCGCGGGATGTATGGTTTTTAAAAACTTAAAAAATTTATTGCCGAATTCTTTTTCAATGGCTAGGGCCGTTTCCTGGTCCGCGATGAGGGCTCTCTCTTCCGTAGCCAAAACCACAATCATTTTGTCTTTCGGGTAATCGCTTTTTTCT
>MHFY01000107.1:0-4774 GCA_001805375.1 Omnitrophica WOR_2 bacterium GWA2_47_8 | reverse complement strand
CTTTTAACCGGTAAGCGGTTATTTATCACTGCCAACTGGCTTAACCTCTCCAGCCAGTCTGTCTTTTCGTGTTCGCGCATTTTTTGATAAGCGGCTCTTAGGTGAAAAGAAAAATAAATTGTTTTTAACAGCCAGTAAATCACAAAGCAGGTAATAAATATTGCCACCCATAAGGGCTTTAGCCAAGAAAGCAAAACCGCCAGAATTAAGGTAGCCAGGCTTAAGGCTCCGGGAAAAATTTCAAGGGCCCTATAGACTAAGCGGTCTTTTTGATCTTTTAAATCAGATGCCCGGCCGGTTTTTAAATAATAGGGAAAACTCATTTGCGAATTTTTATTTTTTGCCTATCTGCGGAATAATGTTTTTGCCTCATTCCAAATATTGGGGTCGCCTTTTTTCTCCTTAAGCCAGTACCACCACTCCGCTCCCCAGAGATAAATTTCAGAAATTCCGGTTGATTTGGCGAATTCCGAATTTTCTTTAAAAGTCTTTAGATTCATTGTTTGGTATTGCTCGTCAAGAGGAACCGTGGGGATGGGAGGGTTTTTTACCCAGGGTTCGGCCTGAAGCTCGCTGACGATTACTTTATCTAAGGGTTTTCCGTTAAAGCTTGCCCTGATCCAGTAAAGAGATTTTGGTATGGGATATGTCCAGTAAAATTTTAAATTTTCTTCAAAAACTTTTCGGTATAAAGTGGTCCCGAGATAATCCCCCAACCTAGATGCCTGATACCAGGTAGAAAGCTCGCCGCTTTCCGTAATCAAAATCGGACGATTGCTCTTTGAGCGCGCCAGCTCTACTTCTTTTTTCAAAAAATTTTTATCCAATTTCGGGCAAATCCCAAACCAAGGCAAAAATGGCTCGTTTTCAACCTGCCACATCTTAATGTTTGGGTAGCCATTATAACGATCAATTACGATTTTTAACATAGTGATTATTCTCTCTTGTTTTAAGGACCTGTCCAAGCTTTTTGCCCATTCCGGTTCGTGGCACTCGGGCCAGCGGGGCAGCCTCTGGCCAACAACGGGAATGATATTTGCCCCTCTTTTTTGGGCTTCCTGAAATATAAAATCGTAATCTTCAAAATAAAATTTTCCCTGTTCGGGCTCAATCTCGTTCCAATAAATCGGAATTCTGATGTTTTTCACTTCCAATTCGTCTAAAATCGCCAAATAAACTTCTTTCCATTCCAAACCAAGCGCGCTTTGGGCGTAAGGGCGAGAAAAAGTTACTCCGTAAACTGTTTCTTTTGGCAAGGGAGGGGAAATAAAAAAAAGACCTATATAGCATAAAATTAAAATAAAGATAAGAGCGATAGCGATAAAAATAATTTTTTTGAACATAATTATAGGGCGAAAAACTGCTCGGCCGCCAAAATTGACAAACCGGCGCCTATAAACAGAATGGCTATTATTTTTTGCAAAATAATATCTTGTGAAATTTCCTCTTTTAGGATGTGGGGAAATTTCAAGGAAAGAATGGCCACAAGCGCCAGCAGGAAAGCGTATTGAACTCCCTGCAGGGCGTTTATCAGAGTAACGCTCCCGAAAAATATGGCTATGTTCAATAAAATAAAAGCGGTTCCTCCGGCCGATTGATTTAAAATTACCAGCCCCATTGTTCTTTTTTCCACGGTTTTTGGGGTGGAAAATATTATATCGCGATTTTCTTTAAAAACAAGGAAAAACAAGGCCATTGCCGCCCCTCCCATTCTGGGCCAGAAGAATCCATTAATAAAAGACAAGTGTTGGTAAGAAAATTTCATCAAAACAAAGGAAACCGCAAAAATGAATCCGGCCAATGCGGCAAACTTCAGGATTGCCAGCGAAGAATCGCCAAGCTTAAATCCTTTGTTTAAGGAAACCAGCAACCCGCCAAGAACCAGTAAAGAAAAGCTGATAATATCCAGCGAAGAAAGCCTTTCTCCCAAAAAAATAAAAGCCGCGATAAAGGTAAATATAGGAGTAAAAGCGCCCGTAATTGGAACTACCTGGGAAGCGTCAAACTTCTTCATCGCGAAATAAAAGAAATAAAGGGCCAGAACATTGGCGGCTCCCGCCAATAAAGAAAGAAGCCATACCGTAATTTGCTGTGGGAAAACAACTCCAAAAGGAATAAGAACGAGCATTAGTATGCCAAAGATCCCCAGATAAAAGGAGTAAATAACCGGGTGGGGAATTTTTTTTACAAGGAGAATTTTATCCCCTATAAAAACCAGGGCGGTTAAAAAATGTGCCGTTACGGCGAGCAGCAACCAAGACATATTAAGAGATTTTAGAATTTAGGAATTTATCTCTAATTGGTTTTCTTTGCATATTTTAGCGTAATAAAAAGCCGAGGGCCGGGGCTTTCTTTCCAGGGTTTTGTAATTCATTTCAACCAAACCGAACCGGGAAGAAAAACCCTTTTCCCATTCAAAATTATCCATTAAGGACCAGTGAAAATATCCCCGGCAGTCAATTCCCTCTTCAACGGCCTTGCCGATCCAATGCAGGTGGTCTTTCATGAATTTTTTTCTTTTTTCGTCTTTAGCATCGGCCAGCCCGTTCTCTAAAATATAAATGGGCTTTTTGAAGCGGCTTAAATTTTTCAATATATGATATATCCCTTCGGGGTAAATCTCCCAGCCAATGTCCGTAATTTTTTTATTGAGATTTTTCACGAAAGGAGGGTACCAAACAACGCGATTATGAAAATAATAATTAAGCCCCAGGTAATCCAGCTGATTTTTAACTTTTAAAAGAAAATAACGATTACTAAGATAATCTCCGATGTCGGCAAACAAAATTTCTAAAGGGCACCAATGGCTAGCCGGCTCAAAATAACTTACCGCCTGCGCAATACTTACCCGAGCCAGGGGATATTTTGCGTGAATAATCCCGTAAGCCGATTTGTGGGCTTTAATGAGGTTTTTCAACACCCTTAGGGCCTGCGGTAAATTCTTCTTTCGGGGAGGAAATCTGCCATCAATATAACCCGCGGCGATATGAACCATGGGCTCGTTTAGCGTCACCCAGAAATCAATAAGCCCTCCTAATTCTTCCGCAATTTTTTTAACGTATCTTGCAAAATAATTAACTGCTTCCTGATTTGTCCAGCCGCCTTTTTCGGCCAGCCAAACAGGGTTGGTCCAATGCCAAAGAGTAACAATTGACTTAATGCCCCTTTTTCTTAAAGCCAGAAGAACCTTCCTGTAATGCTCTATTTCTGTTTGGTCAAATTCCCCTTCTCTGGGTTCAATTCTGGACCATTCAATTGAAAAACGATGAGCGTTTTGGTTTAAGCTCTTAGCCAAATCAAAATCTTTCTCGTATCTATTGTAGTGGTCGCAGGCAATGCCAGCTGGATAAACTTTTGACCAGTCGCAGTTTTCAATTCCTCCCTCAACCTGGTAAGCCGAGGTGGCAGACCCCCATAAGAACCCTTGGGGAAATTTTACAATCTTTGCCATAGCCCTATTTTACCACACAAAATCTTGTTTAAAAATTATGGCTGAAGAAAAATGAGGTTCCTAAAGGAACCTCATTGTTTTTTGTTGCTTGCGGGGGAGAAATTCCCTCCGCTGTCTTCAACTTCTTTCCAATCGGGAAGAATCAAATTACCGAAAAGCTCTCTGTCAATTTCCGGCGTAATAATTTTGTCAACCAAGCCAAAATCCTTTGCCTCTTTGGCGTTAAGCCAGAATTCCACCCCCTCTTCAACAAGCTTCTCGTTGATTGCCCTCCTGCTCTTTGGTTTACAGCAAAGTTTGCAGATTGTATCTATTAAAATCTGGTCGTGCTTCTTTAGAATTTTAAGGTCAGCCTGGCTTACGTTTCCCCCTCCGAATACGGCGGAAGCGTGAAGCATAACCGTGCCTTCGGGATAAATATAGCGGAAACCCGGTTTGCCGGCTGCTAGAATAAGCGCGGCCCCGCTGTAACAAGTATGGCCTATGGTGTGAATAGGGGTGCCGGATTGATTGAGCATTGAGATTACGTGATACAAGGCAAGCGTCCAGGATACCGAGCCGCCCCAGCCTGACAATTTCTATTTTTATTGGCTGGGCGGGGTCCTTTGAAGCCAAAAAGCGCAAAGTGTTCATTATGCCCAGAGCGTTGTCTTCGCCAATATCGCCCAAGAACAATATCCTGTTTTCCGAAAGTAATTCTCCCAGGGTTAAAAGCTGTTCAATATCAATACCGCCTTTTCTGGGCCCCGTAAACACTTTCCACCCCCTTATTCAATTTTTAATTGGTACTATATAAAATCTATCTTGGTTATCGGTTTTTGTCAAAGAAGGGCGGGTTTAAACAAAAATTAACGTATTTATTTTTTTGGGTTATTCTCCTGGCAAAATAGCCCAGGACCAAATAAATAATCGCCAGCCATACCCAATGGACGCCAGGCCCAACTCCCCCGAGGGTTAGAATGTTTTTAATAAAATCAATATTTTCCAGATTTAAAACGGCTAAAGGAATTTTTGAGAAAAAATCAACAACGCTGACGATATAAGTCAAAAAAAACCGCAAGGGCAGGGAAAATACGAAAGCCAACGGGCTAAAAATCATCCCGACCAAACCAAAAACCAGGATTAAAACGGTTATCGGGGCCAACAAGGGAACGATTAAGATATTTGTGAACGGGGAGGCCAAAGAAATGTATCCGAAATTAAAAATTAAAATTGGCAGGGTAAAGGTTTGGGCGGCGATCGTGGCTGAAAGCGTGGTTCTGACAGGAAAAATTTTGGGATTGGGAACTTTTTTCAACCAATTCGAAAAACTCGGCTGGAAAT
>MHFY01000106.1:6181-9568 GCA_001805375.1 Omnitrophica WOR_2 bacterium GWA2_47_8 | reverse complement strand
AATGATGAGCGCCCAGCTGTTCCCGTGAGTCGTTAACCTTTTTATCATATTTATCTCCTTTTGGTACGTTATCACATTGTATATACAGTGTAATACCAATCTAAAGACTTGTCAAGATTATGAACGGCCGTTCACTTTGTGACCTCGCGCCGCGGGATTTCCATATTATTCAAAGAAATTAACTGTCACTTCTTTCTTCTTATTCTTTAATTGTATTCTTTTCCACATAACCGCCAAGGCTTGGGCGCGGTAGGGGCACTGGTCCGCGATGATCGTAAATTCCGCTTCCCCTCCGGCGATCTTGGTAATATACGCCCCTTCTCTCCCGCAATCCCGAGCATACATGCCACCGGTATCATGCAGCGTGATCCAATCCCCGGCCATCCGGTATTCGCCCCAGATATCTGTTGTACCGTTTCTATCTAAATCCAGCTCATATTTTTCATTTTTATGAAATGTCAAAACCATGCGCCCTTGAAAATGATCTTTAATTTCCCAGCTCCCATAGATCGTTTCCGGTCCGAAAACGAACGTCTTGACCGGGCTGCATCCGCCGGCGAATAAAACCAGGGCGAGTAAGAGTACTTGTTTTTTGGTCATTTCGTTAATCTTCCCTCAGGCCGGGTCCCCGTCTCGCTGAGGCTCGCCGAGGCGGACTGCCGCTCGATATCCCCGTCATCCTCACAAATGTTCCGGTGACGGGGATGCCACCGCCCTTTTCCACATATTTTTAGATGAAGGGCGAGGCTCGCCAAAGGCGGCCATCTCGCCTGCCTGCCGGCAGGCGTCACCCGTCCTGAGTAACTTGATGACGAGAATACTTACTCTTCCAACTTTTTAAGCAATCCTTTGTCTTCACGGACCATCTGCTCAATTTCTTTTCGCAGATCCGCGGGAACAGTATCTTCATTGTTTTTTTCTTCTTTATTATTCATGGGTTATACAGCCAAGGCTTTAAGTGTTTTGCCGTGGCTCCTGTTCACTTTGGTCAAAGCGGATCTAAATAGCTTTCCGCGCTTAGCCTTTCCTATTTTTCGTCTATTAACTTTGCGTCTATCCATAGTCTGCTGCTATTCCTGGCCAACGGAAATAAGCTTTTTATACTACAATTACGAACGCGCGTTCGCAATTGCACTTGTCGCCCGCAAGCGGGAATTCATGCGGCGCCGCGGGAATTGTGAACGGCCGTTCACTTTGTGACCGCGCGCCGGGTCCCGTAACGCGAAGCACTGCGGGGGGGTCCCCGGAATTCCCTCTCAAGCCTTAAGTTTTGCAAATACAAATTTGACTTTAAGGCGTATTAAAAGATTTATTATTTTAAACAATATATATGGAATTAAACGATCCAAAAACCATATAGAAAAAAATGTAAAGCAAATCGTTACTAAATTATTGTCCATTATGTCAGAAGCGAGTTGACTCTTTATTGAAAACTTATGAGCCAAAATATAACTGAATAAAATAATTATTGAAAAGGTCATAATTATATTCTTTGATGCCTTGTAACCAAAGATATCTATGCTTTCTAGCTGTAATAACTTCATATCCTCTCTTAAATAAGTTGTCAAGCTCCCAGCAAAAGCATCCCGCGACTCGAATGTTCTTCCAAAAAGATTCTTTAATATCCATTTTAAAATCTCAATCGAAAAATCACAAAGCTTTACCGCTTTATTTCTCGACCCCATTTCCCATCGCAAAGCTAATCCTTTGAATAAATGCACAGTATTGCAATGCTCCTTGAAAAAAGAGTCTAAGATTTCTTCGCCTGTTAACGTTTTATTCTTGGAATCCTGCAAGCTATTACTTGTAAGGTCATATGTATATTCCGAAAATTCCAACGCTATTGGCTTAGGGGTGGGTTTGCTCTTTCGAACAGAATCTTCTGTCGGGCAGCTTTCATCGCTAAAATTGTAATCCAAATGAGTAGAAAGATATCTACTATATGGCGAAATGCTTAAAAAAAGAGGAATCTTTTGAGATTTCAAGTCGATAGGAGTCTCGCATACAACGAAAATAAGTGCCAAAATATCAAAGTCACCATTTTTTGTAATCGGTGGAACAAATCGAATATTAGATGGATAATTTCGTTTAACGCTAAAGCCAAGGTGTCTATCCTTAAGCTCAGTATATTCAAAATATTTATCATTTAAATTATCTATTCCAAAAACATTCTTTAATTTTTCTGCGCTAACTAAATTCTTTATAGGTTCCACGTCTTACTTTCCTATCTTTAAATAATCTTCAATGACTTTATTATCCCACGTCGCTACGCTCCTGGGATTAATCCCAAATGTTCAAAACGCCTGCTTCGCAGATTCACGTTTGGGACCCCACACGTGATTTGTGAACATGTGGGGTTCGCACCGGCGATTTACGAGCGCCTTGCTCCGTAAATCGTGTGCTCATTAAATAATCCTCAATCACTCTGTTATGATCGAAAGCGTATCTCAACTTCGTCAAATCCGCATACGGGACGACTTTGAGGCCTTTGGCGTCGTCGCCGAATTGAATTTCCGCACACACACGCACACACAAATTTTCTTCTTGCTTTACCACACCTGTGGCTATATACTTGGAACTGAGCGGTAAGTCCGCTTTAGGTTGTTTGGGGTGTTCCCATCCATCCGGTTGGCCAAAGCCTCAACATCAAAAACCTAGAGGGCGCGCTCATTTTTATTTTAAATACAGATCATCATACCGGATTTTTTCCTTAAAAACATCATACCAAACCCTATCTGCTTTTTCATATTTCCTATAAACACCCCAGGAAAAGAGGTCAACCGCGTTTAAGCAAAGGTCTTCCTGCGAATCCCTATGTGAAATAGTCAATGGAATTTTTGGATCAATCTTTCCTCGAAGATTCAGCAGTATGTAACTGTCAAATTCAGAAATTTCCGGCTTACTTTTCGATCTATCAATAACAAGATGAATATGTGTATCCGCAGTTGAAAAATCGATCTGATCAAGTAACATGCGGGTTACCCAATTATAAACCCGCGCTTTATCCTGAACCAAATTTTGATATACCCTCCGTTTATTAAGAGTAAGGCTGTAAACAGCAAAATCCACCTTTCGGATATTCCGATAAAAATATTCCTTAATTTTCAATGTCGTTGAGGTCGCTTTTAATTCCTGTATCAATCTTTTACGCTTACCCTTGGGGTTCAATTTTCTGCGCAGTGTCCTTTCGACCATTTTAGCGATACGTTTTCGACCCTCCGGGCTTTTAACAACTAAAATACATACCGTAAAGAATTTGGAAGGTTTCTTATTCACAAAATCAAACCCCAGATCACCGCTTTCGTCTAAATACATATAAAGCATACTTTACTCTTCATCTCTTTTGTCTCAAGTAATCTTCGATGACTCTGTTGTGATCGAAAGCGT
>MHFY01000106.1:0-6152 GCA_001805375.1 Omnitrophica WOR_2 bacterium GWA2_47_8 | reverse complement strand
AGGTCTTTTAGATCGAGATTGGTCTCTTCTTTGGCCTCGCGGACCGCGGCTTCTTCCAGGCTTTCGCCCGCGTCTAGAAATCCGCCGGGCAGGGCCCAGCCGTACGGCGGATTGGAGCGTTCGATCAATACAATGCCTTCAGCTAACTCAATAATAATATCCACGGTTACATACGGTTCGGCGTCCAAATCATTTAAAACGTGGCCGATGTAGGACAGCGTGGCCTTCTTAAAAACATCCAGCGTTTTCTTTTCATTAAAATAAAACTCGGCCTTCAGGTTTTTATTTTTCTTAATGGCCCTTAAGACCTCCTGGCTGGCGATCTTGGTCATGCCGATAATCGGGAAAGAAGACTGAGACGCGTTAAGGAATGAGAATACGAATACGGATTTCTTCTTAGCTAGCGCTTGCGCGATCGCGTTACGCAAAACAACCTCATCCTTAATCACATCACCGGAAAATTTAAGGTCAGTTAGATCAAAATCCGCCTTGGTTATCTTGGTTTTATAAATAAATTTTAATTGTTCATTCATATTTTCCTCAGGACGGGTCCTGCCGCTCGATATCCTAGCCTCGCTCCAAAGTCGCTCGGCCAGGAATCCTTCTCGCGTCACCCGTCCTAGTAATTTAAATTTACGCGGGTGGCTGAGGGAGGGGCATCCCCATCGCTCGCAGTTTTACGAGAACGATGGGGATACCCGAAGACAGGACCCGCGGTTATTTAACTTTCTTCGCTAATTCCAGCGCCTCTTCCTTTGTCGTGATCTTTCCCAACACCTGCGCCTCATCCACCGCGCTTAAAATTTTACCAAACAAAGGCGAGGGCTCTAATTTTAATTTCTTGATCAAGTCCTTCCCGTTGATCAAACGGACAAAAGGCTTTTCCTTCTTTTTATCGAAATATTTTTTCAGCACGCCTAAACAGATCTTTTGGTGGTGCTTCTGGTCGGCTTCGGAAGTCAAAGGCCCGCGCGTGGAACGCTGGTCCGCCAGGGATAAAACTAAAATACTCGCCGCCTCATCTTTTGTGTCTCGGAAATAACGGAAGACCGAACGCTCGCTGGGCTTTTTAAAATTGGATAAATACCCGGGGCGCAGATGCCAAAGCACCATGTCTTCCAGAGCGTGGCGCTCGTGGGTCGAGAGTTTAAGCTGTTTGGCGATGTGCCGGACGATCCCCCTGCCGACGTGCTCGTGGCCGTGAAAAGACATGCGCCCGTTATCTTCCTTCTTTTTAGTCTTGGGTTTTCCGATATCATGCAGGAGCGCGGCCAATTTTAAAACCTCAACGCGTTTATGATTGCCGCTTAGAGTTTCATTTAAATAAGCATTCAATTCCCGGTCGTCCTTGAATTCCTCCAGTACCTTATCCAACTGCGAAACCGTTTCCAGCGAATGCGGCCAGACATCGAGATGATGATATCCGCCCTGCTTGACGTTGAACATCACTGAAATTTGCGGAATAATATTTTCCAGCAAGCCGATCTTGTCCATCTCCTTTAAGATCTGCCCGGCGGCCGGCGTGGATAAGATCTTAAACACCTCTTCTCTGATCCTTTCGGACGAAACGTTTCCGATCAGGTCCTTGTCCTTCTTGATCTGTGCTAAGGTCTTCTTCTCGATCTTAAAATCCAGCTGGGCCCTGAGGCTAAAGGCGCGCAGAAGACGCAGCGGGTCTTCTTTGAACGCTTTTGCGGAAACCATCTTGATGGTCCTGCTCTTCAGATCCTTGAGCGGTTTTTTGGAAAAAAGAACAGACTCGGACAGGCCTTGAGAAATCTTCTGCAGGTCAATTGCCAGGGTATTGATCGTAAAATCGCGGTGGGCCAGATCCTGCTTGAACGTCGGGGCGCGGTAATCCGCGAAATCAAAGGTAAATACCTCGCCTCTGCTTTTCCCGCCATCCGCTTTGAGCGGATGGCGAGGTCTCGCCAAGTTGGAAGCTTGGCGGATGACCACGCGGCCGCAGCCGAATTCGTCATCCAAAAGCACAAAGGCGCCTTTGATGGTGTCGGCCAACCGGCGCGCCAAAGGGACAGCGCCTTTTTTGACCGCAAAATCAAAATCCGCGCAGGGCCGGTTTAAAAAGGAATCGCGCAGGAACCCGCCGACCAGATAAACGGGGACCTTCTTTTTCTTGGCTAAGTCTTGGATAGTTTTGAGGTAAAGGGAATGAATTAGGATGGACATGATAAAGGGGTAAGGGCTAAGAGGTAAGGGCTAGGCAAGGGTACTTACCCCTTATCCCTTACCTCTTATCTCTTAATTTATTGTTTTAAAAACGCCGTTTTTTTCAAAACTTCTTCTTCCACATAGATCTCGGCCTTGGAACGCACCACCATCGCCACACCGTCGGAAGGGCGGCAATCGATGCGCCGGACATTTCCGTTTTCCAGGGCCAGCTCCAGCTTGGCATGAAAGGTATTGTCGACGAGTTTATCGATGATCAGCTTATCGATCTTCGCCCCCAAGCCTTCGATAACGGCGATCAAAAGGTCATGCGTCATCGGGCGGGGCACTTCGATGCCGGAAAGTTTCATTTTGATGCTCGAGGCTTCCAAAAACCCGATGATGATGGGGAATTGCCGGTCGCCGTTCTTTTCCTTGAGGACAATGATCTGATCTTGCCTTTTTTCATCAATGATGATCTTGCTTAATTCTACGAGGACCATAACGTCTCCCTGTCCCGCCATGGCGGGCCTGCCTGCCGGTAGGCAGGGCTATTTTGTTTTTGCGGTTGCTTTTTCTTTATCCAAAATAAATTTTAATTCGTTCATGAACTGGTTCACGTCCCGGAACTGCCGGTACACGGACGCGAAACGCACGTACGCGACTTCATCCACCAGGGCCAGCCTTTCCATAATGATCTCGCCGATGACCTTGGAATCGACCTCCCGGTCATAATCCTTCTGGATGGCGCGCTCGATATCGGTCGTGATCTCTTCGATCTTATCGATGCTCACCGGGCGTTTTTCGCAGGCCTTGACCAAGCCGGAAATAATTTTTGTTCTGTCAAACGCCTGACGGCGGTTGTCCTTCTTTATCACCATCAAGGGCACTTGTTCGATATATTCATACGTGGTAAAACGCTTTTCGCACTTCAGGCATTCTCTGCGCCGGCGGATAGAGTTGGCATCCCCGCTTAAGCGCGAATCAATGACCTTGGTTTCTTTATAATGACAGGTGGGGCAATGCAAGCCAACACTCCTTAAAATTTTACAACTTAATGTCTAGAAAAGTTGGCGCAGTACTGATTTCCTCTAAAGCATTTGGAAGAAATCAGTACATGAATGAGCTCCTGATTTATGGAGCGCCAGCGAACATAAATTAGCTGAGCGAATTGATCCCGCAAACCTGAGCGCAGCGAAGACTGCGGGATCTCAAATTAATAATATGTGGTAGTCCCGCGGACGCTATCGCGTCCTGGGATCAATGCTTTGACCTTTCTGGGTCAAAGCACCCCTAATCAAATTAATCAAAGGGGTTCGCAAAATATGATTATGTTCACTCCGTTCCATAAATTTTGTGCTCATTGATATATCGGATATTCTTTCGCCAACTTCATCACCGCGTCCTTCACTTTCCCCAGCGCCTTTTCGTCAGTGCGGTGCGTGACCGCGTCATCGATCAACCGCGCGATCGTTTCCATGTCCTTTTCCTTCATCCCTCGGGAGGTGACTGCCGGGGTCCCGATCCTAACACCGCTCGCCGTCATCGGCGGGGCCGGGTCAAAGGGGATCAAATTTTTGTTCAATGTGATGTGCACGCGGTCCAAAAGGTCCTGCGCGTCTTTTCCGCTGATGTTCTTGGGCCTTAAGTCTACCATGAAAAGATGGTTATCTGTTCCGCCGGTCACGATGCGGAATCCACATTTCTCTAAAGCGGCCGCGAACGTCTTGGCGTTCTTGACGATCTGTTTCTGATATTCCTTGAATTCCGGGGTCAGCGCTTCTTTAAAAGCCACGGCCTTGGCCGCGATGACGTGCATCAATGGCCCGCCCTGGATCCCGGGGAAGATCGTTGAATTGATCTTTTTGGCGTAGGCTTCACGGCAGAGGATCATCCCTCCGCGCGGCCCGCGCAATGTTTTGTGCGTCGTGGTGGTGACAAATTCCGCGTACGGCACGGGATTGGGATGCAATCCGGCCGCGACGAGCCCGGCGATATGCGCCATGTCGACGAACAAGACCGCGCCGACCTTATCACAAATTTCCCTGAATTTCTTAAAATCAATGATCCGCGAATACGCGGACGCCCCGGCCAAGATCAGTTTCGGTTTATGCTCTTTCGCCAATGACAGGACCTCATCATAATCGATCATTTCAGTCTTGGGATCCACTTTATAAGAAACAATATGGTACGTTTTTCCGGAAAAATTGATCTTGTACCCGTGCGTCAAATGCCCGCCGCAGGCCAGGTCCATGGCCAGGACCGTATCGCCGTTATTCAACGCCGTGTAATACACCGCCATGTTGGCCTGTGAACCGGAATGCGGCTGCACGTTGGCATGGTCGGCGCCGAATAATTCTTTGGCGCGGTCAATGGCCAATTGCTCGGCGATATCCACATATTCGCACCCGCCGTAATAACGCGCCGCCGGATAACCTTCCGCGTATTTGTTCGTCAGGACAGAGCCCTGCGCCTCTAGAACAGCCTCAGAAACGATGTTCTCCGACGCGATCAGCTCCAAAGTGTCCTGCTGGCGTTTGAGCTCTTTGGCGATAGCTTCGTAAATTTTGGGATCGGTTTCTTTTAAGTACGACATGCCTGTCCTTTCTTCTACAGTTCGCATAATTACTTTTTGAAAAACTTTTTCTCAATGGCTTTAATTTGTTTTACCCGTCGCAAATGCCGCCCGCCTTCGAATTCCGCGGCCAGCCAGGTCTTAATGATCTTAGGAAAATCTTTAACCGGGACAAATTTCGCTCCCAGCACCAGGACATTCGCGTTATTGTGCTGGCGGGACAGCGCGGCTGCTTCTTCATTATAACAAAGCGCGGCATAAACACCTTGGATCTTGTTGGCGGCGATGGTGTGGCCGATGCCGGTCATGCACACCAGGATCCCCCTATTATCCTTCGACTTAGCGACCTCTCTCCCGACCTTTTCGGAGATCACGGGATAATCGCAGCTCTCCTCGGAATGGTTCCCGACATCGACGACGGTATACCCCTGCTTACGCAAAAGGCCCGTAATTTTACTCTTTAATTTGAATCCGCGATGGTCGGAACCGATGAAGATCCTCATAGAAAATACCTTTAATTAAGATACAAGAAACAAGATACAATCCCCAAATAAAACTCAAATCTCAATTTCAAAAAAGTGAATTTGGTCATTTTAATTTGAAATTTATTTGTATCTTGTCTCTTGGTTATTGTTTCTTTAAATTAAGCTTACAATCTTATTCATTGCGTCTTTGATTGTCAATAAACTTTCTTCATAGGCCTCGGCTGGTTTTCCGATGGGGTCCGGCACGTCCAAGGACCCTTCATATCCGGCGGGGCCGCTCATAAATTCTTTCAATAAATACACCCGGTTCTCGACCGAAGGCACGCGCTCCAGCACATGTTGGCGGTGCATCCGGGTCATGACCAGGATCAGGTCCGCTTTTTTAAGTAAAAGGGTATTCACCGGCTGAGATAAATGATTGGAGGCATCGATGCCTTCTTTTCTTAAGACCGAGATCGTTTCCGCGCTCGCCGACGAACGGATGTACACGGCTGTCCCGGCGGACACCACTTCCACGTCCTCGCGGTTGTTGAGCATTTTACGCAGCAAATATTCAGCCATCACGGACCGGCAGCTGTTTCCGGTGCAGACAAAAAGGATCGTCTTTCGTTTCGCTACGGCTTCGATCTCACTGCCCGGGATCGCCCCTTCCCTTAATATCTTGGGATGTTTATTGGTCAGGTCCACCACCGTGGACGCGAGGCCGGAATGGGACGGCCCGCCGTCAATGGCGAGCTCAACTAATCCATCGAGGTCTTTTAAGGCCTCCTGGCAAGTCTGCGGCGGTGTCGCGCCCTGGACATTGGCTGACGGCGCGGCGATCGTGCAGTCCGATTCCTGGACCAACCGTAACGCGATCCTGTGCTGGGGCATGCGGATCCCGACGGTGTCCTGCTGGGCCACATCCGGGACCACGACCGTCA
>MHFY01000105.1 GCA_001805375.1 Omnitrophica WOR_2 bacterium GWA2_47_8 | reverse complement strand
CGGAGATGCGCATCAATCTTGTGAATAAACGGGAAAAGAAACGGATGACCCGCGGGATGATATCAAAATAATAAAGAATGCCCATGAGGGCCGAGAAAAAGATAATGGTAGGGAACGCCTGGAACGCCAGAATAAACCCTAACGACTGCTCGCCGTTCTCCCCCACCGCGCCGGGAGGCAAGGCCAAAGGCCCAAAAACGAATTTCGCGCCGGCGAACGAAGCTTCCAGGATATTGACGACAAGATCATTAATAAAGATAAATATCTTAACGCCCACCGGGAACACAAAAAGAAAAAGCGCCAACAACATCTGTATCCCCACGCCCCAAATGACCACTTGCCAATTGACTTCCTTACGGTTTTCAGAAAGAAAAAGCGCCACAACAATTAAAACGAAGATCCCGGCAAAGCTGACGGCGTTATAGATGTCCATAATTCTTAGAGGGGGTTATCCTTGGGCAGGCTTTTATCTTTATCGCTTTCGTAACGCCAGTGCCACGGTTCGAAGGTGATCCCGCCCGCGGCATCTTTAGGGTACGAAAGAATGAATCCGAATTTTTCTCCGTTCGTCAAAAGCCATTTATACTCATCCAGGGCCTCAAATTCCTCCGGGTTATCTTCCCCATTGATCCCGTCGGCATTAATAAAATCAATGGCCTGAAATTTAGGCGCCCCGTGTTCGCTGTAGCCGGGAAGCGTGACAAACTTGACCGTCTCCCGCATGGAATACTCATGATTCTTAAGATAATAAATAAAAAGGTACAATTGATACGCGCTGGAACGGTATCCTGATTCAACCAGGACTTTTCTGCTGATATCATAGTTCATGGCCTCCGTCAGGCGCAGATAGGCCTCATACACATCTTTGGGCAAAAATTGCGGAGGTAATTCTTTAGTCTCATTGGTTGCTTTACTTTCTTTTTTCTCATTCACTTCCCTCTTTGTGACGATCTGCCCTTTAATAACCGCCAGGTCTTCTTCACCGGTCGCGAGCCCGCGGTACGGGATCTTGACCCCGGCCTCTTTGGCGTCGATGTCCTGAAAACTTTGTAAAAAGGCTTTCTCTTCCTCATTTAACGGTTCATAAAGCTCGGCAAATCTTAAGGTGGCGAGATTTTCTTTTTTATCCCGTTCCTCGATCAAGGGCGCGAGTTTTTCTAAAAGATTCTTTACCTTGAGGACATCCACTTCGGGAAGTTTATCTAAATTAAGCTGAGCAAAGGCGGGATAGGGAAACACAGTCATAACAAATATTAAAAGGCCTTTCAATGCATTCCGAAAAAACATAGTGCCTCCTTTTTGATAATTTAGTTTACATTAAAAACAGAACTTGGGAAAAGAATTTGTGCATCCTTTTAAATTATCTATTTAAAAGATGGTTTGGCGCCAGAAGGCCCAAACCAAAAAAATGCCGGAAAGAGCGGGTACCCTTTCCGGCGTGTGAGTGATACTTCAAGTGACACAGGTTGAGGCTTTTGGAGTTGGAAAAGAGCCTCACCTGCAGTGATTTCAATATATAAAAGAATTAAGGCTTTGGCAAGAAAAATTTTAGCAAGACCCGTAATCGACGCGGCTTATTTCACTTTTAATAAAACTCGGGCCGCTAAAGAACCCAAAGAATATTCTTTTGCGGCAGCGACCCCTTGGATATAAGTAATAAAGACTTTCACTTTAAGATTTTTACCTTCAGCATCCACAGTCATTTTTTCTATCGGGACATCATAGTTATACCATTGGTTGCTATCAGAGGAAGGTTCAATCAGGGGTCTTAATGCGATTGTCATTTCTTCGCCTTTAAAAGCTACTCTTAAACTTTCTCCCTTGAGGGTCAAGATAACGTCCCCGGGAGCAATTTTTATGATTTGCGGTATTTCTTTATGCAGGTTATTCACCTCGGAGAGATAATCAAACCCGCTGATCGTCTGGACCTCTCCGTTGAGATGCGAACCGAAATAAAAACTCTGCCGGTCATCTACTCCCTCATAAGGATAGACATACTTTAAGCCGAGGTATTGCCAAAGAAAAGCGGACGGCTCTTTATATTCAGGCTTTAGTTCTTCGGAAAGCCAAGGAGTTAAGATCTCAAGTCCGTATGTGCTGTGCAGATATTGAAGGATCGATGAAATGCTCATCACATCTTTTTTGGATAGAACCAGAGCTGTTGCTTTATTAAGTTTACCGCTTTTAAACATTTCTCCGGCAATGAGATATTTTTTAAGCCGGCTCATTTGGCTGGATTTTGAAACTTCCAATGCGCCCCAAGGTCCAAACAGGGTTGCCGCGAACAAAAGCATCAGCGACAAAGGGATGATCTTAATATTCGTTTTAGGATTGACGGTAAAACAAACCGCGATCACCGACAGCCAGACCGTGAAGATCAGGACAAAATACCGCTCCACGGTTATCCCGTAATCAAAAATCCGCCGGCCGATGGCAAATGCCATAAGCATGATCAAAGGGAAAAGCGCCAAATAAAAATACCGGGCGTAGGTCTTGATCCAGGTGTTCTCGTTCTTTTCGGATATCGGATAGACCAAAAGCAAAGACAAAATTCCAAACGTGGACGCGGCGATCACAAACCATGAAACCCCGCCCCTAGGCAGGTCCCATTGCAAGATTATCTTTCCCAGATAAAGATACAAAATGATCAAGTATATCGTCAATAACGGGATCAATATAAATTGCGTAAAGACCTTTAACCCTTTGGGATAATCATAAACCTGTTCCAGCCCGCGGATATTTTGGGGAACACCGGCTAAGAAAAACCAGGTATTAAACGTACCGACCACGATAAACCAAAGATGCGCATAAAATTTCTCATCGATCTTCAAATTAAAAAGATAATTCAAAGCGACGATAGCCAAAGCCAGGCCGACATACAATGTCACCGAATAGATCATCGATTCGATAAATCTAAGGAATAAACTTTTATTGTATTGCCAAAACGCGTTGCGGTAATTATTCAAAAACAAAAACGGAGCAACGGCGACCAAAAGATGGACAGCGGCGTTGAACATGGAATACCGGTAATAGGGTCCACTGTGATCCGTGTTAGGCAGCCAAAAGAAATAAAACACAGCCAATACCAGAAACCCGCTTGCCTGCAATGCCGCCCGGCGGATGGGTTCCCATTCCTGATCCTCTATAAAAACAGCCAGCGCAAAAAACAAAGGAATGCCTAACGCGCTGACCATGGCTAAATGACTTAAACCTCTAAGGTTTTGCCATGCATTCTCGTGACTTTCGACAATACTTATCATTGCCATGGTAAAACAAATACCGGATAATATGGAAAGAGGAAAACGATTGAGGGTTACGCGGGCGTAGTGGGTGACGGTATTCAGAGAGTGGGTTCGCATTGAGAGTATTATAATATTCTCTTTAAAAATATTTCAAACAATTTCTCAATTATTGGCAAGGCGCTGGCGAGGCGGTGATCGCTGTCGACCACATAAAGTTCTGTTTTGTGCTCTTTTGCGTAACGGAAGGAATGCTCAACCGGAATAAGCTCATCGTTAATGCCGTGAACGATCAGAGTAAGCTTGGCTTTCGGTTTGGGATTTTTGATCTTATACCCAATGCGGAAAAAAGCCGGTGCCATCAGGAACAACCCCTTGACCTTTAAATACTTTGACGCGACCGCTGAAACATATCCGCCCATGCTGGAACCGACTAAGATCAGATTCCGGCCGGCCTTGGGTTTCAGTTTAAGAAGCATCCGCACCCGTTCATCCGGGTCCATGGTCCAGGAATAGTCCGGGCTTTCCACCTGACAGCCGTACTTTTTTGCGATCTTAGCAAGTTTCTTTATTTTTGTGCCCCACGGGCCGGATTCTTTGCCGTGAGCGAAGAAGACGATATCTTTTGACATAACTTTATTTTAATTTATCTTCTACTCCAAACACATACCAAACATTGGCGCTGATGTAAGTGCCTTTTTTATATTCCTTAAGCAGGAATTTCTTGGCGTCTTTTCTTTTGACCAGGCACACCTCGATCACCTCGCCTGGCTCTAAAGCCTGTTTAGGGTTTTTATTCTTGGGGTCCCGTTCGTCCACTTCCGCGTAAATGACCCTGCCGCTGTCATCGATGATGCTGGAGCCTGTTTTCAAAACCGGGCTCATCTCCTTGATCCTTCCGGTATACCCGGTCTCTTCCCTTAATTCCGCCAGGGCCTGCTTCGCGTCCCCTTTGGCCAACCCGGCGACAAAACTTATGATATATCCGTTCACGGCAGGCCGGAATTGCTTGATAAGGATAAGGCGGTTGGAGGGAACGAGTTTGGCGATCACAACCACGCCGATGGGAGAATTCTTCCGCCGCACCACTTCCCAGGCGACAATTGCGCCGTCTTTGGTCTGATAGATCGCCTCATGGATCGATAGCCAATTACCGGTGAACAATGATCTTTCGGAAAGCTTCCTCATAATTAATGATGCGCGTGGCCGTCATGCACATGCCCGTGGGCGATCTCTTCAGGGGTCGCATCACGGCGATTTGTGACCTCAACCACAAAGATCAAATTTTTACCGGCCATGGGATGGTTAGCATCGATGGTGATCTTGTCATCCGCGATCTCAATGACCCTGACCACATTCATCTCACCTTCTTTTTCAACCTGGAACAGATCCCCTTCTTTGACTTCTTTGACCGGGAATTCTTTCCTGGGGACTTCCACGACCAAACTTTGGTCATAGGGGCCGTACCCTTCCTGATAGGAAACAAAAACTTCCTGCTTTTTACCGACGGTCAGTTTGATAAGCTCTTTTTCCAATCCCGGGATGATCTGTCCGGACCCTTCCAAAAACGATAAAGGCTCTCCTGATTTTGAGGATTCCATCATTTCCTTTTTTTCATCTCTTAGATCATAGTGAAAAGTGATCACTTGCTGTGCCATACGAACTCCTTCCATGAGCGCTAATTTTTGTTAATCAAAATTAGTGCTGGATAAATTCCGACAGGCAACTTACGTCGTAAACTTCCGTAAGCTGCGTCGTCATTTACATAATTTTAGTTTTTCCGCTTATCAGATCCCAATATTGCTCTAAAGATTTTAGAGAATCGATGAACATCTTCCCTAATACTACCGATATCACGACCATCACAACGGTAATAACGATCTTTTTGGTCCTGGAATACTGCGGATGCATCCAAACCAACGGCAGAATGAACGGCCCCACGCATAAAAACCCTACAAAAATAAATCCCGGTGAATGGAACCAGGCTGTTTTTTGCTTAGCAGGCGGCGTTGGCAGCCGGCCGTCCAAAAATTCTCCGCAATGCTTGCACTTGATCGCCTCGTCTTGAATTTCTTCCTTGCAAAAGGGACAGTTCTTCAGAGGGGTCTCCCGCTTTAATTTTTAATATAGGCCTTTATGATCTTTTGATCTTCAACCGGACGGTCGCCGGAGCCGGTCTTGGTCTTTTCGATGGCTTCGACAACATCGTAACCTTTTACCACTTCACCGAAAATCGTGTGCTTCATATTAAGCCAGGGTGTGGCGGCGGTGGTGATAAAAAATTGGCTTCCGTTGGTGCCGGGCCCGGCATTGGCCATGGCCAAAATCCCCTTCCGGTCAAATTTTAAAGACGGGGTGACTTCATCTTCAAAAGGTTTTCCCCAGATACTCGTACCGCCACGGCCGGTTCCGGTCGGGTCTCCTCCCTGGATCATGAATTCAGGAATGACCCGATGAAAAATGATCCCGTTATAATAACCTTTTTCCACCAGGCCTAAAAAGTTCTCAACAGTTTTAGGGGCGAAATCCTTGTACAGCATCACCTCGATGTTGCCTTTATTCATTTCAAGTACGACCATGATCGGCTCCTTATTTAAAGGTTGAACAGCGTCAGACAAAGCTGTGAGTCCTTGGCTTATTGAATTTTCTGATGGGACTTCGGCGGCTTGAGGTTCGCCCGCTTGTTCCTCTGCGCTGACAGATCCTGCATTCATCATGGCGCAAGCGGCAAACAACATGCTGGACAAAAGAACATAAAAACATTTCTTGTACATTGACTCCTCCTTCGGATAAGTTTAATTATTTCCCTACACGTCATTGTGCCTGAAATCAGGCAAATGAAAAAATCTATTCTATCCTCTCTTTGCGGTTTTTAGAAGCATAATATTTGTCCTTAAGGCCACAGTTTCCAAAAGACCTTTGAAGCAAATATCGCAAAAAGTAAAAAGCTGCCGATGAGGGAAATGATCTCGGATGCGCTGGCCTTCTTGACATTTAATCCCTCCTCGGCCTTCAGCGCACCCATAATAAACCCGTAAATGATCATAATAAAAATATAGCCCATCATACCGACGAAACCCGGATCAAGAAAATTACCCTGGCCCGCCAAAAGGAATTCCTGCAAGGCGATGACAACAAAAAAGATCAGCCCATAAACACTAAAAACGCGTGCTTTGACCAACGCCTGCTTAGCCTCGGATTTCATATTATGTTTCTCCTTCCGTATTTTCGCCGGCTTTTTCCTCTTCGTTTTTTCTGTTCAAGACATCATGAATGACTTCCAAAAGCACCTTAGGCGAAAAAGGTTTCGCGATAAAATCATCAACCCCGTAAGCCTTGGCCGTCCGTTCGGCACTGCGCTCTTTTGTCAATCCCTTATCCCGCTCTTGGGCGATCGGACGGTTAGGTCCCCAGCTCCACTTATCCTCTTTTTCGTGATAGACCATCTCGCCTAGGCCGCTGGTGATGATGATCCTGATCTTCGCGGTTTGCGGGTCCTTTTTAAGCGCTTTAATGATCTGTGTTCCTTCCACGTTCGGCATCACCAGGTCCAAAAGGAGCACATCCGGCTGGTGGGTTTTGCACAAGCCCGCGACCTCCTGCGGCTGAGCGGTCGTCAAAACAATAAATTCTCCGGTCTTTTTAAGGGTCTTTTCAACCAGCTGCAGAAGCTCGGCTTCATCATCGACAACGAGGGTCTTTTTCAGTTCATCGGTCATTAACCTGTCTCAAAAGATACCCTTGATTAGGCCCTTTTTCTTCATGCGCCACCGGTGTCATTTTTTTGACGCTGACCGCCGGCGCCTGCCGGCATTGATAATAGACACGAACCCGGTCCCCCGGATTAAAGGACTTCAAAATATTCGTGTGAACAAAAAAATCCCATTCTTCCTTTGTCCGCTCATCGATGATATAGATCCGGTTGGTGGCGGGTTTGATACGCGATATTTTTCCCACCACATCCTTCATCGCGCAATCTTCACAGATACAGCTGGCCGCATAAGAAAATTTTATGCCGGCCGACACGATCATTATAGTTAAGATTAATTTTAAGAAGATATTCATTTAAGAAATTTGCGTGTATGCCGGCGATCTGCATTTTACAGGGGCTGTTAAATTCTGGACAAGAGGGCCGGCCCGAAGACAAGGATACCGATGGCCACAGAGCCGATCGCGCAGATCAAAACCGCGCCGGCCGCGACATTTTTGGCATGCTCAACGAGCGGGTGGAATTCCGGCGAAGCAACATCACATAAAAATTCAAGGGCCGTATTCAAGGCCTCAGCAGTCCATACCGAAACAACAGCAATGATGATCAAGCACCACTCCAGGCGGGAAATTCCCACAATGATCGCCAAGATGCAGACAATCAGAGTGATGATCGCATGGACCCTGGCATGGCGCTGGGACGCCAGCATGGTCTTAAGCCCCTGGATGGCAAAACCAAGGCTTTTAAAAAATTCCTGCAGGGTAAGTGTTTTGTTCATTTTCTATTTCAGTATAACCCGCTGTGACGCGGGTTTCCACAGGTACTATTTAAATCTGAAATGGACAAAGATCCGGCCGAAATTTTTATCGTCCTTTTCCACGCGATGGTACAGCGGCCGGATATGTTTTTGGTCTAAGAATCTCAGGACATGCTTTTTTAACTGTCCCGACCCTTTCCCTGGGATGATCTCAACCAAAGTGATACGTTTTGAGACGGCCTGCTGAATGATATCGTTCAAGCCGTCATCGATATTGCGGCCTTTATTGAAGATGTCATGAAGGTCTAATGTGAGTTTTGCCACCTGATCACCTTATTACTGATCCTGAGAGAAGTTCCCGCACGCCGTTCTTATCCTGGATGTACACCTCCGGCGGAAATTCAATGGATTTTGGGATCTGCGCGTCGATGGTCTGGCGCAGGCGTTCCTGCTGAAGAGAATCTTTGGGATCGAACAACGGCTGCTGGCTGAGATCATTGAGAAGAAGGATCCCTGGATCACGGGCGAATTCAAAATTTTTAAGCAATCGTTTTACCAAAAGGTCCAAGAACGACGGCTTATCGTTAAACACTTCCATGGTTGTTTTCAAGACCATCTTGCCCCAATCCTCATGCCCCAGCTTCTGCATTAATCCGTACACGGAAGAATATTTGACCAACCGCGTCTGGCCCGGCTCCAGTTTCCGGGAATGATTCACAATGACCTGAGTGAGTTCCTGCGGGCTGAAGGTCTTGACTTCATTATGGATGTCGATGGTCAGTAATTCAAAGATATACGTCCCGTGCACCTGAAACCCGGCCTGCGAAGCGCTTCTATTCATGAGGTCTTCCAGCGCGTGCCAGATCACATCTTCATCTTTTCGTATGACATTCAAGGCCAGGATCTGACAGGGCTGGTCTTCGCGGACGGCCTTGAACCGCCTCACCCTGTTTTCCACTGTCCCCTCATAAAAAATATGGTCGAACAAAGGCATGTGAATAAAAAGGTTCGAATGCTGTATCCCGTTTGTCGTAATAAGGTCGTAGGCTTGGGGCGTCATTATTTAAAAGCTTCCCTGTTTTCTTTTTTCGCGAAAAATAAAAACCACACAACCGGAAAAATAATAAATATCGAAACACGCGGATGAAGCGCGCTTAAGATCCTCTCCCACAACGTCGGTTCTTCAAAGATCCAGAACGTCCAGACAAAATGAACGAGCGTGATCCCCAAGGCTAAGGCCTGGGCGGCTAAAAGAAAGCTTAACCGAAGCGCCCATCGCTTTTGGCTTTTTAATCCCCAAAGACAGATCGGAAAGAGAATAAAATCTAAAACGTCAACGACCATCCACGGCAGATCCCTGTCATCCAGCTGGATCATGAGCAGGCAATAAAACACATAAACGCCGAACGCGACCGCGGCAGCGAACAAAATATTGAAAGGTTTCGGGGTCTTGTTCATTCGTTCCGTAATGCGCTTATTTCTTTATCCAGTCGCCATTTTCCTGCTGGACCATTTCCCCGGACTTGGCCTTGTCCCGCTGGACCTGGCCAAAAACTTTTTCAATGGTCCCCATCTCGCCGGTCAAACCGTTCTGTTGAGCGATGGTCTGATAAATAACTTTACGGTCAGCATTCTCGGCGTCGACCAGGGCCATGGCTTCCGAGTTGCTTTTATCTAACACCTCGACGTACCCCATCATATTTTCTCCAATAACGCCCTGGGCCTTCAGGCTGGATATCTGCTCAAAACGCCCCTTGCGGCTCTCCAGGGCCTTTTCCACTTCCGGCGTCATGGTCTTGATACTGTATTTGGCTTCGGCAAAGACCTCTGATTGCCCTGCCAACGCCATAAACCCTAAGATCATTACAATAAAGATTCTTTTAAACATATAGCGCTCCCGCCTTTCTTAATTTTATGCGAGGCTCGTCCGCCTTAAGGCGGACGGCCTTATTTATTCGTTAAATTTTCTTTTGGTGCTTTTCCGCTGACATAATCCTCGATATCGGTCGCGGCATTCTGCAGGCCCCGCACATCCACGGTCACATGCGCCTCGATCGTGATCGGACGGTTAGGGTCTCCGACGGCCTTGACGGTACAGCTTGAAAAGCTCAAACTGGCAAGACACAACAATAGTGATATATAAACATTCTTTGCCATAATATACCTTTCTTTTGAGCTTTCAGGCGTCAGGTATCAGCTTTCAGCTTCTGATAGTCCTGATTTTCCTTAAATAAATCTGGATGAAATCAGGATATCCCAATTATCTCTAAATTATTTAGGGAAAATTGGGGCTGACAGCTGAAACCTGAAAGCTTAAAATAAACTCATTAAATTCTTCATTCCGCCTTCGATATTAAGATCCAATTTAACCCCGATGTCGAGATTGAATTTCTCGCTCTTTAGATCTACCCTAGTGGCCAGCTTTTCGTCTTCATAGTTTTCTATCTTTAATACAGCTGTTTCCAAAGGGATGTTGCCCTGCTCTTTGATCAAAAGATCTAATTCTTTTTTCTGGGTGCTCTGCGGGATGTAATCCAACAGCGGCTTCAACAAAACCGCCTTGATCTGCGCATTTTTAGGCGACCACACCGAACCGCTGACATTGGTTATTCCTCCGGCCGTGCCTACGATATGAAGGTCCGCATCCGCTTTGCCCTTCATATTGGAGAAGACCGCCTGATTGATCTCCTCGAGCTCCAGCATACCGATCTCCTTCGCCTTCAAGTTTATACTATACGGAAAATCTTTTGAGTATGCCAATACTATTTCTGCCGCGATAGTCCCGCCGTACAGTTTTGCGGTCAAAGGCGCGATCGTAAATTTCAGGCCGGACTTATTAAAAACCCCTTTTATATCAGTTGCTTTATAATTTGAATATTGACCCTGAGAAACAAAAAAACTGCCGCTTAGCGCCGAAAGATCGATCTCTACGTCGGCATCTTCGATCACCACCGGTTCACCGCTACGGCTAGCCTTCATCTTAATATCCTTAAGCTCCAGCCGGTCAGGAAAAATAAAGCGCTGTTGAGCAATGCTCAAGCCATTGATCTTGATATCTTTAAATTGCCGGTTGATCAGAAAAGGAACGATCCTGGACGTGAGGCCGGAGGAGTTAAGGATCCAGAAGGCTGATCCTGCCGAGACAATGATCAGCCCGAAGAGAACAATGAGGATTTTCTTTAAAGCATTCATTATGCGCCGGCTATTGCGTCAAATTATTTTCGACCGCGCTGGTGATCTCATTCGACATGGGATCTATTTTAGAATCGAACCGCGCCAACGTTTTTCCATCGGTGCTGATCAAAAATTTATTAAAATTCCAGCTGATGTCGCCCTCCACCCCGGGCTGATGGGTCAGATACTGATACAGCGGGTGGATATCATCCCCTTTAACGCTTATCTTAGAAAAAAGCGGAAAACTGACCTTGTAATTTAGGAAACAGAAATTTTTGATCTCCTCATTCGTACCCGGCTCCTGCGCTCTAAAATTATTCGCCGGGAACCCCAAAACCACCAGCCCCTGGCCCTGATACTTCTGATAGAGCTCCTCCAGTGTTTTATACTGCGGCGTGTATCCGCATTTCGAGGCGGTATTGACGATCAAAAGGAGTTTGCCTTTGTAATCTTCCAGAGACTGTTTTTTACCGTCGATCGTTTCAACTTGAAAATCATAGATCGATGGCTGGCCCTGGGCGAGGGCGTACGGGGCCGACATGCCGCTGACTGCGTAAAAGAAAAATCCTGCAGCGGACAATAAAACCTTGAGATGATCTTTTCTATTCACGTGAATGTGTTTCATTCTTTATCCTCTTCTTTTTTGTCCGGTTCCTGCGCCGGCAGAGGCTGAAAGGGCTTGCCGGTGTCGTATTTAAAGATAAGTTCGCCGCTTTCATCGTAACTTTTGCGGCTCATCCTTTTGCCGTTCTGATAGATCTCCTGATATTCCAAGACCCCGGACTTGTAATAGCCGTTCTCGATGCCCTCTTTGACGCCTTCCTTATACGTCATATCAAAATACGGCACGCCGAATTCATCATAGGCCGTAAATACCCCGTTCAGCAGGCCTTCTTTAAAAAATTTCTGCTGATGGATGGTCCCGTCCTCATAATAGAGACGGAACGCGCCTTCCATTTTGCCGTTCTTGTAGGTCACTTCTTTCATCAAGATCCCGTTCGGATAAAATATCTTGTGAGTGCCGTCGGATGTATCTTCCGGCGGTTCGAGGTTGAGGCCTTTGGCTTTAAGCTTTCTGAATTTTTCACGGATCTCATGGGAACGGCTGGAATAGATCAGCTGATCTTTCTCATCTTCGAATTCTTCATCCGCTTCCATGGGCTGTTTGCTGAGAGCGGCCTGGATCGTTTGATAATAATTCTTTTTTTTCCCTCCCTTTTTGTAATAATCTCGGGCGACCAATTGACTCACGTACCGCTGTGTGCGCAGCCTTGTCCTTTTTTCATCCCAAAGAACGAACCAGATCGCACAGATCAAAACCGTGCTGCCCACCAAAAAAGTAAACCCCAGGATATTTAATAGGATCGGCAGGTTGGCTCTAACAAACGCCTTTAAATGAGAAACAATGTAGTTCCGGGAGGGAGCAAAAGCAAAAACAGCGTAGATACAGCCGCTAATGGTGATACAGCTCAGAATCCAGAATAACTTAAATGTCTTTCGTTCGCTGACGGTCATTCGGACCTCTCGTTACCTGCGCCGTCTGCCTCTAAAATTCCCTCTGGGCCTTAAGGATTTATAACTGTAACGGTAGGTCTGCTTGATCTTGGGGGCAAACGTCTCGGAGGGGATCTCCGGATGCTGTGAGATCGGCAGTGTGGCATTGATCAGCCGTTCGATCTTGGCCACATCATCCCGCTGATCGGATGTCGCAATGGAGATCGCGTGACCGGTGACGCCGGCGCGCCCGGTGCGGCCGATCCGGTGCACATAATTTTCGGCATCGTCCGGCAGGTCATAATTGATAACAAGCTCGATGCCCTTAACGTCGATCCCCCGCGCGGCGATGTCGGTCGCGACTAAGATACGGTATTTTCCTTTTTTAAATCCTTCCAAGGCTTCCCGTCTTTGCGACAATGATTTATCGGAATGGATTTCAGCGGTATTGTGTCCGCTCTGACGTAAGGCACTGGTCAATCTATGCGCGGATATTTTGGTGCGGCAGAATAATAGGACTGATCCTCGGAACTGATACAATAATTTTTCCAAGAGCGCTCTTTTCATTTCACCTTTGACGATAAATAATTCGTGAGTGACCTTCTCTGCCTTTGTTCCGGTGGGCGCGATCTCAACCGATATCGGCATGCGCATGTGACGCTTAACAATGGTGATGATCGGCGCGGGCATGGTCGCGGAAAAAAGCAGTGTCTGGCGTTCCGTTGGCAAGGCTTTCAGGATGACCTCGATCTGCGGGGCAAACCCCATGTCAAACATCCGATCCGCTTCATCCAGAACTAAAATTCTCACGTCACGCAAATGGACCTTGCGCTGTTCCATCAGATCGATGAGCCGTCCCGGTGTGGCGATCAGAATGCGCGGCTGCAGGGATAAGGCCCGCAGCTGATGATGAATGGATTCTCCACCGATCAAAACCGCGGTCTTGAGACCAAAGGGGCGGGCGATCTTGACAAAACTTTCATCGACCTGAAGCGCCAATTCGCGCGTCGGCACAACCACCAGCGCCTTACCGTTATTATCGTGCGCGAGCCTCTGCACCGTCGGGATGGCAAAGGCCATGGTCTTGCCGGTCCCGGTCTGCGCGACACCCATCAGATCCTTGCCTTCCAAGGCCAGCGGGATCGCCTGATGCTGGATCGGTGTGGCGTGCTGAAATTTCAGCCTGGCTAAAATATCTGTGATCTTAGGCGCAATGCCTAAGCCGAAAAAACTGTGATTAATTTTTTCCATAATTTCCTTTATTTAGTGACGGCACGACTTAGAGAGCGTTAGCGAATCTAAGTCGTTTGCCGAAATTAATCCCAGTCCGCCATGCTGTATGGCGGACGCGGGATTTCCTCGCTATCCCGTGCCTTATCTATGGCACGGGATGGGTTTTATCCGATATTATTCATTCATCCCACGCTACCGCTTCTGGAGCTTGTTCAGCCACTTGGCTCTCCGAACTCTCCGTGCTGCTCGCATAGGCTGGAGAAGCGCCGGCTGAACCTTCTTCCCGTTTTCCTGGCATAAAATGAACATTGTTCGCGGAAATCTTGACCTTGCTCTGCGTCTTACCGTCTTTTTCCCAGCGGTCCTGTTTTAACCGGCCTTCGACAATGACCCCGCGCCCCTTGGCTAAATATTTCGCGCAATTCTCCGCGACCGCACCCCAAACTTCGACGTCGAAATACGACACTTCCGTGACTTTTTGGCCGTTGCTGGTATACACGCGGTTGTTGGCGATGGAAAGCGTGCAAACCGCCTTGCCTGCCGGCGTGTATTTTAATTCCGGATTCCTCGTTAAATTTCCCATAATGTTAACACTGTTTAAAGCCATACGTCCTCCTGAATGATAAAACGTTTATATTGATTGGATCAACGGGTGAGACCCTCTAAATTTCTATACAAATTCTAAGCCCAAATGCCAAAATATCCTAAACAATTTTTGTGAATCGCCCCAACGGGCCACCTCAGTAAAATTTCTCTAAATCTTCGGGCTCATGCCAGCGGATGATCGTCACATCTTCCTTCTTAATAAAGACATCGCCATCTTCGCTCACATTCCATTCCTGAAACTTTTCCGGATACACAATAATATCCACCAAGGGCAGCCGCACGGCGTCTTTGAAGCGCTTTTCCAGCTGCTGCTTAAAAAGCGCGACGTCCCTTTCCTCTTTCACGAAAACAAAATGCGCCTGACGGTACTTTTTAAAAAGTTTTTCGACCTTATCGATCGAGACCTTGCCCACTTCCGCCCAAAAAACCATTTTCCCATCGTAACTCTCGGCGCTTAGATCGGGCTGAAACCGCGCCTCGTCAAGCTTGACCTCCGCCCGGAGGGTGCGGTAATCCTTATGATACAGCGCATAGACCAGCGCCTTGGCAAAAAGGTGGAATTCCGTTTCATGGGCGAGCTTATTAAAAACGATCTTCGTGTCTTTAAAGCGAAAGGTAAATTTTTTATTATGATCGAGCATTTAGAAAAAAATTACAGCATCGAGGAACTACCCTTTTTTCTTCTCCATTAGATCTTTTCTTCTTTTAAGACTTCCAGAAATGTATCGACCACCTTGGGATTGAATTGTGTGCCCCGGTGTTTCTTAAGCTCTGCAACAGCCTCTTCTTTGGACATCCCCTTGCGGTAGGCCCTATCCGAGGTCATGGCATCATAGGCATCAGCGACACTGACGATCGCGGCATAAATATTAATTTGATCTTTGCTGAGTCCATCGGGATAACCGCTTCCGTCGTAACGCTCATGATGGCCGCGCACGACCGAAAGCATGTCCGGATTATCCAGGACCGGCTTTAAGATCTGCTCGCCGATCACGGGATGCTTTTTGATCGCTTCCCATTCTTCCGGCGTTAATTTATCGGGCTTATTGAGGATACTGTCCTTGATCCCCACCTTGCCGATATCATGCAGAAGCGTCATCTTCCGGAACAGCCCCACCTGATCGCGCGTCAACCCCATCTTTAACGCGATCTTGCCGGCGTAGCGCGCCACTTTTTCGGAATGGCCTTTGGTGTATTCATCCCGCGCTTCCAGGACTTTGATGAGACTTCGGATGATACTGTAAAAATAACGGACCAATCTCTGCCGGGACAAATTCAGGTCCTGGGCCATCTTATTAAAGGAGTGGCCCAGCTCACTGATCTCATCATCGCCTTGCACCTGCACCTGATAATCCAGATCTCCCTTAGCGATCCTCCGCGTTCCTTCTACCAATTTCCCGATCGGTTTGTGGATCCTTTTGGAAAATAAGATCCCCGCCAGGACCGAAAGCAGGATCCCGAAAAGCAGCGTCACCCCGACGCGCATACGCACGGTCTTATAAAGCGAATAAACATCCTTGGCGTCCGCGTCAACGCCGATCACGGCCACGGCCTTTCCGCTGCTGTCACGGATCGGCGCGTAACCGGACAGCGTCGCCCCCCATTCATCGATCTCAAGCTTTTTATCCGCCGACGGGCCATTCAAGGCCTTCATCATCTCCGGAAACCGTGCGGCGTTATATTTATCCCCCGGAAAGGAACGCACCGTCTCGCCCCTCTTGCTTTCAGGAAAAGGGTCGGCATCCACCACGAATTGCCAAACCCCCTCAGTGGCGGTCGTGCTCATCGTGTAGATGTATTTAATAAGGGGATTGGATAATTTCACCTGGATAAGCTTGGTCTGAATGGCCTGAAATTGCGGGCTGTTGAGCCCTGATTCATTCAGCGGGATCTGGGCCAGGTCCCCGGCGCTGACCGCGAGCGCGGCTGTCTGCGCGGTCACTTTAAGTTCACGGCGCAGGGACTCCAAGCGTTCATGCAGATTAAACTGATAAACGACCGCGTTACTTAACACAAGAGCAAACACCGCCGCCATGATCAGCACGATGGCGAGCTTGATCTGAAAACGTTTAATGTGGAAAGGATTACTTCGCATAACTGACCCTATAAATTACTCCCGCATGGTCATCGGAAACCAAAAGCGAGCCGTCCGGCATATTCAGGACATCCACAGGCCGGCCCCAGAATTTTTCCCCGATCTTCCACCCGGCGGCAAATTCCTCATAACTGACCGCCTTATTCTTTTCCACCGTCACCATCATCACTCGATAGCCGACTTTGTTGGCCCTGTTCCACGACCCGTGTTCCGCGATAAAGATCCTGTTCTTATATTCCGGCGGGAACATATCGCCGGTATAAAACCGCATCCCCAAAGCCGCTGCGTGCGCTTCCAGGTCTTGCGCCGGCGGGGTGAATTTTTTACAGGATTTATCTTTGCCGAATTCCGGATCCAAAATATCCTGGCCGTGGCAATAAGGAAAACCGAAATGCATGCCCTTCTTGGGCGCGTAATTCAATTCATCCGGTGGGACCGTATCGCCTAATTCATCGCGCCCGTTGTCAGTAAACCATAATTGCTTGGTCCGCGGGTCCCAATCAAAACCGACGGAGTTGCGGATCCCCAAAGCATAATCTTCCAGCTTTTTCCCGTCGGCGTTCATGCGCATGATCTTGCCGTAGGGAAACCCGTCGGTGACGCAGGTATTGCACGGAGCGCCGACCGCCACGTAAAACTTTCCGTCCGGGCCGAAGCGCGCGACCTTCCAGCCGTGCCATTGATCGTTATGAAATGTATCGTTGATGACAACCGGCGCCGGCGGGTCCTGCAGATGCTCTTCGATATTATCAAAACGGATCACGCGGTTGATCTCCGCCACGTACAGCGAACCGTCCTTGAAATCCACGCCATTGGGCGCGTAAAGGCCGCGGGCGATCACATAGACCTTATCCGCGCGGTTATCCTTATCTTCATCCTGGATGGCGTAAACATTGCCGGCGGTGCGCGTGCCGACAAACAGCGTGCCGTTGGGGCTTAACACCATCGAGCGCGCGTTAGGGACACCGATCGCGTAAAGGTCGATCTTAAATCCCGGCGGCACCCTTAACGTCTGTAAGGGGTACTTTTGGGCAAAGGCAGGCGTCGCGTTAAAAAAAAGGGAAAGACATACAAAAAGATATTTGAATATTTTTTGCATAAATTTACGCGCGACACAGATTAATCCGCTACAACAATGGAACCCCTTCCGGATGAGGTGTGGGGTATCCTTATGGGACTTAATCAATTATACTTAATTTTTAATTTACGTCCAGAACCGCGTGCCATCCCTCCTTGCCTGGCTTAGGACATGGCGGATATGTTATACTTTCCACCATGGATTCTCCTGATATTAATACCTCCAAAATATCGCCCAAAACCTATATTCGCGTATTCTTCTATTTTGGGGCCATTCTTCTCTTGGCTATCCTAGATAATTCTTTCAACCAGCTTTTAAGCAGCGATTCTCTTTCTTTCCTTAATTTAAAAGATAAACTGTCCCGCCTGCATTCAGAATATTCTCTCGTTGAACAATTATCAAAATATTATTTATTTTTGATCATCATGATCTCCATACATCTATATCAGATCGCGGATAACACTCTCAAACTCAAAACAAGCATCGCTTTTTTTATGCTTGGGATGATCATATACCTGGCAGAAAGCAATATGCTTCACAGCATAGCCCTGCCATTCTATGGCGCAGTTATTTTCCCATGGCTATTTTTCCTTCTTATCAGCGCCCGCAAAATATCGGCCGTGCTTTTTGTCATAGGGGTATTATCAATTGCATCGGGCACCCTAGCTGACTTCTTATCAGAGATGGAATGGGTTAATAAATATTGCCCTGCGGGCACGGCTCAACTTTTAGGGTTACTGGGAGAAGAAAATCTTGACCTTGTCGGAAATGGGCTCATGCTTTTATCCGTTATTTATTATGCTTTTGACCCGCTCAAAGCATTTATCAGTAAAAACAAACGATGTATTCTCCCATTCTGTATATTTTCAGCAATGATAACCATGGCAGATAGCTTCTCGCACTATCAATACAAGCCTAATGCAATATTAGAAACCTTGGCACTCCTGTTAGGTATCGGAGGAGTTGCGGGATTAATATGGACAAATGAGCGGATTTTAAAAGAGAACAAGCTGTTCTTGTTAAATGCTGAAACTTTTTATTTTTTCATTATCACATTTTTTATTATCCTGCCGGCTATCTATCATGCTCACAATCAAACAATGGAAAGCTTTCTCCTCTGGATTCCCGCCCTGACATTATCAGGGATATACTTATTCAACCGAAAAAAAATCTTTTGACTCTTAACGCTCAAGGGGATCCCCTTATTTAGCGTTTCTTATACCCGCAGTGTTCATCACCGGGCCAGGAGTGATTCAAGGCAAGCTTTTCACGAATGGGAATACAATTAAGTTCTTTCCCCGAAACGGTTTTCCATGTGCCGAACCGCCGATCGTAAACGGCGCAAAAATATTTGCCGTTCTCATTTTTACGCAAATTTTCGCATGGGTCATCCAGCGCGCCGCAGCACGCCCCGCAGCGGGTGCAAAGATTTTCCCATTCTTTTTCTTTAGTGCTGAGCCATTCATTGAGGAGGGTGGGATCGGACTTGGTCATCGGTAAAAATTAAAAAAATGAGGGCCAAAAATTTTGGACCCTATCCCTTAATAAGAGCTGTACTATAATAACATATTTATCATTGCTCACAGCACTCTTCTTGCGTCGCAGGGCCTTTCCACGCGTTTTCTTTTGAAATACCGTTCCTGCAGAATATACCGTCGATTAAAACCGGATCCAGCGCGACATCGGTTTCGCCGACCGAAACGATAACGGTCGGTCTTAATTGCCGCACACTGATCAAAGCGCCGGGATGGATCCCTAAGCTCATCAAACGGTTAAGAACACCATGATCACCCGACTTGATGAAAACGACCCGCACTTTTTTACCGATGGCGGTATTTTTGAGAGGCTCGATCAAAGGCCGCAGCTCACTGTCCTCTTTTTTACAGCAATTCCCCCGCGGGATGGGCTGCCCGTGCGGGCACTGTGTGGGGTGACCCAGGAACGCACAGATGCTGTCCGTGACCTCTTCATTGATGATATGTTCGATCCTGCACGCGCTGGCCTCAGCTGTGCTCAAATTCAAATTAAGGACATTGTGGAGAAGGACCTCCGTTAAGCGCCGCCGGCGGATCAACTGTTGAGTATAAGCCCGGCCCGATACTGTAAAATCCACCCGGTCCTTATCCCGGGCCAGGTATTGCCGCTCGATCAATTCTTGGAGGAGCGCTTCTTTTTGTCCGCATCCTTCTCCGCTGACAAGGGCTGACTTTGTATCGCATCCCCGCTCCTTCAGACACCACAGGCTCTCCAGGAACATCTCCTGCTCTTCGTTCAATGCGATCCGTGAATTCATCGCTTCCATGCTCCTTTAATATATTGTTTGATGTCCGAGAGAAGAGAAATAAATTGGCTCGACTGCGGGACATCATATCCGCAATGAGGGCACTTTTCAAAATTACACTTACCATAATTCAAAGGGCACTGCGAGCACAGCGACTTTTCTCCCTTCAGGAACCGGCACCCGCACAGCGGGCAGACGATCTTCTCTTCCAATAACTGCGTCCCGCGTTCTCTGGATTGAGGCATTATAATGGCCTCCATAATAAGATCCTATGAAGTAATCCGCCGGTCCCGAAGGCGACCAACAGCACGATCACGAACATCTTAAACGACGTCCGTATGCCCCGCTCCTTGATAATGACCAGGGCATTAGCGATGCACGGCACAAATAAAGTAATGGTGGTCACGCCGACCAATATCTGCGACTTACTTAAACTTCCCTCTTCGAACATGCGGATAAATCCGGCGGCCCCGTAATCCCGGCGAAAGAATCCCATCAGGATCGCTTCCGCCGCGTCAGAGGGAAGCCCCAACCATCCGGTGACAAGCGGCCGCATCATCCTTTCCAAGACCCCCAGAAAATGAATTTCATTCAGGATGAACAGCATCGCCGTTCCAAGCAGAAAGATCGGGATGACTTCTTTCAAATACCATTCCATGCGCGCAAAGGTCTTTATGACAATATTGCGCAAAGACGGCAGCCGCAACGGCGGGACTTCCATGATCAACGGGCTTGCATCGCCCTTGATCAATTTCGATGCCAGGAAACCGGCGGCGAAAAGGACCAAGATAACGATCGAGGCCCAGATCAACACGCCCCTCAAACCTACGCCCCCCTGCAGCAAAAATAAGATGACCGCCAGCTGAGCTGAACAAGGGACTGCTAACGCCAAAAGAAATGTGGTAATAAGCCGTTCCTTTTTTGTATCCAGGATGCGCGCGGTCAATGTCGCCATGGTGTCGCATCCCAACCCTAAGACCATCGGCAACACGGCCTTTCCGTTCAAGCCGATCTTTTTAAAAAGGCCGTTCAAAAGGATCGACAGCCTCGGCAGATAACCAAGGTCTTCGAGTAGCCCGAACGCCAGAAAGAACGTCGCAACGACCGGGAAGATGATCGCCAGCCCGTAGGTCAATGCCATGGTGACCGCACCGTATTCGCCGACAAAAAAATCATGGATAAAACGAAAGACCTCCTGCGGCAGGCTGAATGCGGCCATGCGTACATAACCGGGGACCATAATTCCCTGCTCGAGGTTGTGCAGATGCGGAAACGGCAAGACACGATCGAACCATTGGATGATGACCGGATTGAGCATCGTATTGAAGAATTTATTTTCCAGAAGATCGACCAGAGTGCCGGCGCCCAGGACCCCGACGAACTGATACATAAGAAAAAGGACCCCTGCCAAAAGGCCGAATCCGGCGATAGGATGCGTGGCCGTCTTTTCCAGCCCGTTCCAGATCCGCCGTCTCTGCGGCTCCTGTACCTGAGAAAGGATCATCCTGGCAATGCGGTCGGCCTCCGCCATGCGCGTTGAATCGATCATCAAACGCAAATCTGTCATGACACGCATGGCCGTTTCTTCCCGGATAGCGAGGATCTTTTTCATCACCGAAGGAGAGACTTTTTCCTTCAAAAATTCCAAAAAGGTCTTTTCTCCGCTTAAGACCATGAGGCCCAAAGAACGGATGGAGACCTTTAACGCTGGCAAAAATTCCGACAGATCGATCAAAGCCCTTTCAATGATCGCGTGATATTTCAGCTGATATTTGAACCGCGCCCCTTCATTTCTTTTCAATTCCCGTAATCCCCGGTTATGGATCGCGATCGTCGGCACGCACGGCACGCCGAAAACTTCGCTCAGTCTTTTATGGTCCACCTCATACCCCCGTAGCCGGGCTTCATCCCACATATTAAGAGCCATAAGACCGGAAAGCCCCATCTCACTGATCTGAAGCGTAATAAATAACCCGCGGGCCAAATTTTTAGTATCTAAAACTTGAATGATCTTATCCGAGGGACTGGCCGAGACAAGGATATTGCGGGTGACCATCTCATCTTCGGAATTAGGTAGGAGGTTGTTAATGCCCGGGGTATCGATGATGCGGACCGCGGCTTTATCGCCCATCTTCATCCACCCCTTGGTAAAGGTGATCGTCGTACCCGGGTAATTCGAAACTACGACATACTGACGGGAAAGGTGCCCGAAGATCACGCTTTTACCGACATTCGGGTTGCCGACAACGATACATTGACCGGCCTCGGTCAAAAGGGCGGAATTTGATGTAAAATCGACACTTGGCATACGTATAGTGTAAACAATATATATTTATATTTTTATTAGATGAAACACGTAAATTATTACGTAGAATCACTTACTTTGAGGATGAATTTCTTCGGCGTTTGGACTTTTGAGCGGGGGATGGATGGGCAGGGTGCGCCAGTCCATCGGGTTCCTGACGGTAGGGGAACTCGAATCTGCCTTCCAGGACGCACAGCTTTCCGCCCGGATAACACGGTGTTTTCCGGCGGCGACAATTGTCTTGAATATCGCGATGTTTGCAGTCCCACATAATAATTCTAATCCTTAAGAAGGAACGGGTGATTCTTCCGCTTTGTCCAGGA
>MHFY01000104.1:4723-4890 GCA_001805375.1 Omnitrophica WOR_2 bacterium GWA2_47_8 | reverse complement strand
AAGCTGTGGTTTTTGAAGCTCTTCTGGCTTTTTTCATAATTTATGCTATGATGCGTGCCGTTGTGAAAGCATTATAAAACTTTCTTATCCCCTTCACAATGTTTAATTTCCAACTTTTCACGGTGGGCGTAGCTCAGATGGTTAGAGCACAAGGTTGTGGACCTTGG
>MHFY01000104.1:2479-4692 GCA_001805375.1 Omnitrophica WOR_2 bacterium GWA2_47_8 | reverse complement strand
AGTTCTTTTCTTTCGAACCGAGGCCGGAATCCTTTGATTCCGTCACGCTCGCAGGACCTTGATGGTCCTGTCTTCGCAGGAGTTTCGCGAGTTCGTCAAACGGCTTGCGGAACTGATATTCCAGGGTTCCGTTGAGAAGCCGGGCCGCGGCCAGAAGGACTTTAAGAAGTTCCCCCCTGAGAATTTTCTCTTCGTAGGAATCCCCATTTAAGGCATCCCAATGGGCGCGTATTTTCTCCGCATATCTCAGGAATAAAATCCCGCGGTCATAATAGCGTTGGTCGGCATGATCAAAGGACGCAAGCCTGCGGTTAATAGCATCGAGCTCCAATTGCCACTCGGAGCGCATCCGTTGATAAAATTCTCTATCAATGAGCTCGTCCACGTGGTCCAGATAAAGCTTATGGAGTCTCCGTTCATAAGTCTTTTTCTGCTGAAGGTTGTTTTCCTTCTCCCCCTTCATGGTTTCTTCATGATCTTCGGCGCTCTTTTTAAGCCCGCAGCGGATCAACGCGGAAAGCTTCATATCCACTTGAAGGTCTTGAACAATCCCGTCTAAAATCGTTTCCAGTTCCGCTTCGGTGTAATACTGTTTTTTGGCTTTGCATTTATCGTAATAATCCGTGCAGTGGTAAAAAATATATTCCCTGCCCGAAGGTTTCTTTTTACGTTCGCCTGTAATGGCGCATCCACAATCCCCGCATTTCAGGAACCCGCGATAAGCCAGCAAAACACCGCGATGCCCGGTTAAACCATTCGCCTTTTTCATCATAACCTCCTGCACTTTGTCGAAGATCGGGCGGTCAATAATGGCCGGATGATGGCCTTTGTAAAGCTTCCCGCCCCAAAGGAAGTAGCCATAATAAAAGGGATCTTTTAAAAGCTTCTCAATCCGCGAACGGTGAAGCGGCTTGCCGATGCGTGAGCGGATGCCGTACTTGTGGGCTAAATCTGTAAGATCGTTATAGGAATGCTGCCCTGTGGCATATAAATTAAAAACTTCGCGCACAAGGGGAACGGTTTTCGGATCGGCAGCTACGATCCTTCGTTTCGAATCCTTGGGATCGCTGATATTTTTATAGCCCAATGGCGCAAGTCCCGGATAATACCCGTTCTCCGCCTTCTGGTTCAGCCCCTTTTTGGTTTCCTCGGACAAATTATCAATAAAATGCTTGGCCATCACCGCCCGGATTCCGAACATGAATTTTTCATTGGAGCGCGCATCCTTGTGGATCTCGACATTCTCTTTCACAAGCATAATGTGCATGTCCTGCTTGTTCATCAAATCTTCAAGCGTGGCAATGTCGCGGAAATTCCGGGAAAGGCGATCCGTCTTCTCGACTAAAAGATACTTGATTGAAGGATTCTCTTTGAGGTAGAGAAGCATTTCATTGAAAGCTTTGCGGCCGGATTCTTTCGCGGTTTCTTCATCCTTGAATTCGTAGACGATTCGGTAGGACTTTTGTACAGCATATTCCCGTAAGAGCTTGCTCTGTGCTTCCAGGGAATATCCGCCTTCAGCCTGCTCCTTACTTGAAACACGGATGTATAAAACCGCACTCTGCAAAGAAGCCGCCTGCACCGCTTTTTCTTTTGTCCGCACGAATGACCTCCTGTTGTCATGAGTATAAACAAAATCTCTCAAGATTCAGAGCGATTTTTCTGTCGGCGCTTCTGTTTCAAATAGTGCTCCATGCGTTCCATCACATCCACAAATGCGGACAGGTTGGCATTAATCTCCCGGACCTCCGCAAGACTCACCGGCCGCCGGTATTGTTTGGACCATCCCTGAATTAAATATTCGTCCGTATCGCGCTCTAATTTTACTATTTTGCGCAGATACCACACCTCCTTTGATTTTAAAATTCTTACTTCAGCTTCGCATCTTCTTCCTTAAACCGAAGATATTCCTGTTCGGCTTCATGAATATCGCTGAGGCCATCATCTCCATCCATTACTTCTATTTCAGGATCATTGAAATGAACTCCCCCTTGATACTCGCGGCCGAACTCAATCATATGACCTTTTGGATTTTCAAATTTCAATTCCCATTCCATCCGTATAAAATCATCCATCTTGGCGAAGTAGATGCGTTCCCAGCCTTCCGCCTGCTTCATGAGCCACAGTTTGTCCGTTTCATTTCCTGCGATGTAGAGAATCACGGCTTCGGGGTAGTGTGTGCTGCAAGTTTCCAAAAAAATGCGCACGTAAGA
>MHFY01000104.1:0-2473 GCA_001805375.1 Omnitrophica WOR_2 bacterium GWA2_47_8 | reverse complement strand
GTTCTTAAGCGTTTTCTCCACTTCAATCACGTACTGGATGCCATACTGCGTTACAATTCCATCCGGAACTTTCTTGCGGACATTCTTTTGCTTCAATACTCTTTCCGGTATCCAATCGGCAATCCCGAGACGCTTTTCAAAAATGATCCGCACATCCGTGACCCACTCGTCATGCTCAAAGCTCAGGTGATTGATTTTTTTAACAGCCCGGAGACCGTCGGAAAGCTTGTGCTTTTTTAAAAGCTTTACGCCTTTCGCAGTGACGATATAGAACCTTTTGCCGGTAACCTTAAGCACCACCACGCTCAAATAGCCTGCGTCCACCAGTTCGCACACCCGGGTCATGGGTCTATGGAACACATCTTCACTTTCCGGGAAAAACAGCTTTGCAATCTGGAGCAGAGTCATAAACTTTTGCTGCAAACATACCCACAAAATCAAAAGATCTCTTTTGGTGATAATCACGAAAACGACTCCTTTCCGCCGCTTGCCGAAGTCCGTTCAAGCTCCCGACCACAGTACCAAACTCACTATGTTGCGGGACTGTGGTCGGGAGCGCGTCTTCAATCGCGAAGGCAAGCGGCGCAATGACTTACGATAACGTGGGGAGCGTAGATAACTTCGCCCCTCCTCTTCTCCCCGGTGTGACGGCGATACTCTATAAAATGAGCATCCCGGCCAGCCTACCGGAACAAACAGTCCTCTCATAAGTATTGGTCAAAATCAGCGGGTCCTGCGCTAGGAAAGTGTACTTTTCTGACAAAAATCAGAACAACACCTCTCCATAGTATTGGTCCAAAAGGGGTGGTTCCGGATCACAGACCCGGACATTTTGGGAAGTATTTTTAGAAATCTTGAACTTTTCCTTTCCACACCCCTCTCCATAGTATTGGGCCAAAACGCCCTATTTCGGGTTAGGCATTCACAGGTTTTGGAAATTTTTTATAAAGAAGGGCTAAAAAGAACGAAGATGCTCTGAAAAGTGTCTCTCTGGAAATTTATTTTTGGGATCGGCTAAGAACGCCGGAAATCAAGGGAAGTTTATAAGTAAGTGCTTTGCGTCAGCCTAGAAAGCAGTGGCGGGGATCATTTTCGAGTTCGGCGAGGCAGTCGTCAATGGAATTGATTTCGCGGGTAGGAACGTAGGGCCACCATTTTCCGGAAGCGCGTTTCCAGTACAGGTGCCACTTGCCATCATAATCCGTGTAGCGAACCTGAAAAAACTCGCTAGTGGTTGTTTTCGAGGGATCTTGAAAATAAGGCCGTCTTTCAGATGCCGTAATCCGGTTATCCTTGGCGACCACCTGGAACCAGAGCTTTCCCACATGTTCATTCTTAGGGAGTCGCGCGGCAAAATACTCATTCATCTTCCGGCTTGCCTCGATCCGTACTTCCTCAGGCATGGTCTTTTTGTAGGTCAAGGCCTTCAGCCCGGATTCACCAGCCGCTTGGTAGGCATTTAAGGTAATAGGCAAGCTGTTCCTCCTTAATCCCAACCTCTTCTGCAAACTCCCGGAAGGCCTCATAGCCCTTGTCGGTATCCAAATCCCATTGGGCTGCTTTTTGGGCAAGCTGATGAATTTCTTCAAATCCGCGACGCATAGTACAGCACCTTTAATACACGCAAGATCAAGTTGCTTGGCAATCAAAGCGCCATTCCAGCTTGACCCCATTTTGTACTTTTTTCAAACATTGGTAAAAAAAGGCAGCTGGACATCTTTCATTGCCGATTCGGACAGGAATGTCAAATTCCTGCCGAAATCGTACTTGCCCAATGGGGCAAGTGCCGCTTTTGGTGCTTGGCACCTTCTATCTCGTTTTGTATTCTACGAAAGAACATTTTTATCCGCATCGGGATAATAAAATGCCCCCGAATCGGCCTGGCTGAATACTCTTATAATTTCATTGTTTTTAAACAAAAATCCGTACCTTACCGCGCCAATATAAGCACCAAAACTGTTTTTTGCATTCACCAGGACCGTCGCATAGTATCCAGAATAGAGAATCCGGGTATATTTTCCGCCCCCTTCCCACAGACCCGGCTTATAAACAAGCCTCCCCGGCGTATTTTCAAATTCGTACCGGGCGGAATACGGGTCTTTTAACTGCGCATTAAAATAATCTTTGATCGCCTGTTTATAATCGATGGTAAGCGGGCCGCCATAATCCAGTGTCTTCGCGGTTGCCTGCTGTTCTTTTGACAAAGTTGTCGCGCAGCCTCCGGAAAGGACCGCGAGGACTAGAACGGCAGCGCTTATCCCGCGCATCATTTTTCTTTCATCGTTTGGGGATTGAACTTTGCTGAAGGGCGCCGCGCTAAGCAATGTAGGAGCCCGTTCGTGGTTTGGGAATACATTTTTTAAATGGATTCTCCGGAATCAGGCCCTCAAGCACAGCATATTCATACGACCGGGCAAGCCATGTCCAGGCCATCTCAATCGTCCTGGCGGAGAGGACTTCCCCCTCCTCTTCC
>MHFY01000103.1 GCA_001805375.1 Omnitrophica WOR_2 bacterium GWA2_47_8 | reverse complement strand
GTCCGCCTCGCCGATCTTAAAGACCAAATTGGAACCTTCCCTGTACTTTTCATAATGCCAGGATCGGCCGTCCTCATCCAGGATCCCGGAAAGATGCAGCCGGAAAAAAAGTTTGTGCCCCCGTTCGTCATTGTATTCGACCGGGATCTGGCGGATGATGCCGTGTTTCGGGGTATCAAAATTGGCCAGGATGTTCTCGGTGACCGTGAGCGAGCCGTCCTGGTTCAGCTGGAGGTCAACGCCGTAGTTGTCGATGACCCAGCCGTAGGCGGAAGAAAAAGAAGAACAAAAAAATAAAACCCATGCTAAAAGAAAATTATTCCGCATCAAATTCCTTAAAACTTTACTTGGGGTGTTTGCCTTTCGCCTTCTGACGCGAGCTCAAAAAAATCGCGTTTTTTGAAATTGAACATCCCGGCGAGCATATTGTTCGGGAAGACCTGCAGGGCGGTATTAAAATCCCGGATGACCGCATTAAAATAACGGCGGGCGGACTGCACCGCTTCTTCTATTTCGCTCAGGCTTTTCTGCAAAGAGAGAAAATTTTCATTGGCCCGCAGCTGCGGATAGTTTTCCGCCAAGGCGAACAAGGACTTCAAGGTCCCGGCCAGCATATTTTCCGCGCCGCTTTTTTCGCTCACACCGGTGGCGTTCATGGCCTTGGCGCGCGCGTTGACCACCGCTTCCAGGGTCTGGCGTTCATGGCCGGCGTAGCCTTTGACGGTCTCCACAAGATTGGGGATAAGGTCGTACCGGCGCTTAAGCTGCACATCGATGTCGCTCCAGGCATTGTCCGCCCGGATGTTCAGCGACACGAGCAGATTGTAAACCCCGATCGCCCACAGCGCGATCAGTACAACGACGGCGAGTAAAATTAAAAGTAGTGTCATATGAGAGGCTCCTTATTTTTAATGAGCGCTTGACTTACGGAACGAAGTGCTCGTAAGTCAACTGCGCGAATTAATCCCGCAAACCTGAGCGAAGCGAAGACTGCGGGAATTCCACAATCACAAAATGCAAACCCACGGCAGACGGCTTTGCGTATAGGTGATGATCTGACGCATCATTCTAACACATTTCACCGGATAAGACCCCACCGCTGTTTCCCCGGACAGCATCACGGCATCGGTCCCGTCCATGATCGCGTTGGCCACGTCGGTCACCTCCGCCCGGGTGGGGCGGGAATTGACGGTCATGCTTTCCAGCATCTGGGTGGCGGTGATGACCATCTTTTTCCGGCGCCTGCATTCGCAGATGATCTCTTTTTGGATCATGGGGATCTGATAAATGGGCATCGACACGCCCAGGTCCCCGCGCGCCACCATGATCACGTCACAGGACTGCATGATCTTCTTTAAATTCTTCACCCCGTCCTGGTTCTCTATCTTAGCGACAATTTGGCATTTGGGCAATCTCGGCTTGACCAGGCGGGCGACGCGCAGGATATCTTCCCGGTTACGGACGAACGATTGCGCGATAAAATCAACCTTATTCTTTATCCCGAAGGCGATGTCCTGCCTGTCTTTCTCGGTCAAAATGTTGGGCTTTAATTTCAGCGCCGGGATGTTCACGCCCTTGTTGGATTTCAGGGTCCCGCCCTGGTAAACCTCAAGATTTATCCTTTTTTTGGAACGGCCCAAAACTTTGAGATGGATATTCCCGTCATCGATAAAGACATCCATCCCCTTTTTCAATTGTTTAAGCGTGATATCCGAATCGATCGGAATAGCATGCGTGTCATTTTTATCGCTGCTTATCCACACCTGCTGGTATTTGATCAATTCCGATGGATGACGCAAAGCCCCCACGCGCAAACGGTAGCCCTCAAGATCCTGCAGGATCTTGATATTCTGGTGATGCGTGCGGTTCACGTAGCGGACCGTGTTGATCAGGGCCTGGTGGGCGCGGTGGTCTCCGTGCGAAAAATTAAGGCGCACCATGTTCATCCCGCTTTGCGCCATCTTAAGGATCGTGTCTTTGCGCTGGCTCGCGGGGCCTAAGGTGCAGATGATCTGGATCTTACGGTTGGGCACGGGAATACCTTTTATTCATAATACGTCCACATGCGCAGGACCTTTACGACACGCTGTTTTTTGTAAATTTGATATACAAGCCGATGCTGAATATTGATCCGGCGGGAATATGCTCCCTGCAGGTCCCCCACCAGTTTTTCGAACGGAGGAGGAGATCGAAAAGGGTCCTTGCCCAGGATATCAAGCAACTTTTGGGCCTGCGGTTTTAAACCCGCCCGGGCTATTTTTTTCGCGTCCTTTTGGGCCTGCTTCGTATAGACGATCTGCCAAGGGTTGATATCTACCATTTTAATTTCTTAGTACATTTGGCGAGGGGGGTCTTTAAACCTTTGCGGATGGATTCACGCATGCCGGGGATGGATAAAAGAAAAAGCGTTTCCTGAATGGCCCTCCAATCCTCTTCGGATACAAGGACCACATTATTCCTTTTGCCGGTGATCTGGATCGGCTCATGCGAATGAGCGGCCGCATCAACTAATTTATACAATTTTGCTCTTGCCTGGCTGGCGGTCAGTGAAGTCATCTTTTTCTCCCGTTCATTTTTCCTCATTCCCTCTTAAGAAGGAAATGAACGAGGCTCGTCCGCTGCACAGTATGGCGGACGGCCTTTTAGTCAAAGCGTACCATATTGCGTACGTCATGTCAATGAGCCATTCACTCTTTTTAATATTCACACGCCAATGCGCATTTAGCAATTCCTGATTTAAAAATCCGTGCCTCGAAGAAGCACGGATAGCCATTTCCAATTATGAACGGCCGTTCACTTTTCAAATTCTGAGCGGCCGCCGCCAATTCAGGGTAAAAATCAGCAAAAAAGGTGTCCCCTTTATCCCCTTTATTTCCTTTATCCCTTCCGCTGTGCCCCTGCTTACCAATTTCCTTTTCGCGACAGCAATAAAGCGATCTCACCGGTCTCATCCAGCCATTGATAAACGTCCTTTGCCGCGGGCTTTACGCAAAAAGGTTCCAGAAAACCAAGAATAGCGGCATAGCCGGATCGTTTTAAACCGCAGACAAACTTTGAATCCTCAGCTTGATAAACGCCTTTATTTAAATCGCCGATCTCAAAGGTTAACTGGCAATTGTTAACGGGGGCAACGTAACTTTCCCTATGAAACTCAAACCGCCTTGTTTTTCCATCTCGAAGTTTCTCCAGCCCTTCTTTTAACCTTGCAACCTCATCGTTATTAAATTCAAATAAACGAAGGATGGGGCAATCAGGTGAACCATCTTTTAGATATTCGATCTTCATTACTTCTCCACCCACTTCATGCGGTCAATGCTGATATACCGCCCTCCGCAGGCGCAATGGCCATCCGGCCCTTCCGGTTTAGTCTTTCCGCAGCGGTCGCACAGCAACGGATAATTCTTTCCGTAAGTCTTGCGGTAATTCCATCCCAAAAGCCATGTAACAATTATCCCTAAAATTACAGAATAGCCGAAAATAAAAGGAAGTTGCGCTACCACTTCCCCTGGACTCTCGGTAGGGCCGCCCATTTCAAACTCAGGTCCGAAGAGTTTACCGGTCACAACACAGAAGACGATAATGACCGTAAAAAAAACTACACTGGACCAAAAGAAGCCCCTTCGGTTTTTATCAGCCTCAAACGCTTGTTCGGTTTTTTTGACCCACATAGTTTACACCAAAGATCCTAAATACTAATCTGACGCCGTTTCCACACACGGTTTCAGCTGGACGTCGATCTTACAGATGTGCTCCACGATCCAGTCCTCCGAGAACTTAAGGAGCTCTTTTAAAAGCTGGCGGTTCATCGCTTTCGCGCTCAAGCGCTCTTTATAACCATCAAAAAATTCAATAAAACGGCGGTGGGCATTCTGGTTGGCCTGGGCGACCGGGCAATGATGCTTGTGCATGCAGGATTCTTCCGTGCCGAAATGGATATTGATATAATCCTGAAAGAAATTAAGCACATTCAACATCAACTCGTTGCCCACATCCTTCTCATGGATCGCGCCCTCCAGGTCATTCAAATATTGAAAAAGTTTTTTATGCTGTTCGTCCAGGATCAGGATCCCCGTAGAATAGGCGTCATCCCATTTGATCATTATTCCTCCTCAGTAATGTTAAGCAGACATTGTCTGCCACTCCTTTAAAACCAACGGAGCACCCGGCACTCGAACACCCGTCATTCTTCAAAGCAGCAATAGATCTCCGATCAGCGGGACCAATACGGCCATGGTGAAATATGTTATCAAGCCGCAGGAAAAACAAAGGCTGGCGATATCCAGAGACTTTTCAAATTTATTTTTATGCGTGCACAATTCATGGTATGCGCTGCGCTGCCCCCTCTTCACCTCGGCCATGGCCTGGCTGTGGAACGTGGGTTCAATGCGGGCGATGAACCCCGACAGGATGGCGTTGATGACCAGCGTGTATTCCCGGTTATAAGCGCATTCCCGGGGATCGTGAGTAGCGCTGCGGCCCGTGTATTTCCATTTACAGACCGGACAGTACATCTTATACCGGAGATGGAAAAATAAAGAATCGACCACGTTGATGACGGCCCAGGGGATCATCAAAAAAAAGGCCAAATTAAAAGGCTGGACAAAGAACCGTTTATACACTTGCCCCATTTTAAGCTCATTGCGGCTGAGCCCGTAAAAAAAATAAAAGGTGCGTGACTTGAAATAATTGCCGATAACGACACGCGCCTCTTTGGGGCGCGGTTCCCTGCCCCGGATCACCTGCTCCAGGGGCCGGATATCAGTCGACAGAAGGACCGGCGGGGCATCATCCTCCGTGGACAAGAACGCGATGGCGTCATCCACAGGATCGTTGTCCTCCAATACCACCAGGGGGGTCTCACAATACAGGCAGCGCACCCGGTCAGGGTGATGGAAGACGATCTTACAGTTTCGGCATTTTTTCATCCCAATTTACCTTAATGAATTTTCCAATTCCATCCAAGATGAAATTGGGATAGTACTGACTTCTTCTAAGCTCATTCAGGAAAAGTCAGTACATAAATGAGAACCATGATTTACGGAGTGAAACGACGTAAACCATAAGGCCGAACTTATCCCGCAAACCTGAGCGACCTGCCGGCAGGCAGGAGCGAAGACTGCGGGATCTCCTCTCAGACTGCGGGATCTCCTTAAAAACAGACTCTTGGATTGGGTTTGAAAATTGAAGACAGCAAAAATGGACGCTGCATGCGGCAATGAATTGGCCCGTGTTTTAATTGTTGAAGATGGAAAAATCTTACTAAATCGACGGGGGTTTGTCAATGGAAGAAACGGAAAGCGTCGAAATTTAAACAGCGGGTCCTGCCGCTCGAAGAGCGTTGAAGGGTGTGCCTTACGCCGGAACGTTCGCATGGCCCCGGCGTGGCCATGCTTCACTCGGGCGAATCCCTCCGCTAGCGAGTCTAAAACATTTCTCGGGAACGCTTGAAACGACCCAGCGCGTCGTTTCGTCGCTCGGGACCCGGCCTTTTCTCGTCCCCTACGGGGACACCAAGCCCGAAAAGGCCTAGGGTCACGTCCCTGCGAAATATTTTAGACTCGCTTTTGTAATCTTATAAAATTTATAAAGCGGATGACGCGAAATGGGGCCCCCACCGACCGCAGTCCTTTAAAAATCTCAAGGATGGTTGAGCGAAAGTCGAAACCATTTTCGAGGACGGTGGGGTGATTGAGCGGCAGGACCCGCGTTTAAAACATTCCCGAGAAATGTTTCAGGTTCGCTCTGGACAATTTAACTTAATTTGTATTTTTTTAGATACGCAAAACTCACCAGGCGGTGGTTCTGCTCATCCCAGAGGCGGTAGGTCAGGGATTTGAAGCTCGCGAGGATGGTGATGGGCTTGATCTGCTGGAACAGGGGGTTTTCCCGGTAGCATTTCTCTAAATAATAATTGGGGATCCTGGAGGACAGATGGTGGATATGATGAAAACCGATGCTCCCGCTGAACCACTGCAAGACCTTCGGCAGCTGATAAAAGGAACTTCCCTTCAAGGCCTGGGACACGTAATCCCAATTCTTGTCACGTTCCCAGTACACGCCTTCGAACTGATGCTGCACATAGAACATCCACACCCCGGCGCAGGCCGAGACCACGATGATCGGAACTTGGATCAAAAGGTAATTCCTAAAGCCCATAAGTTCACTCAACCCCGCCGCCATCAAAAGGACCCCCAAGTTGGTCAAATGCGTGCTTATACGGTTGCGCTCACTTGCCTTTCTTCCGGGGATCCGGTGCACGATCAAAAACAAAATCGTCGGTCCGATGAGAAACAAACAAACGGGATTACGCGCCAAACGGTACTTGATCCTGGTCCAACGGGACGCCTTGAGATATTCTTTGACGGTCAGGGTCCAGACATCACCTAGTCCGCGCTTGTCCAGATTTCCGGCATCGGCGTGGTGCTGGGCGTGTTCATGGCGCCAGTAATCATACGGGGTCATGGTCAACACACCGGTCACATAGCCCCAGAATCGATTGGCTTTTTGGGATCTAAAGAACGAACCGTGGCCGCAGTCGTGAAAGATAATAAAAATACGCACCAGAAGCCCGCCGGCCACAACGGCAATGGCGAGGGTCAGCCAATACGAAACCCCGAGGCTTAGATACATCAGGTACCAGAGGAACGCGTAGGGAATTAAGGTATTAACGAGCTGCCAGATACTTTTGCCCCGCTGGGGGTTTTGGTATTTGGCAACGATCTTCTGCCACGAGAGATCAGGGCATTTGGATTTTCTTACCGATTTAGACATTTTCTGACCCTTCCTTAAAGACACAAAGTCTTTAGTTTTAGGAATATTTGCAACGCATATTAAGGCTTTAGACAGATGAAAATGCGGCTAGTACATTGCGGCTAAATGGCCTGGGGCAATCGGAAGACCAATGAGACAGGATATGCTCTGTTAAGCTACTTAAAGTATAACCGGCAGAAGAGGATCAGACAAGGCTTATTAAAAAATAAACTGAAAAACTTTAATTCTTGCCTTAAGGCAAAGTCCTGAACTGTCGCCCAGGCTGAGTAAACGATGGAGATTCCGCTCTATTATTTGATACATCCGTTGATCTGACCCAATACTCACAAGGCATATTCGGCGGTAAATTATACTGAATGACCTGATGAGGCGTATTAGCCGCTATTAACCGTGAGAAAAACTGCGTCAAGGTCACAATGACCGTGCCGCTGGGCCGATAAATCACTCGGGTATATGTATCCGAGAGTTCGTTGGCCGTAAAACTGATCGTGACCGAATCACGCGTCGGAACAGCTGAGACGCCACTAATCACCGGAGGCGTGGTATCCGGAGTCCCATTAGTCGTAAATTGCAGAAGTGGGCCGAAAGCTGCATTGGACTGACCTTGCCATTCCCACAGCCCATAATAATACCCATTTGCCCAACGATGAGCATGATCAA
>MHFY01000102.1 GCA_001805375.1 Omnitrophica WOR_2 bacterium GWA2_47_8 | reverse complement strand
CATCCTCCCCTTCCACATCGAGATGGATAGGCAGTCGGGAAAGGCGATTGGAACGACAAATCGGGGGATCGGCCCTGCCTACATGTTCAAAGCCGCAAGAAAGGGCCTGAGGATGCATCAGTTCGTGGACAAGAAATCCCTGAAGGATGCATACGGCAAGGATGAATTCTACGAGCAATACGCAAGATACGCAGACAAATTAAGGCCTTATGTGAAAGACACCTCCCCTTACCTGTGGAGCGCAATAGCCTCAAAAAAGAGGCTACTCTTCGAGGGGGCGCAAGGCACGCTTCTTGACATCGATCACGGCACCTATCCTTTTGTCACCTCATCGAACACCACCTCTGGCGCAATTGCCTGCGGACTTGGTATTCCTCCCAAGGAAGTGCAATCCTCCCTGGGACTTCTCAAGGCATACACCACGCGGGTGGGAAACGGTCCTTTTCCAACGGAATTAAAGGATAAGGTTGGCGAGCAGATAGCAAAGGCAGGCAATGAGTTTGGCGCAACCACAGGAAGAGCAAGACGGGTCGGATGGTTTGATGCCATGATAGGAAGATATGCTGTTTCTCTAAATGGCATCGAATCCGTCGCATTGACGAAACTTGATGTGCTCACCGGCCACAAGAAGATAAAGATCTGCACCGGATACAAATACAAGGGAAAGCCCCTCTCTCATTTTCCAACGGATATCTCGATCCTTGATGAAGCTGTTCCAATCTACGAGGAGATGACCGGATGGTGGGAGGACATCTCTGCAGCCAAGACTCTTGGCGATCTTCCGAAATCCGCATACAGGTACATGCAGCGCATCGAGACCCTCATCGGCGTTCCTGTCTCCATCCTATCGGTCGGCCCGGAGAGGAGCCAGACGATCATCGTGAGGCCGGATCTGCTGCTCTGATACCTGGTAATTAACACAGGAGGATCGCACATGGAAAGTGACCTCGAGACAAGAATTCCGCTTGCCGGCATTAAGCACAATCTTCTCAATATCGAGACTCTCATCCCTAAAAAGAGTCCTTTACCTAGCGATGCCATTGACTTTGCCCATTACCTGGGGAGAAATCTTGGCAAATCAGTGGCCCTTTCGAATTTCGCAAAAGCGCTTGCGCACCAGGCGGGAAAATATGCGCTGCAGGCCGACGGGTTCGAAAGGAAGGGCCCCGAGAACAACCCTCGCTACTATGATAAGGATGCCGCTCCCTATACCAAATTTAAACGCCAAAGGGAGATTTTTGTTGAGGTTCTCATGGCACACTATCTCCCAAAAATCCTTGCCGCGTCCTGCCAGCCGGATTATGCAACAGAAGCGCTGCTACGCATGCCTAAGATATGGGGAAGGCCGGTCTGATGGGCAATTTTATCGGCAAATCTTTAAATAACCTCATCCGTGCCAACTTCCCATGAGATCCGTCATCACGCACAAGGCAAAGGCTAATCTTCCGACCACGTACGGCAGATTCGAGATCCATGTCTTTGAGGACAACGAGAAAAAGGAGCACACCGTGCTCATCCGAGGGAAGATCTCGCCCAAAAAGCCGGTCCTTGTGCGCGTCCATTCCCTGTGCTTTACCGGAGATACCCTCGGATCGACCAAATGCGACTGCGGCCTCCAGCTCCATGCCGCGCTTAAGAAGATCGCAAGGGAAGGAGGGGTTCTCGTCTATCTTCAGCAGGAAGGGCGCGGCATCGGCCTTGCGAACAAGATAAAGGCGTATGCCCTGCAGGAAAAGGGGATGGATACGGTAGAAGCCAATACCACGCTTGGATTCAAGGACGATGCGCGTGACTACACGGTAGGGGCCCAGATCCTTGCCTACCTTGGCGTTAGGAAAATGAGGCTCCTTACCAACAACCCAAGAAAGATAGAAGGCCTCCAGCATTACCAGCTCGAGATCACAGAAAGAGTGCCGCTCATCCTTCCGGTGTACAAGGCAAGCAAGCGATACATGATGGTGAAGCAGGAGAAGCTTGGCCATCTTCTCGAGAACAGGGGCGTTGTGCGCTAGGGCATCGGCCCATTGATGCTTCCTTCGATCCTAAAGTGAAATCCCATGCCAAGTTCTGGATCTTACCGGGAAATCGATCGCTTTTTTAGCCACATTTAATAATGGGTCTACCAGGAGATATCCATAGCATCAAGGCATCTTTAATCAGTCTTCGTCCCTTAGAGCCAGCGCTCATCCCTAATTGTGCTCTGGACCCTAGAATTTCAAAAGCTCCATCGCCTTCGAGAGGTCCTTCTCGTGGATCACGAAGATGGTGTCTGTCCAGCAGCTCATGGTCTCCACGATGTTGACATCATTCTCGCCAAGGAGCGAGCAGAGATACCCCATGATGCCGGTTGTGGTCTCGATCTCCTTGGGTGACTTGAGCACGACCTCAACCAGGTTTGGATTTTCCCTGATGATATGGCGTTTGAGGGATTTTTGAATCTGCTTCGAGAATTCCGAGACGGTTATCAGGGTAATCGCCGAGGCTCCTTCGATTACGTGGATGATCTCCCCTGATTTTTTCACCTGGTTCTCGACATCTATCAGGATGGCATTAGGAGAGTCTTTCTCAAGGACAAAGGCGACCATGCGGTTCTTGATCTCTATCCTGCTTTGTTTGAGTATGGAAAGGACCCTGTCCTGAGATGATTTCTCCCCCTTTACCTTTGCCTGGTATCGCCGAGCAGAGATGAGGAGCGCATCGAAGTTCTTCTTCGTATCGAGTCCAAGCTCAAAGGCGATCTCGCGCGCCAAGGCAGAATAGTTCACAAGGCCCCTCTTGAGGCAGTCCTTGACAGTAGGATGCTCCTGGATGTACTTTTGAGTCTGCTTTGTGATGCTCATTCATAGAGGACAAAGGTCTCTTCCTTTTCCCGCCACCCCCCGGTGTTGATGAAAAACGATCGATGTATCCTATCGATGTATGCTATAACTATGCGGATCTCAGATCAGGCAATTCTTTCAGTCATCTCTTGAGCCTTCTGAATTCCTTTACCTTATGAAGGGTCATGGGATCAAGCCCTATCCCTGTCACATCGACCCACAGAGAAAGTTGCGTCTGCGCCATGCCCCTAATAAAAAAGTAAGCGTCTGTGCCTTGTAATTGGTTCGGTACTCAATCGTGAAGGCACATCGCTCAATAGCCTACTTAGGCTCGGTTCTATATAAATGTTTCTTTTTGGACATAAATGTTCTAAAATAATAATAAATGTATAGAATAGGACAGATGTCTAGTTTCAGACTTTTCTGTCTAAAAAGTCCCTTATGGGTCGTCATATTTAAAAGTAGCGGTGGGCTACCTCCCAGGATGCAATTTGATGCAGCAGAAGCAATCGCGCGCATTGCTGCCCCCGGGAGGGTCTGGAAGGAGAAAGGAATAGAAAGCCCCCTTGGACCAATCAGGGATGAGATGGCCAAGCTCTCGTCGCCATACTTCCAGTTCCTCAGCTCGAGAGGATATGCAGAGATTGTGAGTCCTTCGTACAGGGTGGACGATTCCCAATGGCAATTTGGCGTGCCGGAGCTCATACAGCGGGAATTCGAGAGAAGAGGCATGGCGCAGGATCCGGCCTATTATCACAATCTTGGATCATATGGGGGAACCCCGACGCCAGGCCATCCTTTTGCAGCCGTATTGCGCAGCGCAATTGTCGGATGGGGCTCTTTTGATCCCAGGCTTCCTTTTTCAGACGCAAGCCTCCTTGAAAGGCTTGAGAATGAGAGCGCGATTAGCACAAAGGATGCGAGCCTCATAAGGGATCATCATGCCTGGTGTATGGGAACCTACAAGGATCCCTTAGCTGTAGCGGAAGTGTTTGATCTTTCCATTCCTGGCATAGGGGATGTGTTTTACATCGGCACTTTCATTGTGCACCATGATCGGCAGCGAAATGGCATCGGCACCACGCTCTTTGATGCTACAGCCCGCCTAACAGATGAAAAAGGAGAGATGCGACCATTCATCCTTCGTACAAGCGATGAAGACGCGAAGGCATTCTATCTTCACCAGGGAGGATATCATCTTGATGTCCCTTCAGATTACCAGGGGATTGGGAGCTATTCTGTCCATGGATGGGGATTTAATGGCATTAAAGGTAAGGGGGACTTTGAGCAAGCAGCTCGACATGCAGTGCTGCTTCCCGCAGTAAGGACGCCGAAAAACCCAAGGGTAGGAGTCGCCAACTACCTTCATTCAGTTGCGTGAATGCTCCACACAATCAGCACATAATTAATATCCGGGGGGTAGAATCATGAATGATGCAAGCATAGATGCAAAAACAATAGGCGCACAAATATGGTACACTAACGTTGCCAATCCCGAAGGTGTTTCTCTTAGGGCAGTCGATGCCACCATCACTGATGCGCGATTTACGCCGTTCTATAAAAGAAACGGGGAAGGCGGGATGCCCACAAGGCTTGAGCTCAATCTCAGACTGCCAAATGGGGTCAGGGGGCATGCCTCTCTATCCGCCTCTGATTTTTTTGGCCTCTATCACACCCTTTGCCCCAATCCCCTTGAGAAGGGCCATGTGCCTACAACTGCTGATCTTATTGAAAAACAAATACAGGCGTATGTGAACGGTTTTATGGTCTACCAGATAGTCCCGGCAGTTACTCCTTCGACGTCTGCCGTGCCTGCCGGCGAATTGCAGTAATCCATTTCAGTAATCTATTTAAATCTGCCTTCCGTGGCAGAACGAGGTGGTTTTTCATGGCAAAAGAAAAAGTCATACTGGCCTATTCAGGAGGACTAGACACATCCATCATCCTCAAATGGCTCATCAACAAGGGATATGATGTTGTCTGCTTCCTTGCGGACCTTGGCCAGCAGGAGGATTTCAAGGCAGCAAAAGAAAAAGCGCTCAAGCTTGGCGCATCGAAAGTCTATATCGAGGATGTGCGAAAGGAATTCGTGACCGAGTTCATCTTCCCTGCGCTCAAGGCAAATGCCCTCTATGAAGGGAAGTATCTTCTTGGAACATCAATAGCCCGCCCACTCATTGCCAAAACCCAGGTGGAGGTCGCAAAAAAGGAGAAAGCGACCATCCTCGCGCATGGAGCGACAGGCAAAGGCAATGACCAGGTGCGCTTCGAGCTTACATTCTATACCTTGATGCCACAGTGCAGGGTGATAAGCCCGTGGAAGGACCATGGATTTCTCTCCCAGTTCAAGGGACGCCCTGATATGATCGC
>MHFY01000101.1:3032-5275 GCA_001805375.1 Omnitrophica WOR_2 bacterium GWA2_47_8 | reverse complement strand
CGCCCCTATCTTTCACCACCCTGGAAGGCATGTGAAAAATCCCTCCTCCGCTTCCCATCCAGGCACCATCTCCTTCATCTACACAAAGAACGGAAAAGCGGTTGAGGCATGGGAAGGGCAGCTAGACACCCTCGTGTCCCAAGAACGCAAAGACTATTTCCACGCCATCATCACGGAAATCACTTCGCGCATCCCTGTCGCGCTCCTCAAAAACATGATGAAAATCTCCCCCTATACCGTCATCACCATCAATAAAGATTCCTATTCCCCTATCCGTCCTGTCATTGATAAGCTCGCCTCGGTGATGGGATTCGAAACCCATTTTGATGTAGATCCCATAGACCCTCTACTTTCAGAGAAGGTATCTTTTTCAAGGGATTGGGCGCTTTTTGACTCCATTGTCACCTACAGCCTGGGCAACTGGCGCTCCAACACCCTCAAGAAAGTCATCCTTCCCTTGGCGAAATCCTATCACCTTCATCCGATCGTCTTCTCGCTTGAAGGAAGGGCAGTAGAGGCGCAAAACCATCCACTCCGGGAATCTTCTGCTGAGACCTACTTCATCAGCATCCTCACTGAGGCGCAATCCCATTCCGCTTCCGGGTCGGTCGCGAAAGCGATGGGAGTCACCCCGCAGACAATCGCCAGCATGAAAGCGAATAGCTTACCTTCACTTAGCCAATTGAACGCCTTTGCCGACGTGATGGGTTTTGGCATCCACTACCTCGTGGATAAGGACGAGGATTTCGCCAAAGTGCGCGTTCCATTGACGCAGGAATACATCACGACGCGATTACCAGAACCGCCAGAAGGACGAATAGGCCGGCCTCCCGTATTCGAAAAATACACGCCCGTCTCTTATCCCTTCCTTGGCCTTCCGCGAAGAGCCCTCACTTCAGAGGAGTTTGAGAAGCATGCCAATGCTTTCATGCTTCACGCGACCGCCCTACTCCACGGAAAGGATGCTCCCGACTCAGTCTATGATTCCATCGAAGCGAATTACCCCCACATCATGCGCCATTTCCGCGCTAATAGGAGATTAGCAATGGAGGCATTTGCGCTCGCCGAGAGCACCGCAGATCCCATCGGGAGGACTACCGTGATGGCCTCTGCTGCGCAGTGCTATGCGAATGCATGCGACTTCTTCAAGGCATCCGAGATAGCAAGGATAATCGGGGACGAGCGCGCCGCAACTTCTCACGAAATCTCCGCAGACCACATCCTTTCGACACTCAATACTCGGCTGCAGAGAATGGCAAGCGAGCAGTACCGCAAAATTCCCCTCTATCAAATACACACAGGCCAGATAAAGCCTGCCGGGCGCCCTACCCGTGCAATATCTGCTTGATGATGCCTAGGACCCGAGGATATTTCTCGACATCGAGGATCTCGGTGTGCAACTGCTCCCCAAAAATCCCTCCACAACTGCCCGTGATATTGTATTGCTGCGCTCCCTCCAGATGCGCGCTCTGCGCTGAAATGATGCCATCCCCCCGATTCTTGCCAGGGCCGCAGCCAACTCCTGCGATTGTGTACATCTCCACCTTCTTGGGCTGCTTTGATGGATCGTTAAGCCTGTTGAGGAAGAGGCTTGCTGCCTGCATGTCCTGGCACTCCTTCTGCTCCCCGAAAAGCGGGCAGTAGTCGCGCGCTTTCCCTTCGACGCCATGGTTGGGGACTGCGATCATGATGAGCTTGTTCACCTCTCCATCCCCAAAGACCTGGATGTAGCGCCTAGCGACCAGCCCTCCCATGGAATGCGCGACGATGTTCACCTTGTCCTTTCCCGTGCGCTCTTTGACTGTTTCGATGATGTCCTTTAGGCGCAGCGCATAGGTGTCGATGTTCTCGCTCTTTGTCGGCACGATGATATAGTCTTTTCCCTCGCGGTAGGAATCAAGGTAATAGCTTGCTTTCACCGATATTGGCTTACCAGAGAGCCCCCATTCCCCAGCCACCGCATCTTTTGAGGAGGTTGTTGGCGTCACGATGCCTGCGTTGAGATAGCCTTCGTCCTCAAGCGCATATTGGATGAGATTGAATGCGTCAAGCGAATAGGAAGGCGTGCTTTGCGCAGTAAACGCGTGGCCATGCAGGAAAACCACGGGATAGGTCTCCTCATTAGAGGCGCAGGCTGCGTCTGTGCAGCAGGGAGCGCATTCGCCAAAGATGCAGCACACCGGAGCGTTATCCGAGAGTGCCGTGTCGATACTTGATTCGACAATGATCTCCTTCTCCATTAT
>MHFY01000101.1:0-3022 GCA_001805375.1 Omnitrophica WOR_2 bacterium GWA2_47_8 | reverse complement strand
TTATCGGCCGCGATATGATAGGGATACTGGGATGGCAACGGGCATGCGGCATCCACATACATTTTGGATTCCTGCGAGAGATTCAGATGAAGCAGCAGATAATCCCCTATCGGCCCTGTCTGGCCGCTTCCCTGCACGCTTGCCGAGGCTTGAAGCATGGCATTTATGATGCCCTTAAACGATGAATCATTGGATTCTCCTAGCGATGCATTGTAGCGTGCAAAGAGAATCCCCTGAAGCGCCAATGACCAATTGAGCACGGTCTCATTGAACGATGCGGTCTCTTGGAATGTCACCTCCTCTTCCTCCAACCGCGTTTTGGTTGCATTGCGAAGATTTGAATGGTCCTGCTGCATTATCTGGAATGATGCGCACGAATCCATGACCAAAGAAGTCTCATTCCACCTTTTTCTCCCTTCTTCTAGGTAGTCTTCAAAGACAGAAGGGATAGTCTCATTTATGAAGCATGCATATTCTCCATTCCTGAGCAGGCACTCATAGTCCCTCTCCCTTGCGAGGAGGAATTCCGCTTGCGCACGCTTGCGCACGCGCTGATCCATTGTGCTGTTCTCAATGGCCGAATCAAACAAGGTGAAATTCCCAAGGGCATCCTCTATGGGCCCATACCCATCAAACCTGGTCGTGAGGAATCGAGAGATCGTGGCATTGAGATCCTTTGCGGCCTTATCCACCATCGCCTTGGCCTCCAGATCCGCCCCTAAAATAGCAAGCGCATAGATCTCCCCTGCACCATTGACTTTCATTGCCGCCTCATGGAGCCTGGCACTGTATGTGTTATGGAGCATTATGCGACCATCTATCCCAGAGGCGAGCGTTGTCACATTCAGCTCAAGCTCGGTTACGGTCTCATTGAGCGATCCATTAAGCTGGGAGCGAAGATCCCTGTACGCTTCCTTTCCCCAAAGCGCCCTAAGGCTTTCGACATGGAGCAAAAGAACTGAGAATTCCCCTTCTATCGCCGCTTTTCTCTCCTGAAGGTCATCCACCTTTGCTGAAGAGAGGAGCCTTAGGCGCTCGCTTTGGACCTTTATTGCGATGTCTAGGCTCTCAAGCTTTGCAAGAATCGGGAGCATAATTCCCTTTGATTCCTCCTTAATGGCTTTCTCCTGCTCGGAGAGGTCATAGTTCACGATGATGAGGGATGATCGAAAGGACTGCTTGCCTGCGCTTGGGCAAAAGAACGTCCTGATGTTCTGGCACGCCACGTCGAAACTGTAGATGTCCTGCCCCTTACCTACGCGTGAGGGCATAAGTGCGTAGGATTTTTGTGCACTCTGGCCCGCATCAAGAGTGAGGTTTCCCGCATCAAGGATGCTCGACTTGCCCTTGTCTCGAAAGGTGTAGGTGCACGATGCCTTGCAGAAAGGAGGCGTCTGCACTAAGAGGCCGATTGAGGCATTCTGGGTCTCCCCGTAATGGATGTGAAGGGATGGTTGTTCGGGAGTAAGGATTATCACTATCTCCTCTCCTAGCAGGAAGTTCACGCCAAGAGTGAGGCGAAGAAGGATGATGAGGAGAATGAATGCGCCAAGCCCTATTGCCGCTATCCAGAGGGCTTTGATCCACTTCCTTCTTCCTTCTTCCTTTTCCATTGATGTATTAGTTCTTGTGCATCTTAAAAAAGTAGTGGTCTTTGAGGCCAACCCATTCGATTCATAAATAAACAACTTTTAAGTAGTAACAATAGTAAGGTTAATAAAGGGGAAATTTCACCCTACTTCCATGCATGAGATACCCATAGTCTACCAAGGGGAGCCTGGCGCCAATAGCGAGGAAGCCATCGAAAAATTCGGCCTTATGCACCATCTAAACTTAAAACCAGTCCCCGTCAGAAACCTTGAGATGATATTCGATGAGGTTCTTCCTTCCATTGGGCTTGCGCTCATCCCCATTGAAAACTCAAAAGCAGGCGTAGTGATCAAGACCATAGACCATCTCCTCAAGCATGAAGTCAGCATCATAGGGGAGCTTTACTTGCCCGTCGTCCATAACCTCATGGGCTGGGCACCTCCAAACTATGGGGGCAATGGAGCTAGGCTTAACTTACGGGGCAAGCTAGTCCATTCCCATTGGCAGGCAATCGATCAATGCCAGGAACACATAATCCGGCGAGGGCTGAACTTTAAGATTGAGGAAGACACAGCAGGATCCGCGCGCATGATCTCAGAAATGAAGGGTGATAATCGATACGACCATCTGGCCATTGCCCATGAGAGAGCAGCTGCATTATACGGCCTCACCATATTCGAGTCTCACTTCCAGGATGACCCTCTCAATACCACCCATTTTGTCGCATTAAAGCATCCCTCGTACAACTTCAACATAGAAAAACGCATCCGGGGAGAAGGCGTCCTCAAGGCCACCCTCGCATTTTATTCAGTCGATTTGGTATCGGCAATACAATATGTCCTCTCTGCCAAACACCAAGGATTCAAGCCAGAGACATTCTGGGAAAGACCGAGCCAGGTCGATCGCGACCCCACTAAAGTATTCAACCGGCTCTTCTATGCGGATTTTGAGATCCCATCAAGGAAGAAAGTAGTCTTTGAACGATATTATGCTGACATGAGAAAGAATCATAATGACGGCCAGATAAAACTTCTGGGAATTTATCCTGCCCACGACTTTACCTTCAAGAACAACCCTCTTTCAAAGTGAATCCGCTGCCTTTCGGCTATTTCAAACCTATTCTTAATGTGAAGCTAAACGTCGTCCCCTTGCCTTCCTTCGACTCGAACCAGATCGATCCTCCATGCTGCTCGACCAAGTGCTTTGTTATCGCAAGGCCAAGGCCTGTACCCCCTGTGGTTCTCGTCATGGAATTGTCCACGCGATAGAACTTCTCGAAGAGGCGCTTTGCGTCCTTCTTCGGGATGCCGATGCCCTGATCGGAGATTTCAACCCGAATCGCGCCCTTCTGATCTACAATCCTTATCCTGATGGATGTTCCTTTCGCTGAGAACTTGATGGCGTTGCTTAGAAGATTATGAAATATCTGCTT
>MHFY01000100.1:5019-5274 GCA_001805375.1 Omnitrophica WOR_2 bacterium GWA2_47_8 | reverse complement strand
GTCCCGTCCTGCCTTATGCCGAAAAACCTGTTCGTCCCGCCTGTATATACCAAGCCGGCATTCCCGACTGTTCCTGTCCTGGTGACTGCTATTCTGCTGTCAAGGAACCTGATTTGGGTGGTGCCGTCCTTGTCGAAATATATGGTGTCGTCATTGGCAAGCTTCATGTCCCAGTATGACCCGCCTGTCGTGTCGTTCATTCTTATCGTTGGAGTGTTGGCAGTCACTTCCAGGTTCGCGTTCGGTCCCGACGTC
>MHFY01000100.1:0-4929 GCA_001805375.1 Omnitrophica WOR_2 bacterium GWA2_47_8 | reverse complement strand
GGAACGAAGAACGCGCTTGTCAACACCACTGACTACGGGTGGAGGAAGCTTTACGCCACGGAGGGGACGACCAATGTTTTCACGGACGAGGGGAGGGTTTCTCTTGCCAATGGGACAGCGACAGTTGCGATAGACCCTATATTTTTGGAGACGATCACGGGCGAGTACGACGTTTCATTGACTGCTTACGGAGGCGACTTTGTTTATGTTGCGGAGAGGAATGCCAACAATTTTGTCATCAGATCAAGCAATCCTGCAAGCAGCGAACAGGTGTTCTGGGTGATTCACGGCAAGCGCAAGGGCTACGAGCAATATAGATTGGAGGCTTGGGAGAATGGGTGAGAAAATGACTGGAATGAACAGGATAAACATGCCAAAAAAAAGCGGCGCGACTCAGACGTCTTTTGACCCGGGAATGCGCGAGATTTCGGCGCCTGACTCCCTTAAAATTATGAGGTACCCTTCAAAGTCCGCAGGCGCCTGCCGCTCTTCAAGCAACGAAGAGAATACCCTGAGAAGCGCTTCCGGCTTGTTCTGCGGAATCTGCAGCCAAACCACTGAAAATATGCTTTCTCTGGGAAACAAAACAGGATCAGCAAGGTCCGCGTCATTTGTCACGAACACACGCGACTCTGATTTCGAAAAAGCGGCAAGCCTGCCATTAGTCAGCCCCTTTGGCTTGGCGACAGCGTCATATTCCTTTGTTTCTAAAAATTGCAGAAGTTCCTTCTTTACGTTCTCATCCAGCAGAAACTTAGGCTTCGAGCGGGACGCTGACGGTGACATTGTCTCTTCCTCTTGTCAGGTCAGCCGCGTAATGCAAAGCTGCCTTGATATGCTCCTTTGTAAGGGGCGTTATAAAACTTGCAATTATCTCCTCGACAGACATGCCTGCTTCCAGCATCTCGAGAACCTGCCAGACCATGATTCTTGTGCCTTTGAATGTCGGCTTCCCGTGGCAGATCTCGCTATCTGCGACTATCAACTTGCTGATTTCGACTCTCATAGTATTACTAGCCGCAGAGGAATATTTAAGCGCACTGACGGCGCGGCTGCGGATGGCATTATTCAGGAAAATATAACAGGCAACATCATATGGAGGCGTGGGAGAATGGGTGAGATGGCGGCAGGAACAATAAAGAACGGCAAATCAGAAATTTTCGTAGATTCTGCCGCGCTTGTCCACGTCAGCGATGAGAATGGCCTGCCTGTCGAAGTAAATTTCGTAAGTGATCCTATAAGCGCCGACCCTGATGCGAAATACGCTGCCAGTTCCCTTGACCTTAATAGCTCCCCGAGGGAATGGTTCTTTTCTGAGAGCATCAGCAGCGGAAATGAGCCTTCTTGCAGCGTCTCTTGGAGCAGATTCGACGAATTTTCCGGCTCTTCTGGAGAATTCAACAGAAAACATAATCATAAGCCCAGTTTCTTCTTGAGATCAGAAAGTTCAGTTGTTTTGCCCTCTTCAAAATCTTTCCTGGCTTCCTGCAGAGCTTTCTCATCTTCAGGAGAGAGCAATGCATCTTCAAGATGTTCCTGTCTTTCCATGAGAAACTCCAGCTGTTTTTTGATGTTCTCAATTTCAGACCTTACTTCGGGTTCCATAAGCTCAATTGCAGATGACAAATATTTAATGTTTTTGGTAGGCGGAAGGAGGAGATCAAATGAGTGAGAAAATCAAGGTATATCTGGACACGAACATGATCCATGATTATTTCGCAAATCAGGCACGGGCCGTGAAGACAAAGCAGGATGCTGTCCTACCATCGAAATACAAGTTCATGGTTGAAGGAAAAGAGCGCATAGGATTCGTCACATCAGTGATAACAAAAGCTGAGGTAGCTAGAGAGCTAAAATCAGGGCACGGACTCGACAAAAAAACAATTGAGGCCATCTGGAACGACCTTATCACCGCCCTCTCTTGCGAATACGTGACGAAACACGAATTTGACGAGAAGCTGGCAGAAATTGCGCTGTCTTCCCCGCTTAAGCTAAGGACGCTTTTCAATTTCATGCACCTGTTCATTGCGATGCAGCTGGAATGCTACATCGTTTCCGGCGACGGAGATTTCTTGGATGCAGTAAAGACAAGCTTGCTTTACGACAAGGCAATAAGCTATATAGAACTCAGAAAAATAACGGAGGGGGTCTAAATGGATTCGTCAAACTCCTCAAAGAACTTCTTATGCTTCTTCACAAACTCTTCCATCTTTTCCTTGCGTGATTTGCCATTCATACATATGGTTAGGCGCAGGAAATATTTAAAACTTGCATTAAGGGGGCCTTCGGATGAATGAGCTCGCGCTCGTGGTCGCCGCGGGGCTGCTCGGGGGAGCGGTTCGCGGGCTGATAGGGGTGCTGAAGGGCATACGCGCGGGAAGGAAGCTCTCGATCAGGTACCTGGGCACGACGCTGGTCGCGTCGGCGCTGATAGGGATGATCGCGGGCCTGTTCGTGGAGAACGACGTCAGGTTCTCGATACTCGCCGGCTACGTGGGCTCGGATTTCCTTGATTCGCTGTACAAGGTCAGGTTCAGGGAGAAGTACAAGCCCAGCAACAGGAAGGTGAAGATTCCGTGATGAAAATGAAAGAAATATCCGGTTCAGTTGATGGGAAAAAGTCAGAGAGGAGTTATGACAACCTCTTTTCTTGCCTGGAAGAACAGGATTTTGAATTTATCAAAGATGTCCTCTCTTCCCAAGAGATAAGGAACGTCTTCAACAAGGGCTATGGCTACCTTTGCATCGAGTTCGACACCGCAAAGCCGGAGCCTGATAGTCTTGATGACCACTGGTATCCGCCCTTCCCCAATGCCGCGCACTTCCTTCACTTCTTCCTTTCGCGGCTCAAAGCCAAACGCATCGAGGAAAGATTTTGGGAGCAGCGTAATATCAGCTCCGGAATCGAGAATAGCGACAATTGGTATCCAGCCGCCATTAACATGGACCTCAAACTCGACCACGGGGCGGTAAATCTCGCCAAAAAGAGAGCTCCTGTCGCGCTGATACGGAAATCTCATGGCAATCACAACAGCAGAATGAGGGTTTCTTTCTTAGGAACGAAAGCAAGCACCGGCCTTTCCGACGGATGCCTCTTTTTTGCCAGCTTCCAGACAGAATACGCAGAGCTTCCGGAAGCGACTATCCTGTCCCCGATTATGGCTATGTGCCTGCCCCTGTGTTTCTCCATATCCGGCGAGAACTTGGCAAAGAAATCTATCTCTTTCATAACGGTCACAATGATTAATCAGGGAGAAGGAAACTTAAAGCTTTATGTGAATGCAAGCATCTCTTCGTCTTTCCTTGGCACTTTCATGACCATGACATCGTCAAGTTTCATACCCTTCCGTCTGAGGACAGAGCTTACTTCAGGGAGCGAATCGCCTGAGGCAACAATGCCGCCGTCAGTGACAGCCACCCATTTGCCGCCATGCTTATCAACCTCTTCGGGATGCGCTGACATCCAGTCAAGAGCGTGCGAATGCTTTTGCATTGTTTTCACCAATTCACATTATCGACAAGAAAGTATTTTAAAGCTTCATGCGACTGCGAGCATCTCTTCGTCTTTCCTGGGAACTTTCATCAGATATAGTGAAACCAGAAAAGAATCCGGACATGATTTCTGGTTTCACATATTGTTCCCAAGGAAATCTTATGCAGGTTGCTTCCTTGGAGAACAATATACATCATCCCAGGTCAGCCCCTTCTTTTTGAGCTTTGATTCAACCTCATCCGCAGAATCACCGAATGCCACGATACCTTGCGGAGTAACAGCCACCCATTTGCCGCTATATTTCTCAACCTCTTCTGAATGCGATGAAAGCCAATCAAGTTCCTGCATGGTGATCCCTGATGACTATTACGAGAAAGAAAATTTAAGCCTTCATTCAGAGTTGCACGAGAATGACTACTCGAACTCTTCTCTCGGCTTGCCCGTCTGCCGTATTATGTGCTGTATGACGAATACAGAAACTTCTGAATGGTGCGGCACCCATGTGGTCAGCACTTTGCCTTCTGATGATTTCTTGAACGTTATGTGCTTGGATGACCTGACTTTAGAAAAGCCGTTAGATTCCAGTATTTTTACAACTTTATTCTGTGGAAGCGGTCGAAGTTTTGCGACGGAAAACACCTTCCGGTATATCTATTGGAATATTTGTCAGAGAAACCGACATTACAGACCCGATATCGGGCTTGACAGTATCCGGATCCCTGAAATATTCATCAATCAAGTCTTTCATGTTTTCCCTGACTTCCTGCTCGGTGATGCCCTGAGTAGCAATATCAAGGGGCGGGCAAGAAGCGACGAACCACTTCCCCTCCTTTGCGATTACAACGGGAAGGGGTATTTGAATATCAACCATAGCAATCTCCTGCTATCATTCATTGACGGGAATTATTTAACCTTTGCGGTATCGGGGCCGCAGTTTCATGCTAATGAAACTTTTCCAAAAGTTTCACGAAAACTAATATTCGGAGGAGATTCAAAATGCAAATAGTAAGGTGCGACAGGCTGGGAAGGATCGTGCTCGACAAGACGACGCGCAAGGACATGGGGAACACGTTCGCAATCCTCAGGGAGGAGGACAGGATAATCCTCATGGCCATGCAGAAGAATGCCAAGGCGAAGAAGGCGAAGATAACGCGAAGCCCGGTCTACACGATCGAGGGCAGGCTGCTGGCAAGGAGATGATCCGGCAGCAGAAGGAAGGAGAGGGGAAGAGACGGCCATGCCAAGGACAGCGGATACTAAATGGAGGGCCTAGATAAACGAGCATAATGCATGCGATGCCGGCGCAATAAATGACAAAAACAAAGGAAACGACCAGGCAATTCAGGCGAACCAGAAAAAAGACGAACCAAATGTTTGCGACGATACTGGTGACAAGATAAAGAAAAATTGCCAAAAACAGAGAAATACCGGGAACG
>MHFY01000099.1:5673-9910 GCA_001805375.1 Omnitrophica WOR_2 bacterium GWA2_47_8 | reverse complement strand
GCCCTGAGTAGATGAGTTCCGTCAGATCCCTGTCTGCATCGGATTTTGCTATAACAGGATTGATGAAGCGCGGTCGCCCGATAATGCCCTCGCTCAATGTCCCACCATGGCGCGGTACTTCCACCAAGAAGCGATCATTGTATCGAACGAGTAAGGCGAGCGAGCTAAAGATAAAAATAATTGCAGTCAAAAACAGTATCCGTCTCATGGTGACGGGAAGTGTGAATAAGGAATGCAAGAACGAAAACGTCCTCCCACCCTTATCGCGCTGTTGTTGTAATAATACGGATAGTTTCTCCACAGAGAGAATTTAAATGCTAATTAATTGATGTTCGTGTGATAACAAACCCAACCATTACACAGACAAGGACTACAAACGAGACTCTTTTGACCGTATCGCAGACGATAGAGTATCTCACGCTTCGTGTGTAACGAAATATGAGCTCCTTATTTACCGAGAAGGAGTGACGCAAAATTTGCGAGAATAAACAGGACGCCAAGGACTATTGTCGTGACGAACATTATCTTCTCGAAACCTCTCCGGGTATAGAGCGTTCCGCCTCCGCCATCTCCACCGCCAAATGCGCCGCCGAGCTCAGCACCGGAGCGCTGTAGCAAAATAAGGCCTGAAAGGGCTACGGAAATGAGAATCAGTATAAACGGCAGTGCCTGCGCGAGTAGTTCCATGTAGGAGAGAGTATAGCATATTACTTTTAGAGCACAAGGGGGTATAAAACGCTGTATTTCCGAGCATTTTCCCTGTCGTGTTTTTGACTGTGCCTCCACTTGTCCATATAATGATGGCAATTCACTGAATGCCACACGAAATATTTCGGTGTGACGTTTGAGTTGGTGAAAATGTTATCGAGGTTGCTCACCCACCATGGTAATTGGTGGCGAGCAACCAATTTTATGAGCAGTAATTTTTAAGCATATATGGCAAAAGCGAAAGCAAAGGCGAAAGCCAAGAAGAGTGTAGGTGCAAAGAAAAGTGCAGTGGCACATGTGGCAAAGCTTGCGATACAGCCACTCGGAGATCGCGTGCTTATCAAGCCGCTCGACACTGAAGGCGAGGCAATGACTGCATCGGGATTTATTCTTCCCGGCAAGGAGGGGAACGAAAAGCATGAGCGAGGTCTCGTTATTGCAATCGGTTCCGGACGTTACAGCGCAGAGGGCAAGCGCATCGGCATGGAAGTAAAGGAGGGGGACACCGTATGGTTCAAGCGCGGATATGATGCGGAGGAAGTGAAAGTGAAGGGTGCCGATCACGTACTGACATCAGAGTCGAACGTATTAGCTATTGAAAACTAATTTTAAAAAATATGGCTAAACAAATTATTTCAGGAGAAATTGCGCGTCGCGCGCTTCGTGCAGGAGTGGATACGGTAGCTGATGCAGTAAAGATCACCATCGGTCCGCGCGGTAGGAATGTCGTTATGGACAAGGGCTATGGTGCACCGACAATTACGAACGACGGAGTTTCTATCGCGAAGGAAATCAGTCTCCCCAACAAGATGGAAAATATGGGAGCCGAAATCGTGAAAGAGGTTGCATCGAAGACTGACGAAATTGCTGGTGATGGAACAACGACTGCGGTCATTTTGATGCAGGCACTTGTGCGCGAGGGTATGAGTCGTATTGCTATGGGCGCGAACCCTATGGGTGTACGCCGTGGTATGGAGGCTGGTTTGCATGATGCCGTAGACATGCTCCGACTTATGGCGAAGCCTATCAAGTCGGATGACGAAATAGAGCAAGTTGCGACGATTGCCGCTGAGTCTGACGAAATGGGAAAGAAAATCGCCGAGACCATCAAGAAGGTGGGGAAGGATGGTGTGGTAACGGTCGAGGAGTCGCAATCATTCGGTATTGAGGCCGAGGTCGTTGAAGGAATGGAATTCGACAAGGGTTATGTGTCTCCGTATATGATCACCAATCCGGAGCGTATGGAGGCAGTCTACAAAGATGCGTTTATCTTGCTGACCGACCGAAAGATTTCCTCAATTCAGGATGTACTTCCACTGCTTGAGAAGATGGCCGCAGGCGGACACAAGGAACTCGTTATTTTTGCGGAAGATGTGGATGGAGAGGCACTCACGACGTTTGTCGTCAACAAGCTCCGTGGTGGTTTCTCAACGCTGGCCGTGAAGGCTCCCGGCTATGGAGAGCGCAAGAAGGACGTGCTTGCCGATATTGCCTCAGTCACCGGTGGAACGGTCATCACCGATGAGGTGGGTCTGACGTTCGACAAGGTTACAGTTGAAATGCTCGGTCGTGCGGGACGCGTCATCTCTACAAAAGAGAAGACTGTTATCGTCGACGGCAAGGGTAAGAAGGGTGATGTTGAAAAACGCGTCACACATCTTAAAAAGGAGCTGGCGCGAACCGAATCAAAGTATGACAAGGAGAAGATTGAGGAGCGTATTGCAAAGCTCACAGGCGGAGTCGCGATCTTGAAAGTCGGTGCTGCGACGGAGACGGAGATGAAATATCTCAAATTGAAGATTGAGGATGCCGTGAAAGCAACGAAAGCCGCTATTGCTGAGGGTATTGTTCCCGGCGGTGGTTCGACACTCGTGCGTGTGGCTCGTGCACTGGAAAAGAAGATTAGCGAAAGTGACGCTTCCAAAAAGGGTCACCTCGATAAAGAAAACTCAGAGTTTCTTATCGGATATCACATTGTATCCGATGCACTCTCGTGGCCGTTCAAGCAGATTGTTATCAATGCGGGGAGAGACGATGCCGCAGTGTTCATTAAGGAAATCATCGAGTCGAAGGGAAACGCGGGCTATGATGCCGCCAGTGATGCTATGGTCGCCGATATGTTGAAGGCGGGAATTGTTGATCCGGTCAAAGTCACGCGTGCGGGACTTGAACATGCAGTGTCTGCCGCTGCAATTCTTCTCACGACGGAAGTCGCCATTGCTGATATTCCTGAGAAGAAAGAACCAGCTCAACAGGGTGGTGGGATGGACGGGATGGGGGATATGGGTTACTAAATACAAGGTCCGTCTTTGTGCAAAAAAACGCCTCCAATCGAGGGCGTTTTTTGTTTGTTTTGCGAGAAGAAAAATAAGGCACCACGGGGGCTTGACAAAATGTCCAAAATATGTATATAATGGAGTGCGTTAAAGCAACGCAATGATCTTCAATTTTTTAATTTTTTATAGGAGCATATTATTGTGTGCAAAATTCTCGATCCCGTGGACGATGACGATTGCTGCACCGCTGACACGGATCTCATCCCATGTAGTTGTGGCGGTCCTACCCCTATGCGCATCAGCGCTAGCGCCGAAGCGCAGGGTTGGCTGGGCAAGGTCGTGAATTCGGCGGTCAAGTTCGCTGGTGACCACGCCTTTGGCGTCGATGTGATGATGGCGAGCGCACCACCAGTGGCTCACTAACCCGCAACCCTCGCCCGACCAGGAAACTGGCCGGGCGCAATTATTCACAGAAACATCATATTGACATAATTTTTGAATGACATAAGATTTTGTCACATCACTATTTTGCGTGGTGCATGAATATTTTCTGGAGTTCGCATGTCAAAAGTTCGCATATCCAAAGCTCGTATTGTTCGTCTCGTTCGCCGCAAAAAACTTCCTATACCTATACTTGATGTCACTGACGATGAAGATCAGACCGAGGGCGTCTTACCTTTCAATTTGCGGACAGGCAGGCCTACTGATTCAGATGGCCTCTGCATTGAAGACGAGCTCGTTGAATGCTCTCGGCGTGGTGACCCTGATTGCAGGAAGACTATCGACAGACTTATTCCGTCGGTAGAAATTGGTCGGCGCTAGACCAAACCGTGCAATATGCCTCCATTAGGGGGCATTTTTTTATCTTAATAATGTTTGACAAATTGGTATCTATGATTTATTATACAGGGTCAATATTGTTCTTTCACGTAGCACCAAGGAGTTGTAATGAAAAAGGTTAAGTCGAAAACGGTACCCATTCTTACGTATTTTGTCGACCCAAAGCGGGAAGAGCTTGGAAAGTTTTATGTCGACAAAGACGGTAGAGAGATATTTAGTAATGATCGCGGTGAGTCGTACTATTTCGGCAGTATCGATGGTAACGTTCATCGGATCATTATTTATCCTTTGCAGCCTCCCCCTCTCCGCATGCCTGCGGACCCGGGTACAGGGTTGTCTCTGGGGAATGGCGGATTCAAGAAAGGTGGCGGATTCAGTAGCGGTTGAAGGAAGTATACACGCCCCTCGTGGCG
>MHFY01000099.1:5237-5638 GCA_001805375.1 Omnitrophica WOR_2 bacterium GWA2_47_8 | reverse complement strand
GCTATACTGTGACCATCATTTCTCGCTAATTTTTTTTATGTATGGAACAATCTCCGTTTAAAAATATGTCGACAAAAAAAATCGCCATTCTCGCAGTGCTTGTTGTCACCCTACTTGCGGTCATCTGGGGATTTGCTTGGTATCAGCAACAGTCGTATCGTCTTTCCGCCGGGGTGCCTTCACTTGCGCAAAGATATGGTGCGCCCATGATGCAAGGGGATAGCTTGGCGTTCAATGAGGCATATGACAAAGGTGTCACAAGAGAAATCGCCATGATGCCTCCCGTGCCGACTCCACAAAATAGTGCGCCGGCGGAAGTGTCCAAAATCATAAAGAATGCTGACCTTACCCTTCTGGTCGAAGAGGTGGATGTCGCCGCGAAACTTATCGATAGCGTGCGC
>MHFY01000099.1:0-5187 GCA_001805375.1 Omnitrophica WOR_2 bacterium GWA2_47_8 | reverse complement strand
GACCGATGTTTCTGCGCAGTTCGTAGACCTTGATGCACGCCTCAAGAATTTGAAAGTTACCGAGACGCGTCTTCAGGAGCTCATGCAGCGTTCCGGTAGTATCCCCGATGTTCTCTCTGTGTCGCGCGAGCTTTCAAATACACGCCAACAGATTGAACAGCTCCAAGGTCAGCTGAATTATTTGTCGAGACAAGTTGCACTCTCATCCATCCACGTATCGCTCACTCAAGAGCTTGCTGCTGCAATCTCCGTGAATGAGTGGCGCCCAATGACCGTGCTCAAGACCGCCTGGCGAAACATGATTCGCGACTTCACGGGTTTTGTTGATGTCATCCTTGTCCTTCTGGTTTCGATTCCACTCCTTCTGTTTAAGTTTGCCTTCTGGGGAGCCATTATTTATGTACTGTGGCGCGCGGGAAGATTCATCTATTTTCGTTTGAAGACCCAAGTATTGCCATAATGAAATAAACGGGGTAGAATGCGTACTCATATTACTGGTGAACTAATCAATAAAATCAATGTCATATATATTTTTAGGAATTATTCTCGTTGCACTCTTCTGGGCAGTTGGAATCTACAATAGCTTGGTAAAATTTGTCGCGCGTGCCGAGGAGGCGTGGTCTGACATTGAAGTGCAACTGAAGAGGCGCTATGATCTCATCCCCAACCTCGTCGAAGCGGTGAAGGGGTATGCGAAGCATGAAGAGGGAACACTCACCAAGGTGGTAGAGGCCCGCAACATGGCTATGCAGAGTGGAGGAAGTCCCGCAGAACAAGCGCAGTCACAAAACATGCTGACGAGTGCTCTCAAATCCGTCTTTGCTCTTTCGGAGGCATATCCTGACCTTAAAGCGAATACGAACTTTCTTGGACTGCAGACAGAGCTTTCAGATACGGAAAACAAGATACAGGCAGCGCGCCGATTCTACAATGGAAATGTACGCGACTTAAATATTGCGATTGCAACGTTCCCAAGCAATGTCATTGCGAATATGTTTAACTTCTCCAAGAAAGAATTTTTCGACCTGCCTGACGAACACGCCGCACAGGAGAATGTTGAGGTGAAGTTCTAGCTTATCCAAGGGCCTAGGTGTTAGCCACTGGCCACTAGGAAAATATATGAAATCGTACGAAGAGTTGATTGTTTGGCAAAAAGGGATGGATGTGGTGGTTCTCGTATACGAACTGACCAATTTGCTTCCAAAGTCAGAAATATATGGATTAACCTCACAAATGCGCCGAGCATCGGTCTCAATACCATCGAACATCGCTGAAGGTTATACTCGAAAAGGGAGGCAGGAATATCTTCAATTTTTACGGATAGCTTTCGGTTCTGGTGCAGAACTTGAAACACAATTAAAGATAGCCGAGCGTCTTGAGTTTGTTTCAAAACAGGATACTGAAAAAACGCTGGCGTTACTAGATGAAGTTATGAGAATGTTGAATGCTCTTATCCGATCCCTATCACCTAAACCCTAGCCACTATACCCTTTTTCATGGCCACACTTTATACCCACCAATCTGAAAACATCACCAAAACCTGGGCTTTGCTCACGGGATTTTTCGTTTTTGTTATTGGATTGGGACTCCTCTTTTCGCAGGTCTATGGCAACTCGATGATTTTGTACATTGCCGTTGTCATCAGTCTGCTTATGAATATCGGAAGCTATTGGTACTCCGACAAGTTAGTTCTCTCGATGGTCCATGCGAAGCCGGTGACGCGTGACGAGTACGTAGACCTCTGGAATATTGTCGAGAATCTTGCGATCACCGCAGGACTTCCGATGCCCGCGCTCTACATCGTGGAAGACCCATCTCCAAACGCATTCGCAACGGGGCGCAATAAAGAGCATGCGGCAATTGCCGTGCATACTGGTTTGTTGAAAATTTTGAACAAGACGGAGCTCGAGGGAGTGCTCGCGCATGAACTCTCTCATGTTGGTAACCGTGACACGCTTGTCTCGACAGTCGTTGTGGTACTTGCGGGGATGATTGCGCTCATGGCGGATATGTTTTTGCGCATCTCGATGTTTGGTGGCGGACGTAGTCGCGACCGCGAGGGCGGGGGAAATATGATGTTCGTTATCGCCATTGTCGCGGCAATTCTTGCCCCTATCGCCGCAACGATGATTCGCCTCGCCGTCTCTCGGAAGCGTGAATTTCTTGCTGACGCGTCTGGCGCACTACTTACCCGCTACCCTGAGGGGCTGGCGTCGGCGCTTGAAAAGATCAGCGCTGTTGGTCATGTCACTCCGTCAACGACCGCATCAAATGCATATGCACATCTCTATATTTCCAACCCATTCAATGGGACTAAGGGCTTTATGACCGGGCTTTTTATGACTCATCCTCCAGCGGAAGAGCGCATCGCAATTCTTCGTGGCATGGATATTTCTTAATGATGGCTTCATCGCAAGTTGTTTTTACCTCATCTGAGCTTGACAAATGTAGCAATAGTATGCTATACTTTTAACAGATAGGCGGAAGCATTAAGTTGCGTTCATTGCCAATCGAAAAGGGCTAAATCAATAATTTTTTGGAGCTAAAAAATGCCAGGTTCTACGATGATAGGAGACGCAAAGATTTTCGTCCCTGATGGCCAACTCGTTAACTTTTGCCCAGACAACCCAGATGAACCCTACGGCGATAGTCTAGAAGATCGCGTCCTCAAGAAGAGCAAAGAGCGCTTTTATGGCCATGCTTGGTTCGACGCCAGCAACGGTTTTTGCAATTCTTCGGACATGTTCGCCACGCACAAGGAATTGCGAGGCACATTTGCGCGCTACCGCGATGCGACCAAAGAAGTTGAACAGACAGCGATAGTGGCTGAGGTGACAAGTCGTATCTGTACATTGATCGGCGTTTCCATCGACGATTGGCAGCCGCCGTCGGACTTCGTGCTGGACGCGATTCAGGACGAGCCTTCAGGCGAGGACTTAAAAGAAGCCGCTTTGAAGATTTACGTCGTTCCGGTTCAGCCTTCAAATGAATCAAGCTCGGTTGGTAGTGACGCTTTCAGCACCGACCTGGATCTCATCCGAATTGGTCACATGTCGACGCGTGGGGGTCTTTCGAATGTCGGAAGTCGCTTCCGCTACTCGGCTCGTTGGGAGTCAAATCGCGACCATCGACCAAGTGGTTCGCGCGAGCGCCATGAAAATGGCACGTTGCGCAAGTCGGCGAAAACTGGCTCACAGCGGAGTCGTAGTCGTGGGGGTAGGCATGAGTCCCACTCGACCAAGTATGGTCGCCAAGACTATCGTCACCAATTCCCACGGATCCAAAAAAAGTTTGAGTGGCGCTTCGCACAATTCCTCGCGCAAATGGAAGAGTTCTCGTTTCCTGACCTCGAGGAGCCAGACCCCGTCGAGTTCCTGTCGGTGCGTGAGCAGATTCTCATGTCCGGCCGGAATGAATGTCCCACTGAGTTTGATTTTTCGTACGATGAGTACGCAGAAATGAGGCGGATAGGGGATGAAGAGTACACTAAGGAAAACGTGCGCAACGAGAGAACGTCTCGAGTTCGCAGGGTGGGTTCTTTTGACCCTTGGGATTTGGGCGAAAGTGTCTACGACCACTACGATGTGTTCGATGATCGTGAGTATCAGTGTGATTGTCCTGCATGTAGGTATAGTGACTGGTTCGACTACAACCCTGAGCCGATGCTCTTTGGTGAAGAAGCGGAGACGCAACGTCTGATCGATCACTTTTGCATTCGGGATGACGGCGATTCTTTTGCGGACTATGGTTTCACCGATCATGAGATCGATGTGCTCCAGTTTGGTCACTCTTCGCGGTTGCAGCTTACCGCTCATCACCACAAGATGGTCGGTATGCTCTGATTTTTGTTTGTATCCTGTTTATGGACAGCCCAACGGCTGTCCATTTTTTATTGCCGTATGATATAATTTTTTTATGAAAGAACTTATCGACAATATTCAAAAAAGTATTTATGATCCGAAATATTATCAGAGCGTACTTGCGGAGCCAATGCGTGGCTCATTCAAATATTTTGTATCACTTGCGTTATTGTTGACGGTATTCCTGACGATTATTTCATCGATTTCACTTGTTGTGAATGCGAATGACCTTGCGCATAATTTTCCCCCACAGTTTTTTGCTTATTTTCCTGACGAGCTTCAGGTCACTGTTACGAATGGTGTTGCTTCAGCAAATGTGCCCGAACCTTACCTTCTAACTATTCCCGACAAGTGGAAGAGCGCAATCACTAATGGAGACAATGTTCAAAACATTGCCGTCATAGATACGATAACCCCATTTTCTATGGATCAATTTATCGCTTATAAGTCAGCATTTTGGCTTGGTCGCGATCAGATAGCTTATCGGGGGGACAATGGCGCCGTAAAAATTCAACAGTTTGGAAAGGGTATGAATTTTGTCATCAATGAAGCGATTATGCGCGATTTTGAACAGAAGATTGCGCCGTATTATCGCTTTATCGGACCCATTATTGTTATTCTTGTTTTCGTTGTGCTTTCTATTGGGCTTGCATTTAATATCGTCTACCTTCTTTTTGGTGCTTTGCTCATCATGGGGTTGGGGTATGTTATGAATCGGCGCCTTTCATTTACAGAGGCATACCGCGTCGGACTGCATGCTCTTACTCTGCCTCTTCTGATTGATGTCTTGATCGCAATGAGCAGTCTTTCGTTTATGCGTATTCCATTTATACCAACGCTCATTATGCTGGTTGTGGTGTATGTTAATTTTAAGGATGCTTCCCCCTCAGTCACTAAAACTGAATCAGTGAGCATGCCCGCACCCCAGCCGTAATCAAGTAGGGGACAGCGACCAGTTTTTTTTAACGGTATTTCGAGTGAAAACAATGAAGCACTCTAGTGGTGTTCAGTCGCTCCTCCGTAGAATATATTCGCGGAACTCATAATTTTGGCGGAGGGTGAGAGATTCGCTGATTACATCAGCAGGTACTTTTTGATCTCGCTGACTCGATAATGAAAAGTCTTTCGAACCTCTCACGGAGGCAAGCAGTTGCCTCCTACCCTCCGCCCAATAAAAAACCGCACTGTCGTACTGGTTTTTATAAGGGCGGAGGGTGAGAGATTCGAACTCTCGAAGGCTTTGACACCTTGCACGCTTTCCAAGCGTGTGCACTAGACCGCTATGCGAACCCTCCGTGTATTTAATTGTACTACTTCTTTTTCCGAC
>MHFY01000098.1:5391-8458 GCA_001805375.1 Omnitrophica WOR_2 bacterium GWA2_47_8 | reverse complement strand
GTGAGGGAAAGTTGTGAAAGGTCTAGCTATAGTAAGCTACATTTTTCTGTCTTTGTCAAGCCAAACCTCTCATTTTTTGGCTTAGTTGCCTGACCTTTTACTATTGACAGATGGTGTTTCTTCAGCTGTAATTTGTATAGACCTTTTAAAACTCGAAAATCAGGAGGATTCAGATGCAGCATGGAATCTATTATTTCACTGCACGAGGTCTGGATGCCTATCGTGCAAGAATTCAGGAGCTGGAGATTCGTCTGCGAGAAGTGCAGGCATATTCAGCTGACGCAGCTGACGTTGGAGGCAATCAATACCACGATAACGCGTCATATGAAAATCTGGTTATTCAACTTCGTGGATTGGATAATCAGGTCAACGAAGGTCATCGAATATTAAATAGCGCGAAGGTCATCGAGGCACCTAAAGACATTTCTTCCGTTACGATTGGTTGTTGCGTTAAATATACGATGAATGGGGTTTCACGTAGTTGTGTCGTCGTCGGATTTGGCGAGTCTGACCCCCTACGAGGACTTCTCGCGTATGATACCCCAATAGGCCAATTGCTTATTGGCTTGAAAGTTGGTGAAATACACGAAGGAAGTATGCAGGGGCGGCAAGTCGAGATTGAAATAGTCGATATTTTTTTGCCTAGTTCGAGGGAGGAACAACGTGTTTGATAAGCCTCTTGTTGCGTTCATTGGACCCTCGGGGGTGGGTAAAACTTCATTCTCGAATCGTCTGATTTTGGAACACGGATTTGCCCAAGCAGATGTCGCTCACACGCGTCCATCTCGGATAGATGATGGTCCCCATCATCATTTCGTGGACGATGTAACATTTAGTCGTCTGGAACAAGGTGGTGCGTTTCTCGAAGTCGATACCTTTACCTCATATCGATATGGGACTCTCGCTGCTAGCGTGCGAGTACTGCTCGCTGATTTGAAAGTCTCTGGTGTCTTGCTCGACCTTACTCCTCACGGCTACGATCAGGTACAGGCGGTCTATCCCGATGTGGTTGGCATCGCCTTAGTACCAGATGATCCTTCTTGGCTCAAAAAACGGCTCAAGTTCCGTGGCGCAGAGAGCGCCCAAGATCAGGAGAAACGAGAGGCTCTCCTAGATGCTTATCTTAAGAGCGTGCTTCGACTCGATATTTCAAGGATTACGGTCAGTTTTGAACCAGCAACTTGGGATGTCACTTTTTTAGAGATCCTAAGGCTCCTATGATGGTGCCGCATAGACACCGCGGCACTATTTTTTTATGCACATACTTCAAAAGATAAATTTATTGATTGACGATGCTGTTGAGAGAGCGGATTTTGGTGACCTAACTCATGTTTGGAATCCTATTTGGAGTGCTAAACAATCTTATAGTCATCCAGATATCCGTCTCTTTAAGACGGTTGATAAAATAAAAACAATCGTTGATGCAGGCGTTTCTTTTCAAAAAAAGAAGATATTAGATATTGGGTGTGGAAATGGAAGCACATTATTTTATTTGCATAAACAGTATGGGTCTATTGGTTGTGGAATTGATATTTCTGCACCAGCTGTGGCCGACGCACGCCAAATTTCAGATTCCGGAGATCTCTATTTTCAAGTCGGAGATGCACGGGCCGTTCCTTTCGGTCCAAAGACGTTCGATATTGTATTAAGTTGGGGCGTTATTGAACACTTTTCCCAAGACTTGCTGGCACTTTCAGAGGCATATCGTGTATTACGACCTGGTGGAACATTGATTTTAATTCAACCGAATTTGTCTTCATTTGCAGTAGTTCAAGAGTGGTATCTAAAGGCAAGAAAGAGATGGTCCTTTGGACGGCACAAAAAATATTCTGCAAGACGTTGGAAGTGTGAGTTAAAACGTTGTGGTTTTTCTTTCGCGCAATCCTTCACACGACCTCCTTATGGGGATATGCCAATCGTACGTCTGTTTGATAGGACAATAAAAAGGATTTTTCCTTTTTTTGGGCATTACCTTTATATTATAGCTAAGCGATAACCCTTAATTCACCATTCATCTTATGAATATTTCAGAAACACAGGCATATCTTAATTCACTTTTGCAGAACATACGGCATCCACGTATTGGGACAGTAATCGGACTCCAAGAAGAAGTCGGAGAACTTTGCAAATGTATTATGGATTGGGAGATTTATGGAAAAACAGACAAGATAAATCTTGGCGAGGAATGTGCAGATGTACTTTTTAGTGTGATTGATATCTGTAATGCTTACGGTATCGACCTCGAGAAGGTGAGTGAAGGAAAACTCAATAATATGAAAGTTAAAATTGCAGATTGGGAAAAGAAATATGGTGAATCACTTAAACACCGACGTGATATCCTCGATCAAGTCTAAAGAGACTGAATACGCCGAATCCTTTAGAAAATTTGTCAATTTGGGAGATGAAAAGGTTTTTTTACTTAAAAAAATACGCCAGTTAGTCCATTTGAGGCAAGGAAAACGGTTTCTAGATATCGGAGGTGGATTTGGGCATTTCACCATTCCTCTCTCGAAAGAGGTCGGTTCGACGCTTGTCGTGGAGCCCAATAGACTTTTTTCTAAAAAATTTCGTGCAAATGGTATTCAGTGCGAAGAAAAAAAGTGGGAAGAAATAGAATTGTCCCCATCCTCTTTTGATATCATTCTTGCTGCATTTGTTGCGACACATTTTCCAAAAAGCAGGCTCCCATCCCTTTTAAGAAAGATGATAAGAGTGTTGGCTCCTAACGGAGAGTTGGTCCTTATGACCATTGATGGTCTTGAGGGAACGTGGCGTGAAATTCATACAATTTTTTATCGAGCAATTGGACTCGGAAGGAGAGTTTCTTCATCGCTCGTAATAAAGAAAATTTTGAAAAAGATCGGTGCCAGAGAAGAGAAGATAGTCATCTATTTGAGTGCTCGTACGAAGAAAGAGATCATCGACGCGCTTGCTTTTGATTTTGTTGATTTTCAAAAAGAATTCGATGAAATGCGCCCATTATTCGAGAAATATTTAATAGATAAGCGTAAAGGTAAATTGTATCAGCTTAGCATGGTGATTAATTTTTATTATTATCAAAAGCCTA
>MHFY01000098.1:0-5304 GCA_001805375.1 Omnitrophica WOR_2 bacterium GWA2_47_8 | reverse complement strand
AAAACGGGTCGCTGAAATAAATTTCGGAGGGGGTGAGCCGTTGCTGGCGTGGCCTGTAATCAAACGGATACTTGAATATTGCCGCGACGATGATGCCAAAGAGTTTGAGTTTCGTTTTTCGATTAACACGAACGCTTCTCTCATGACGCCGGTTATTGCAGCGGCGCTTAAGGAATATCGCGTCGAGGTCGCCTCTAGTCTTGATGGCTTGCGTGACGGGAATGATCGAGTGCGGCAGACAAAATTTGGAAGCGGAACTTTTTCTCAAATCGTCCGTGGCTTCGAGATATTAGCCGAGGCCGAGTATCCGATTGGTGGATTTGCAGTGACCATCACGGAAAAGAATTTTTGCGAACTCGACGAGTCGATCATTGATTGGGCATCGGCCCACGGGATGAAAAAGGTGAGAATAGACATCGATGTCGTCGGCATGGTAAAAATTCCGGTGGAGGACGTTGTTGAAAAGATACTGCGCATTCGCCGTTATGCGGCATTGCACAGCATCGACGTCCCCGGTTTTTGGGCTCGCCCTGCTGAGAATCTGAACGAATCAACGCTTGAGGACCATATTGCCTTTTGCGGCGCAGTGCGCGGAAACAGCATCTGTATCGTAAACAATCAGACAAAGGGGGTCAGGTCTGGATAGTGGAAAGTGGAATTTTATAATCTATTTTGCGACTTAGCTGATTAAGAAGTCGCTTCCCGTATCCATTCATCGACATCGCCGTGCCAATGCCGTTTCAGTTTGCGGATAGAATCGCGGTGATCAGGATACCCTTTTGCGCCCTGTACGATCGCATTAAATATCTCGGCCAGATCCCAAAACGGGCCGGATTCCGTATTCGCGCCAGCAAAGAGATGCGGAAATTTTTTTTGGCAATACGCATAGAATAGAAAGTGCAACAGCTCATGCTCAATTGTGAATAGAATGTGACGGTCATCTCCGAACGCGAATACTTGGAATGTCTTTTCGCTTAAAAATCGCGGGCCGAAATCAAATATGGAGATATAACAGATATATTTGCCTGCCGGCCATGCATATCCCTTGAACAGATTTTGCAAACGTTCGATTTCGGCCGGATTCTTTCGGTACATCGCGGCGATTTCTTTTTGCCGGCGTTCAAGTTCTATTGCATGCTCCCTGTAATACTCATGAACATATTCCGCCAAATCCGCATGACGGAGCCTTGGGTGGTGGAACAAGGCCCGATCCTGCCAAAAATCCACGCCGGCATGTTCGGGATTCCGCTGGAATTCCAGGGCGATTTCGATGTCTAATTCCTGGTTTAATTCAAAGCTCAGTTTTGGGGCAGGCATATGAGGAAGAATACTCCAACACTGATGAAAAAACGAGCAATCCCCGAAGGGGCTGCTCGTTGAAGCTGGCGTCAGGCCGCCTGTCGATTCTTCATGCGGTCATGGACATCCCAGATCATCCATTCGAGCGCCGAAAGCGCAAACAAAAGGGGTCAAACAAAAGGGGTCAGGTCTGGATAGTGGAATTTTATATCTAAGTTGAGATAGTTTGGTCGATATGATAGTTGAATTTTAGAAAATTTATAGTCGGTATTTTACTTTTGATCTCGGACTTGTGCTGATAACAGACATGATTTTTTGATTTTTGTTAAATTATTAAAATTCCACTATCCAGACCTGACTCCCATGAACCACGAAGTCAATCAAACACCATCAAATTTTCGCTTTTGTCAAGCTGCAACCTCCATTTTTTGGCTAGATTATGCCACCTTTTGCCATTGACAGAAAAGATAGTCTAGGTATGATCTGGGTAGACCTTTCACAACCTGGAGAATCACGATGCCCACGATCCTGATTTTGACCCATACAAAGGATGACACAGCAGATCTTGTCATCCGTCATCTTCGAAACACTGGAGCGGATTTTGTTCGTTTCAATACTGACGAGTTTCAAACCAAGGTGAAGTTTACAGTTCATCTTTCGGAAGATGGGACGGTTACCGGTCAATATCGGTTTCCGGATCGGTTGCTCAATTTTTCAGAGATTGGAGTTGTTTGGAATCGGCGCGTCCATACTCCGAAACTCGGGACGGATTTGGATTTCGAACCAGAGTTGAAAGAGTGGATGAAGGATGAGTCAGAATGGGGAATGAATAATTCTTTCACGTTGATTGATGCCCCCTTCATCAATCCTTGGGAAGTGAACGAACGGCTCAAGTTTAACAAGTGGATTCAGATGAAGCGAGCTGTCGAGCTCGGATTGGATGTTCCGATCTCGTGTTTGACGAATGAAGAGGCGGCAATCAGGGAATTTTGGGGACGGACCGGACATGACATGATTTTCAAGAAAATTCGCAAGGGACTGTTCCGGTTCCGTGACGGGCGAACTCTCCTTGTCCACACCAACAAAGTTCCAGCGGAAAAGATGACAGACGCTGGGATTGGACGCATGCGTTTCTGTCCAATGTTTTTGCAGAAATGTATTGCGAAGAAGTATGATGTCCGTGTCGTCGTCGTCCATGAACAAGTTTTTTCAGTTGCGATCCACTCTCAGAAGGTTCCTGAGGGGGTCGTAGATTTTCGAAAAGCTGCTCTTTTGGGCAAGCTCGACCAGATGGATCATGAGGTCATTGACCTTGGAGAAGAACTGAATCGAAAATTGGTTCGGTTCGTTCAGAGCTTCGGGTCCGTCTGTGGAGCGATCGACCTCGTCGTAACACCAGAAGATCGCGTCGTCTTTCTTGAAGATAATCCGAACGGCCAATGGGGATGGCTTGAACAAAAAACAAGCATCCCAATTTCAAAAGCCATCGCGGATCTCCTTATCTCGGTGAATCATAACCCAGCCCTACTCGAAAGGAGGTGAAAACATGGGCACGGAACAGGGGAACATCCCCTTCTTCCTCGATTTCGTCATCGAACTCCCGCCGGGAGTCGAGATCGAATCCGAGGCACAGGCTCAGGACTGCGTCACATGGAACGTCAGTCCGTGCGACGACGACTAGTCGTCATCTGGGACGTCCTTTTCGGAGGGCGTCCCACTTTTATTTGAAATACGCTTCAAAAATCTTTTTTTGCGCAATGACGTGGTTTGCACCGAAGACGGCGAGTACGCTTTTTCCTTCATTAAGATTTTTGAGGATGTTTCGCGCAATGAAATAATCACGCGCCTTGTTTATTTCGGATCCGACGTCATTGAAGACGGATCCTTTTTCGAATGGATTTTGGAGTTTCTTTTGTTCCTCTGTTTTTTGAGGAATTTTATTGAGCTCGATCCAACCAGCTATTTCTTTGTCCGAAAATTTTTGTGTCTCTTTTAGCCGTTCCAGAATTTGGTCTTGGGTCGGTTCTGGACAGAGACAAGGGGGCCTCGACTGGTGGCAGAGATAGGCAAGAAGCCCGCATTCGCCATATGTTTCGATCATTTTTTCTTTTGGCAGATCGACCGTTGGAATAAAAATTTCCATGAACACGACTGCATTTTCTTTTTTGTGTGATTGTACAAAATCTTCAAACAGGGCTTCAATCTGTTTCCATTGCGGATGTTTGAGGTCTTTCGTGTGCTCACTTCCGAAAAAGACCAGCTCCTGGGAATTCTTTTTCGATTGGAAGAGAAAAGGAGCGGAAAACATTTCGCCAGCATATTCCTGCGGAGAACGGAGGTATTGGAGATATTGGTCTGGATCTTTCGGATTTTCCATATGTCTCCACTTTACGTAATCGGCGTTTTATTACAAGATGCTTGCATATGAAAAAAATCGGGGCGATTGGGTTTGATTGGGGAGGCGTCATCCTGCAGGGGATCGACGGAAGCCTCGCGGATGCGGCGGCCGAGTTTCTGCAGGTCGGCAACCAGGATTTTCGGCACGCCTATTTTTTGCACAATCACCTGATCAATAAAGGGGCAGAGAGCAAGCCGATCGATCAGGCCGTGGAAATGTGGAGCCGGATTTTGTCCGAACTCGGGAAAACCGATCGGCTCGAAGCGTTTATGGCGTTTGTCCAAAGCCGGCCAAAAGGCGAAGTGAACCAAGTGATGGTCGATCTTCTCAAAAAATTGAAAAGCGCCGGCTGGAAACTCGGCCTGCTCAGCAACGCGTCGGCCGAAGGCGCGCGGCGCGTCAAAACGCAGGAGTGCATCAAGCTGTTCGACGTCGCCCTTTTTTCTGCGGACATAGGTACCATGAAGCCCGAGCCAGAGGCGTTCAAAAAATTCGCTTCGGCGCTTGGGGTCCCCATGTCAGAGCTCGTGTTCATCGACGATTCGGAGCACAGCCTTTCCACAGCGCAAGAAGTGGGGTATCTCCCGATTCTTTTTAGGGATACCGATACACTCATCGAAGAGATGAAAAGGTTAGGAATTGTTCTTTTTTGATTTTGCCAAAAAAATCCTGCGGCGGTTTTACCATCGCAGGAATGTCCGGATTGGTGGGATTCTTGGTGTTGTTTAGGAGGAAGAGACCGGATCAGCGTCCACGCCGATCGACTTCAGATACTCCTTGGCGGCAGCAGGCGTGATGAGGCGTGGTTCTGCAACGATCCGTATGCGGGCCCCGATGGCTGTCGGCCGTTCGTCAGAAGATGTGATTTCCCAGATTCCCGGCGGGTGTGTCGGACCGGCACGATTCGCACTAATCTCTGCGTCGCGTTCGTCGACGTTTCCGTTGCAGGCATCTCGCGCCACATCGTCGTTCCAGCCGCGGAATTCGAATACAAAAGTCGTCAGGTCCGGAAACCCGAGCAGATCCTTTATTCGTTTTATGAGGCTTTGAAACATAGAAGAGCCTTGCGGAATTAGAGCGCCAGAGCCGGCAACAGCACCGGCGCCATCGCTTGGGCCATGAGCCACGCACTGCTTGCGGCAACGCCGACGGCAATGATGGCGTTGTACAGCCCCTGCCTAAGGTCGTTGTAAGTCGGCCCGCAAGGACTGATGCACCAGCCAGATTTGCTTTCGTACATTCCCAGGCAAGTGCGTCCATTACGGACAAATCGTCCGATATGCATGTTCCACAGCTGATTCCCGTTGCGGTGGAGCCGCAAGGCGCCGCCGGGGTTGCATGTGGCATTCACACAACCACCGATCGGTTTCGTCCCGCTGATTTGGAACGAGAAATGGTACCCAAAAGGAAGTGGGCCGTGGCCATTCAAGCATTGGCTTGTGTTGCCGTAGTCGGAAGAAGATATCTGCAGGGATTCGTCGCATGACTGGTTGCCGACGCTGAAGACGATGTCGCGGCCGCCCTCGTTCACGATCTGTTGGGTGATGGTTGGTACATATCTGGCGTATGCCTCGGGATCAGTGAAGACCTTTCCGTCCGGCAGGATT
>MHFY01000097.1:741-5297 GCA_001805375.1 Omnitrophica WOR_2 bacterium GWA2_47_8 | reverse complement strand
TAGCGCGCATCGCGCCAAGACGCGCCGCCTGATTTGCCGTATTTGCAGTCCCGCTCCATGAACCGCCTCCCGCACCGTCAGCCGTCCAAATTTTAATATTCATTGCAATATCATTTGCCGCATCGGAATAAATGAGCGCGCCTCGGACTGGACTGTTCGCGCTCCATTCAAAATCAATGAACTGTTTAGTGGTGACGGGGGTATTTCTTGCGTGTTGTGCATGGAGCGTCCAATTAGCGCTTGTGTAGGAACCTCCGTTAAAATATTCGGTGTTTGTATCACGCTGCTGACCGAATACCGCGACCATAACCTCGTTTGTTCCCGGACGCGCCCTTGCAACGATATAGGTTGGAATTCCCCCCGTATTTTGAGTCGCAATTTGGCTAGACCAGCTCGTTCCGTTCCAAACCCGAAACTTCGGCGTTGTGGTGTTATCAGAATATACCGTCATAAAGTCGCCGTTTTCAAGATAGGTGCCGTCGACATTCCGCACGTCAAGGAATGCATTCGAATCCAAAAAAGAAAGGAGTACCACGTTGCTCCAACTTGATCCGTTGAATACTTGAGCGTAGATGAATTGCATTTGCATCGCCACGTTGTAGTGGCGTGAAATGAGTATTTTTTCGTTGCGAGTCGGGGATGCGTACACGCGCGCCATGCGAAGCGCCCGATTCGTCGTCGCGATATTCACGTCAGCGGCGGCGAGCACCGGTCCCCACGTCCCATTATCAGCGTCGAGAATCCTGTATCGGATGACGTCCGAGGTTGTGCCGCCGTCCCCATAGACAAGCATTCCTCCGGGAAGCGTCATCTGCCAATTGGAAAGAAATGTAACCAACTCCACATTCCTCCCGCTCCCTCCGCGGAAATTCCAGGAAACGCGAGAGGTGATTTTTTTCCTCTCGGCAGCAAGATCTGCTATGGCGACTGTTCGCGTAAACTTATTTTGGACAAGATCGCTTGTTCCCGAAAAAACCCATTTTTTATCCGGGGAAAGCGTAACGCCGTGGTCTCCCCCTCGAAGCGCCCCGAAGTTGTTGTCTCGAATGGAACGCGCAGCTTCAAGGCCCTCCTGGGCGATCAAAAGCGCTTGGGTGCGGTCTCGCGCCTCTTCGTTCAACACATATGTAGTAAGGATTACATAAGCGATGCCTCCGACGATAATGAGAAAGATACCGGAAGCAACAATAAGCTCAATAAAACTCTGGCCTTCTTCTTTTCTCAAAAAAGAAACTGTTTCCATGTATATCTTAAAGGAAAGAAATTCTTCCCGCGCTATTTATCTCGATATTTTCCGATCCCGCGCTATTTGAGAGTGAAATTAATCCAACTTCACTGGGAACGCCACTTAGTTTACCGAAGACGACATCGCTCTCTGCGAGATTCGTTGTCGCGCTCACGCCGCTTGGCAGTTCGTATATTTCGTCGTAGACGGTATCGCGCCCGCTGTAAGAAGTTCCCTTAAAAAAGGTGTAGCCGGAATTTGTAAAAAATACTCCGTAGGAAGAATCGCGCTCTTGAATGCGCGAAAGTTCTTGTGCACGGCGGAGGCTCTGTATCACGTCATCACCCGCACTGGTCAACTGTTCGTTCCGCAAAAACCGCAATCCCACCGGAATTGTCAGGCCCGTCAAGACCGCAAGAAGAGTCATGACGACTAAAATTTCGATTAGGGTAAAGCCACTAAAAGGGTATAGGGTATAGCGTTTAGCGTATAGCGTACGGCGTTTAGCGTTTAGACGCATGGTGCTTTGCGTTAAGCTGTCTAATCATTTGTTTATACGATTCCAAATACATACCCTAAACCCTATACGCTATACGCTATACCCTATACCCTAAACGCTAGCGACGAATGCTTTCAGTGAATTTATAAATAGGAGTGATTATCGCGATAGCGATAAACCCGACCAACAACCCGACAATAATCAAAAGAATTGGCTGAAGCACGTTGGCAAGATTTGTGGTCAGGTTATCCACTTCTTTCTCGTAAAATTCTGCAAGATATTTGAAACTCTCCTCAAGTTTTCCGGAGCGCTCCCCTACGTTCACCATTCGGGAAAATGTAATGGGAAACAAGCGCCGCTCCGCTTCAAAAATTTTCCCGAGGCCACGCCCTCCGCCTATCTTCGCCGAAAACGACTTCAGTTTCCGCCGGTACACCATGTTCCCCAGAGTTTCGGCCGTGATATCGGTCGCCTCCACCATCGGGATGCCGCTCCGGATGAGCGTCTCCATGGTTCGGGCAAGAAATGCAAGGTTGAGATTCTTTGTAATGGATCCGAAAATGGGAAATACAAGCGACGCTCGGGAAACCCCGTATGCCACAGGAGAAAAAACCGCAACAATCCTCAAAATAATAAGCGCTCCTCCCGCCCCTGCCGCAACCCATACGCCGTAGGTTTTAAAGAACGACGAAACCCCTATGAGAATGCGCGTGGTGAGCGGAAGCTCCACGTCAAAACTGGAAAATACCGGAAGGAGCCTGGGAAGAATAAACACCATAAGGCCCGAAGTGACAAACACCGCAAAGGAAAAAATGATTATTGGATAGAGCATCGCCGCGATGAGTTTCCGCTTCAAATCCCGCATTTTTTCAAGCTGACCCGCAAGATACTCAAGATTTTCCTCAAGCTTCCCCGACTCTTCCCCTACGGCAACCACATGAATGAACATTCTCGAGAATGCTTTCGGATGGCGGGAAAGCGCATCACCCAACGTACTGCCGTTATTAATCGCATTGATAAGATCGCGGGCAATCGCCTTTAGAGCCCTCGAGGATGTCTCGCTGATAATAATCTCGAGCGCCTCTACCAAGGAAACACCGGCACGAATCAGAACGGTAAGATGTTTTGCAAAAAATATCTTATCCGTGCTGGATATCCCGCCCATCATGGGAAGCGGCAGGGCGATGGACACGCTCCGTTTCTCGGTAAGATGCAAAATCAATTGATCTTTTCCCAAAAGCGCTTTTTCTGCATCCTCGCGCGAAAGAGCCTCAATCGCCCCTTTTTCCAGCTTTCCCTTTGTTGTACGAACCGTGTAAGAAAACCGCACTAGCGTTTAGCGTATAGCGTATAGCGTATAGTAAACTTATACCCTATACCCTAAACGCTCTACCCTTAAATTTGTTTATTCTCTCATTACCCTCAACAATTCCTCAAGCGTTGTTTCTCCTTTAAGAACTTTCTCCACTCCGTTATAAAACATGGAGGTCATGCCGCTTTCTTTCGCGGATTCATTTATCATTTCCGCATTCGCCTTTTCCATAATGAGGTCTCGGATGCGCTCACCGATTTCCAACACTTCGAAAATTCCGGTACGCCCAATATAGCCGATACTTCCGCATGTTTTACACCCCTTTCCTTGATAAAGCTGCAGACCCCGAATATTTTTTTTCCCGCTCACTTCCTGAAAGAGATGTTCAAGCGTACGATCGTGTTTGATGAGTGCATACTCTTTCTCGCTCATCCGGTACGATTCAATGCAGGAAATACAAGTGGTGCGTATGAGCCGCTGGGCACAAATCACATTAATGGAAGATGCAATAAGAAACGGTTCTATTTTCATATCTATGAGACGCGGAAGAGCAGTCGCGGCATTCACCGTATGGAGAGAAGAAAGAACGAGGTGGCCGGTCATTGCGGAGTTAATCGCGATGCCCGCCGTTTCCTCGTCACGGATCTCTCCCACCATAATGATATTCGGGTCCTGGCGCACGATGGAGCGAAGACCGGAAGCAAACGTAAGATTTGTTTTCGGATTCACCTGAATCTGAGTAATACCCTCAATGTCATACTCCACGGGATCTTCGATACTTGCGATGTTCACGTCAGGCTTGTTTAAAATTTTAAGAATCGCGTAGAGTGTGGTGGTTTTTCCGCTGCCCGTAGGACCCGTTGCAAGAATCATGCCGAATGGTTTTTCCGCCGCCGCGTTGATCTTCGCAAGGTCTGATTCACCCAGACCAAGCCCATCAAGGGAAAACCGGCGCGACTCCTGGGAAAGAAGACGCAGTACCGCTGTTTCCCCTTTGATACTGGGAACAACAGAAACGCGGATGTCAAAATGTTCTTCGTCAAATTCCGCCCGGAATTTTCCGTCTTGAGAAGAAAAATGCTCATCGGTCCGTAAATGGCTTAATACTTTGATGCGGGAAACGATGAGTTCATTGAGCGGTTTGGGAAGCACCGCAACATCGTGAAGAATGCCGTCGATGCGGTATCGCACCACAATCTTTTTCTCGCGCGGCTCAATATGAATGTCGGAAGCGCGGTTTTCATACGCGTAGCGGATAAGCGCATCAACAAGTTTTATAATGGACACGTCTTCCGGCTTCTCATCCCCGCCGCGCGCCTCCTTGAGATAACCTGCGATAATCTCGTCAAATTCTTCCTTCATGTGCGTGTGATAGTGTTTGAGTGCCGAGCGGATATCGCGCGTCGTGGCAAAATACGGAATGACTTTTTCGCCGGTCTTTTTTGCAATCCAACCCGTCAACTCGTAATTCTCCGGATTACTCATCGCCACATGAATTCCTGTCTTGTCGCGGGAAAACG
>MHFY01000097.1:0-699 GCA_001805375.1 Omnitrophica WOR_2 bacterium GWA2_47_8 | reverse complement strand
ATCTTCAGTGTCATCTCCACGTTTAACATGGGCATTGTTGGAATAAACTTTGAAGTACTCTTTTATTTCTTCTTTTGATAATATATTGAAATCAATTACTTTATCGACCAGAAAGTAACCAATTATGTAAAGTGCAATTTGATAAACATTATTTTTGTATGGAGCTAGCCCTGCGTAAAACACAAGCAAGTCGCCTTTTCGTAGCTTTAGCAAAAATATTCTTTTCAACGTAGGGTCTCCATAAGTAAACGTATCAAATTCGGGGTCGAAATGCATTGTATAGTTGCAAATTGATTTCGGTACATATTCCGATAATAGTTTTCCAGACCTTCCTTTTGTATTCCCGTAAGTTCTACTTTCTCCGGAGTTTTCGACAGATTCTGATATAGGTATAAATTCAAAACTGCCATCTTCAAAGATAGGAGCTAAGGTCCCGTCAGTTCCTTTATCAATTCCGACTCTCAAAAGCATTGCTTTCATTTATTTCTGCCTCAATAAAGCAGATTTACTTGCATAATACTTATAAATTCGCCTTGTCGTTCCAGAGGTTTGGAAGCGAAGAACTCTCTCGGCGGCGGTCCTGAAATAATATGTTCGGAATTTCGTTGAACTATTCGCTTCTTTTATAATATTTCTCTTATTTTCTTCACAATCCCGTTCTTGTCTATGCCCTGCTCTGCCATGAGTTCTTCCGCCCTG
>MHFY01000096.1:1402-5332 GCA_001805375.1 Omnitrophica WOR_2 bacterium GWA2_47_8 | reverse complement strand
CTTGCCTTCTCAATGTTGAATTCCTCGCCGATTCCAGTGCCTATTGCGGTAATCATCGCGGTGATCTCGCTATTCTCAAATATCTTGTTCAGGCGCGCTTTCTCGACATTGAGGATCTTGCCTCGCAACGGCAAGATGGCCTGGAAACTCCTGTCCCTTCCCTGCTTTGCGCTGTTGTGAACGAAAATGCCTGAGGCGAGGGCAAAATTATGGGTTCCAGGTACTTCAATATCATACACATCCATTTGCTGCCCGATGTTCTCAATCGAGGAAATCTTATGGTTGTAATGGGCCACTGCCTGCTCAAGCTGAGCCTCATCATTTCCATAGAAACACTCCAGGAATGTTGGATAGAGAAGCACATTTTTGCTTCTTTTTTCCTTGCGCAGCTTTTCAAATTCTTCCTTGTCGATGGCGTGCCTCTTTTCATAGACTTCCCTTAAGACTTTGATGGTGCTCTCGAAATAGGTCCGGTCATAGGCAGCTTTTCTTTTTTTCCTAAACTCAGGTGTCCACTGCTCGCTTGTTTTTTGCTTTCTCCATTCACGCAGCCCTGCACTCTCCCACTGGAGCTGCGCTTTCTGGGAAAGCGCCAACTTTTGCTCCGGCTGCTCAATAAAAAAAGATTTCACACGCTCTGCCTGTTTTTTCCTGTTGCTTTTCTCTGACCAGTACAAGCGTTGGGCATCGGTGAGTTTTTGGAGGGATGATTCCCTGTACTTTTCGTTATTGGAATAAAATTCAAGGAACTTGCGCACCATGTAGGCTTTGTATTCATTGTCTTCCCACTGCTGTTTGGCGCGCTTAGATAGCTCCTCGCGTATCTCAAGCATTTTCTCCCTCATGCGTTTCCTGAATTCTGGTGTTTTTTTCAATGCGGCAAGCTTTTCAAGAACATCTTTTCTCCTCAAATTCTTTTCTGCAAGCAGCGAATGTAAGGCAATGTGCTCTTCTTTGGTGAGCCTGCAAATATTTGTCGGGTTGTTGTTTCCCTTGTTGAAATCTTTGTGGTGGCGGTGCGATCCTGCAAACTCGGTATAGGCTCCATCCTTAAGGTTATAATCGTCTGCGAGAAGATGGGTAAATATCCATCTGCTTTTGAGTGGGTCAAACACCATTTCATATCCTTCAATTGTTATCCGTTTTCCTATGCGGGAGGTCTGTCTCGAAAGAGGCATAAGGGAATCATAGGTTGACAGCTCAGACGCTTTCTTATATGTTCCATCCCTCATCATAAATAAGTGATCCGGAGTGCAAACAATCTCTTCTTTGTTATCGAGGGTGACCTTTATGACGGTGGCAGATTTTTTGGTCTGCCTTGGATGGAGAATTTTTTGTATCCCGATGCTTCCATTGCCAAGCATCGTATAGCAAAAATGCTCCTTTCCTTCTTTTTGTTCCTCTATCAGCTCAATGAAAGAAAGACTGCGACCGTCTGCAAGGGCAAGTTTTGTATCACCTGAAAAGCATCCTCCTGCGGAATCTCCCTCCACCAAATAGACTTCTGATTTTGAAGGATCCCTCTCTGAGCAATCCGCAAGCTTTCCTGGCAGAGAGCCGTGATTGAGCGCGCCTTTCCTTCTGGTGAGCTCCCTTGCCTTCTGCGCGGCCTCCCTTGCATGGGCTGCTGTTATGCATTTTGAGACCACAATGCGCGCGACCTGGGGATTCTCCTCAAAGAAAGTCCCAAGGCAGTCATTCACCAAGGACTCCACAATACCCTTCAATTCGGCATTGCCAAGCTTAGTCTTTGTCTGGCCCTCGAACTGGGGCTGAGGGATCTTAACCGAGATGACCGCGGTGAGCCCTTCCTTTGTGTCTTCACTGGTAAGCTTGATATCCTTAAGGAGACCTTTCTTTTCCGCATAGGAATTGATGGTTCTCGTGAGCGCTCCCTTAAATCCCGCAAGGTGGGTTCCGCCCTCCCTGGTGTTGATATTATTCGCAAAAGAGAAGACATTCTCCTGATAGGAGTCATTGTACTGGATCGCGAATTCCACCTGGATCAATGCGCGCTCCTTAAGGTTGTGGATAACATCATGCAATGGGATCTTGTTGGTATTGAGGAACTGCACGAAGGAGATGATGCCTCCCTCATAGAGAAAATCATGCTTCTTTCCCGTCCTCTCATCAAGGATCGCGATATGCACTCCCTTGTTGAGAAAGGCAAGCTCCCTTAGCCGCGATGCGAGAGTGTCGAAATGGAAATCGGTTGTCGAGAAGATCTCATCATCAGGGATAAAAGTGATGGTTGTTCCCCTCTCTTGGGTCACTCCAATCTCTTTTACCGAACCCATAGGGGCTCCGCGCTCATAGCGCTGCTCGAAGATCCTGCCTTCCCTCCTCACGGTTGCGATGAGGGATTTTGAGAGGGCGTTTGTGACGGAGATTCCGACCCCATGCAGGCCTCCAGAGACCTTGTAGACATTGTTATCAAATTTTCCCCCGGCATGAAGCTTGGTCATCACGACCTCAAGCGCAGAGATCTTGAGTACTGGGTGGATATCGACCGGAATCCCTCTTCCGTTGTCTATCACGGTGAGGCTATTATCTTCATGGATGATGACAGAGACCTCGGTGCAATGGCCGGCAAGGGCCTCATCGATGGAGTTATCCACTGCCTCGAAGACGAGATGGTGGAGGCCGTGGACATCGGTCGATCCGATATACATTCCGGGTCGTTTTCGCACCGCGCTTAGGCCTTCGAGCACCTGGATGTCTTTTGCGGCGTAGCTTTGTGGCTGTGGATCCATGGTCTAGGGGCGGTCTTTTTTGCTGTTTTTTGAAGGGTGTTTCAAAAGGAGTATTTTCCCTATTTTGTCGTCGGAAAAATCACCCTCAAATCACTGTTTTTAGATGCGGGAAAGTATATAAATGTTTCTGATAAAAACTAGGAGGTTTTGGAATTAAAATGCCTATGGGAGAAAATTAATGTTTTCCAACTCTTCCTCTATTTTTCATTTAGCCAATTCGCGCGATCCCAGAGATCGATGATTGCGATCCCATGGAAAAACTGCTCGATATCGGCCAATTGCTGCTTCCTTTCGATGCTTGTTGCCATTGATTATCCCGCATTCCTGATAAATCCTATTCACCCTGAACTTTAATTGTAACGTGATCGCCTAAGCCAATCCTGCCTTTCTATCGATGTATCGGTAGCGTGCCATGCCTCTTGCGTTTGCCCCTTTCTCGCAGTCTCGGCATATATAGGGGTCGCTTCTAGCGCTTTTGCGCATCGTGATTCCGCAGCATATGCATTGCCTTCCCATCATCTCCCCTCCTTGATTTTAATATGATGCAACTCTTGGGCACCGCGGGCCGTGATGAAGATCCCTCACCCATGCCTTTCACCTTGCTCTGCATTTTAGCAGGCTTTTTTTTACGCGTTTCGCGTGCGGTGCTGCGAAATGCCCAAAGCTGCGTTTGCCACAACAACCCTCTTGTGCCATCTGGCGGATTTCGCCATCCACCTTTTTTCTTGATGTATGGGTTTTGATCGGCTAAAATCGCTACTGGCCTTTCTTTGCGATTTTGGCCTATTGTGACTTGGATAGAGCGCATGCTACTTCTTCTTTACACGAAAATTTCGCTGGGTTCCATGAAAATCCAAGATTTTCAGGGCACAAAAATGCTTCGCATTTTTTGTGTAAAACCCCGCTCTCACGGAAATCAAAGATTTCCGGGACACCAAAAACCATAGGTTTTTGCGTGTTCAGAGCGAAATTTTCGGTTCAAGGAAATCTCTGATTTCCTGAACAGCAAAGCCCTACTTTGCTTGTTCCAAAAACTCGCTATAGGGGCGAGGATAACGAAAATCCCCTGGATTTTCGGAACAAGAAATGCAAAGCATTTCTTTGTAGCTCCGAGTAGCGAGTTTTTGTTACCTCTTTAAAAAAACATCATCATCCTGCAACAGGAAACTTTCGCAAA
>MHFY01000096.1:0-1352 GCA_001805375.1 Omnitrophica WOR_2 bacterium GWA2_47_8 | reverse complement strand
TCCGAAAATTCCCCTCAACTAAAAGATCCCCGATATTGTACTTACTGCTCTATGGACTGCCAAAGCCGCTTGTCGCGCTTTAGCAGGTAAATATCAGAGTCCTCATCGCTTTGGACATCAGGGCGGTAGTATCTGGAAATATGCCGGATGCGCCGCGCGAATTTCCTTCCTTTATCCTCGAGGTACTGCAGTTCCATTCTCTCCACCCTACTGATATCTAGAGGGACATTAGTATTTATACTTAACCTATATAATATATATAATGATATGATCCTTCACTAAAATATATAAAGTATATACACTCTAATCAATAGGTTATATCCTCATAATCCTTAAATAACGCTTTTATGCACACCTTAGGATCAGAGACAGGGATGGATTACAGGAAACTGATAGGATTTGGAAACGGCTCGTATATCGTCACGATGCCACGAAGCTGGGTGAAGAACAACCAGCTCAAGAAAGGGGACCTCATTACGATCAATGACAAGGGGAATGAGCTTGTCCTTGAGGCGCGAAACAAGCCTATTGAGGAGGATCATTCTGAGATTGTGATTGATGCCGCCGGAAAGGAGATCGGGCGCATCCAATCAGAGATCGTGGCCGCCTACCTCAACTGCTTTGATACGCTCATTATCCGCTCCAAGGACATGGAGAAGAACTCCCATGAGATCAAGAACATCCTGCGCAACCTCTCCGGCATGGAGATCATGGAGCATGATGCATCCCGGATCGTGGCAAAGAACATCATCAATCCGCTCGAGCTCTCCATAGATAATATGATTCGGCGCATGGATGTGCTGATCCGCTCAATCATAGATGATGCGGTGCTTTGCGCCACTGGCCAGTATTCTCCCGATATCATCATCGACAGGGATGTCGATGTGAACCGGCTGTACTTCCTTGGATCGCGAACAGTGAAGAGTTCCATGATCAATCCAAAGATCGCAAGAGCCATGAACAAGACGGCATGGGAGCTGCATTCCGATAGGCTCATGCTCATTCGCCTCGAGAAGATAGCCGATGCCTTCAAGAGGGTCGCGCGCCTTAGCCATTCCATCACGCTGGATCGGGAGGCGATAGCTGAACTGCAGGCCATCTCGATGAATTTCAAGGAACACTTCGAGGAAGCCATGAAATCCTATTACACAAAGGACAAGGAGATCGCCCTGGACATGCAGGTAGGCACGCGAACATATCTTGATGCGTGCAATGCGTTCCTGGATAATCTCAATGGCCGCCTTATAGCATCGCGGCAGAATCCCACCAAAAAATCAGAGGCGCACACCGCGGCCGCGCGCATAACGGAAAACCTAAAGTCGGCGTTCTCCCAGCTAAAATACATGTCGCGG
>MHFY01000095.1:1046-6237 GCA_001805375.1 Omnitrophica WOR_2 bacterium GWA2_47_8 | reverse complement strand
ATATGTTTGATGGCAGGGGTTTCCCATGGACAAAAAAGGAGAAGGAGGATCGTCAACATATAACCTTGTGGTCTGGATCGCAATATTAGGTTTTCTTGCCATCCTGATACTTTTGATTGTGTTTCGCGGGTCCCTTTTCGGGCAGGAAGTGATAGACACCAAGATCAACCCTCTTTTTCCCTCCTAACATCCCAACATGAGAACAAAAAAAGGAAACATCAAGCTCATCATGGCGATTGTCCTCATCACCATAGTGGCACTATTGATCCTCTTTCCAGCAAAGAACAGCCTCCTAAAAACCGTTGGTGAGAGCATCATAAAGCCCCTTCGCCACATGCTCAAACTGGATGATCCCCAAAAGGATTTGGAGCAGCAAACCCAGGCACAGCGGGTGGCCATCGAGAATCTCAAAGAGGCCACTGCAAATGTATTCCAGCCATTTTCCACTTCAATAGCGGATTGTTTGAAGGTGGCGGACTCCTTCTGCGAATGCTCAGCGCTGGATTTCACCAAACTAAGCGACAACACGCTTCAGGTGGACCCCAACACCCACGAGATATCGCTTCTTGACAAGGGATATGCTCCAGTGAAGGATTCAAAGATATCCTATGGTTCCTCAGTTGTCATCGCGCCCGCTCTTCAGGTCAAACCATCCGATAATGACCCTCTCTACCGCCCCCCAGTCCAGGCAAAGCTATTATTGATCAATAAAGACGGAAGGACTTTCTATAGGGAAGAGAACAAGGAAGCGGTTGAAATTCCCAATTCCCAGTCCTACAACCGGCTTGTGAAGGTCAATGCGAATTCCCTGGTGCTCACATCCGCTGATGGAAGCCAGTCCATCACTCGTAAATGCGGATCCAGCCTCCCCTCCTGCGGTATTTACATTAAATCAGACTCAGGCTCCCCACTCGTATTATGCACTTCTGAAATATCGGGAAATGATTGCTATGGCGCGGGAGGAAAGGAATTCCCCTCCTGCGCGAAGCCTCCGGAAAAATATGCAGGCTGCTCCTCAACTCTGAGTATCAATCCAGAAGAGTTGAAAGCGGACATGAAGTGGATTGAGAGGGATGCTTCAAGGAATCTTGATTTTAGGATCATCTATTCCTATGGGTCTATCCTATCGGATAAAACAGCAACCGATAGCATAGCAAAATCGTTCACGAATGTCCAAAGGGAGGATGGAATAAGTATCAATCTCTTCATTGCAAAGAAACAATCCCCTTTCCAGTCGGAAAAGAATGGAGCATCATTGTATTCCCATCTGCTCTTTGATAAGACCTTGGCCACGGCATTTGGGCGCAATCTCCTCTTTGTTTATTATCTCGATGAGGGGAAAATGGAGGCGGTCGGCTCAGGAACGACAGCGGCATTCATAACTGGCAATAACCCCTGCGCATACGCACCAACGGACTCCATAAGGAAATTTGTAGAAAGCTTTTTAACAAATTTGCACAGCACTATCCAGCAGACCTCAACACCGAGCATCTCTCCATGAGCAAAAACAAAAAAGCACAGGGGCTTTCCCTGAACGCCATCGTGATCGCAGTCCTCGCTCTGGGCGTCCTTGTAGTGCTCCTGCTCATCTTTTCAGGAAACATAGGAGGCATCTCTAAGAACCTCGGAAGCTGCCTCACCAAAGGAGGAGAATGCGCGAAATCGGGACAATGCCCCCCAACCAGACCCATCCCTCTTTTTGTCACAGGAGATTGTGAGCAAGCAAATCCCAAGAACCTATGTTGCATAAAGGACTCAAGTTCAGAGGATTCTCCGTCATCAACAGCTTCACCCTCAATACCCTCTCAATCTCCAACTCTGAAAAAGCCAGATGATTAACTCTTCATATGAAACCTAGAAAAATATCACTTAAAAAAGCGGATGGGAACATATTCTGGATAATAATAGGTGGGTTGACCGCTGTGGTTGTGGGATATCTTCTGCTTTCTATGGCCCAAAAGGGAATAAGCATAGGAGACAAGGAAGTCACCCTCCTCGGAAGCTGCGGCTTCAAAGGAGGCACATGCACTGAGAACGAGAATCAATGTTTGGAGAAAAACAGCTTCACTCTTCTTGGATCAGGTTGCCCTCCGAAAGACGCACCGAGCAAGAAATTCTGCTGCATCCCCAACGAACAAAAAGTAGCCACCACATGAGATTCTCATCCTCACGGAAAGGGATTACATGGTCTCTTCAGGAGATTGTGGTGCTTGTCTTTGCGGTGATTCTCCTTCTTGCCATCCTTGATTTCTCCGGCCAGATCTATGGGGCCCTCTTCGCAGGCAAGGATGATGGATCTAAGGCAAACTACGATAGGTTGGTATTGACCATCAAAGAGATGACAGACCCCGCAAAAACACCCCAATTCCAGCCCAACTACAGGATAATCAACTATTTTCTGGGAGAGGACAAGATCCTCGTCGCATTTGACACTGATTGGAGCACAGATGTCAAAGTGTTTGAAAAGCATGGGATCTTCAATGGGTATTTCAGCAAGACCCCCTCTTTCATGTATAGGCCATTTGCCTGCGGAACTCAGGCATGCATATGCCTCTATACCGATAAATGGGAACCTGCCGATGGCGCTAAAAGGGATTCTGGCATCATCGATTGCGTAAGCCAGCCTTTTGCGGGAAAGAAAGTCACATTTACGAGCATTAAGCGAGCTGAAAATCCAAGATCCTCAGGTCTTGACAGATCGGGCGGGACTTATGCTATTTTTCGCGGAACGGACTGGAAATCCGATTTCAAGGAGGCGCAAACCAGCGTCCAGAGGCTCTATATCGAAATAAGGCCATCAGAAACAGGATACTCAGTATATCTTGCTCCCATTGGGAACTCCAACGAGGATGAATTCATAAGGTCAAGGAGTTCGAATTCACAAAGCGGTTCCCCTTCCATAGCAACGATATGATCCATGACACGAAAAAAGCAAAAGAATAAATAACCTCAAAAGGCTTAGCGACCCATGGAGAAAAAGAGGAGTGTTTTTCCTATTCGCGGGAAAAGGGGGTTTGAGCTGAGCCATTACATTTTTTTTACCGCGATAGAATACGTGTTCGCGGCGATCATCCTTATTTCTTCCCTTTATTTCATCACGCAAAGCGCCTCTTCGACTCTTTTTGAAAAGAATTTCCTGGTAAGGGATACCGCGCTGCTCGTCAATGTGATATCTTCCGCTCCAGGAGACGTGAATTATTATTATGGTGAGCAATCCGGCAAGATTTCCCTTAGTGTGGTCGGACCCACATTCCTTGCAAAGGATGCCCCGCAGGACAGGATTTTGGTATCTTACCCATATTTCAAGGAGAACTCACTTCCCATCGCCGCTTTTTCAGAGATGCCCTTGCCCATTACCCTAGTGAAGGAGAAAACTCTCACGATCTCATCACCATCGCCTTCTTCGGGAAAAAGAACATGAAAGGCAAGAAGGCGCAGCTCTCAGGTCAGGTGATCCAGATGATTCCTAGAGTATTCTTCCTTGTCGTTGTCCTGCTATCCATAGTACTTGTGGTGAAATCATTTATAGTGACCGCGATAGACATCAGGAAGTTAGAGGCCGATATCTTCACCGAGCGCCTCTTATACTCCAAAAGCGGGATTGTTTTTTATGATGAGTCTCTGGACAGATCCTATCCCGGGGTAGTGGACAAGCAAAAATTCCAATCACTTTCAAAAATAAACCCAAATCTGTTAGACTCGGTCTTTGCTGTGAAAGGAAGCGAAAACCAAGTCCTTGCAGCAAAATTGACTCTGATCGAGAAAGAAGACCCTTCCAAAGGCACTTCAGTCGCCTACTACAACAAGGACCATTATGACCGATGGGAACCGCGCACATTATCGACAGTAACCGGTGGAAGCGCGCAAGTAGGGTATTTTATGAGGGAAATTCCCGTCATCATCCAAGACGGCAACACAATAAACAAAGGCAAACTTCGCCTTGACATACTCACGTCAAAATGAGAACTCACTCAAAAAGAGGCGGACTTCTTGGAGATTTTCTGGCTAAATTCGCGGCGTACCTTCTCCTGGCATTTATCCTGCTGGGAATATATCTTCTCATGAAGGGGCAAATGCCCGCGGTTTCATCTATTAAAGGGAGTTCCGGAACCACTACCATTGACATCGTCCTTTTGAACTATCTTCGCAGCCCCTCCCCCGCATCATCCACCCAATCAATATCCGACATCATCCTGCGGTATGAATCGGACAGGTCTTATTCGTCTGAATCCTTCAAAAAGGACCTGCAGGTAGCATCATCAGCCTTTTTTGAGCCTCACACCAATCTTTTCTATCGCATCCTCATATCCGAGCAGCCTTCATTCATTCCGCCTCGAAGGCCAGAACCCATCATGATAGAGGGAAAGACACCTTTGAAAGAGAACGGTCCCCCTCTTCTTGTTGATGGTCTTAGCAGATCCTGCACGCTTCTTCCAAATGATTTAGGGGAAGATCCCGTAAAGATAGAACTCATACTCCAAAGCCTTACAACGACCGAATACAGCAGCAATGCGAACGGAGGATCGCTTGGTTCAAATGCCAAGACATTTTCCTGTTAAGCCTCTTTGGAAAAGGGGAGCCCTTCCCTTTGAGATTGTGGTTGTATTCGGCACTCTCGTCGTCCTGCTCTTTGCCTTCGGATTGTTTAGCGCAAAATACTCTTCCTTTGACAAAAAGATAGGGGAGCGCCAATCCAATGTCATCGATGCGTATGCAAAGGGTGAAAAGGCGCTGTACTTTCTTGACACCGCCGCTAAGAACTCTCTGCCGAGGATAATCCATGATCTTGGAAAATCAGGAGGAGGAGCAGATTGCGGGGAATTCTACGGATATCCCCATTGGATAAAAGAGGACGGATATTCATGTATCCCGAATCAGGACATGCTCTCACAGAGGATCAAAACAGGATTTATTTCCGATCTCGATCTTGCGAGCGAGACCTACAATTCCCATACATCCACCATCATCCCTCTGAGCAATTATGAGATTCAGCTTTCTCCATCCCCTCTTTCTCTGATTGGGATGGCAAAATCCCCCATTTTGATACCTATTGGAGATATCATCGATATTCCACAAGTCCAAAGAAAATCAACACTACTATCTTCTGTCGGTCTGATTGAAAAGAAGAGGGATCTCCAGCCCGTCTTCCCTTCATTGCCTTCATCGCAGGCATTCTCCTCTTATCCTTCCA
>MHFY01000095.1:0-995 GCA_001805375.1 Omnitrophica WOR_2 bacterium GWA2_47_8 | reverse complement strand
TTTTGAGACAAGGGACGGGAAAAAGATTTGTAGGGCTACACCCTCCCTGACATGCGATGCATCCTCTATCCTCACCAGCACACGTCAGAGCATAGGATTCATGCAGATAAACCTTCCAGTGAACGGCCATCTGGCAAGATCGGTATGCAGGGAGTGGCAAACAGCATACGATCTCGAATGCAACATCAATATCGGAGCCAAGCTCATTCGCGACGGCTATTTCCAATACCAGAACGGCATACCAATAGCAAAGATAGAGCGCTACTGCAAGGACAAGGAGATTGCAGCCACCTACGCATCTTATCGGGGATGGGATGCTGCTCTTCGCTCATACAATGGACTAGGATGCGATCCAAGCTCCGCAGACCTCGCATACATAGACCACACCAAACAGAAGATTGCCCAACTAGGAATCACCACCACCGAGCAAGTGACATGAACAGGCCTCAGCAATTCAGCTACGCAGCGTTATTTGCGCTTCTCGCATTAGTCGGAGCGCTGGTGATCTACGGCCAAAGCGAAATCACAGGATATGCCGCTCACGTGATATCATCAAGCGCCGTAGACGGATTTTTTGGCATATACACGCTCGATCCAAATCTAAAATCAGGCGTTGACTATGATATAGGGGTCTATGACAGGATCAAAAAAGACCTTTTTGAGATCCAAACGTGCGTGAAGGGGGGAAAGAGGATACTGCCCTGCATCGAGCAAAGAAAAGAGACCCAGGACCTAATCTGGGATCATGATTGTCCCAAGGGAGGTGAACGGGTGTTTTATGATCTCGCCCAGCTTGTTGAGAACTGCGTCAATTCGCCTTCCACCAACTGCTATTGTGAAAAGGATTTTGGAAACTCCGAATATCTCGCAAAGTACGGATTGGGACAGGGAGAATACCAAATAACCGTGGAGAATAGGGGGGAGGTTCTTAAGCTCGCCAACGGAAAACAGCCCGCCTATTCTATTCCCCTGCAGGCCCAAACAACCCAGCCTCT
>MHFY01000094.1:38469-38572 GCA_001805375.1 Omnitrophica WOR_2 bacterium GWA2_47_8 | reverse complement strand
AAGGACCACTACCTTCGTTTGGAGAAGTTGGTCTATGCCTGCGGGGAATGATGAACAAGATGAACAAGAATTGGCACAATTTATTTCTGGCGGAAAGGCCGTC
>MHFY01000094.1:38382-38460 GCA_001805375.1 Omnitrophica WOR_2 bacterium GWA2_47_8 | reverse complement strand
GTCTTTTTTCCGCTTGGCGGCCGCGATCACGGTCGGCGCGCATGTTATCCCGACCCTCATGAACCTGCCGGATAATTA
>MHFY01000094.1:31542-38307 GCA_001805375.1 Omnitrophica WOR_2 bacterium GWA2_47_8 | reverse complement strand
GGACAGTGTTGTACTGTTCTTTGTGGTCTTCTTTTATATCGTTTGGTTCTTTTTCTTGATCGGGCTGTTCAGCCAAGTCAGCTGTATCTTGATGACGCTGTGCTGTTATTATTTTTATGCCTTGAATGCGTTCCATATCGGCACCCTCTCGTGGGATATCCTGCTGGTCACGCTGTTTTTGATGTGCGTGACACCGTATCACGGCGATTATTTCTCGGTGGATTGCCTGCGTCAGGGAGACCTTAAGGCGTATCGAAAAGAGAGGCCGTTCTTTCTGCAAAGGCTTCTGCAGATGCAGATCGCTTTCACCTTTTTTTATACCGGGCTTTATAAGATCTCTTCCCAGGGCAATTGGCTGTGGGACAATCCGATCTATTATTTAATGAACTATCCGCCGGAGGGGGTGACAAAGTTATTCCTTCTGCGGGATTTTTTTGCCTCGCGGCCGGTGTGGTGTTATTGGACCGGGGTCTTGATAGTTGTTGTTGAGCTTCTGATGCCGATCCTGCTTTTTAACCGCAAGACAAGGATGTCAGCGATCTATTTAGGCATTTTTTTTCATATTGTCCTCATCTTGACCCTGGATGTGCCGGCTATATTTTTCTTTCTTTTCCCGGCTCAGTTGCTTTTGTTCGTGAACCCGGAAAACGTCGTTAAATGGGTCGAACAGAAACGCGCCTTTAACCAAAATGAAAGGCAAAGCAAGCTCATCCATGACGGGCACTGCGGTTTTTGCCGAGGGCAGATCAAATTGCTTGCCGTCATGGATCTGTTCGCCACCTTGAAGATGGTTGATTTTCATTCCGCGGAAGATCTCAGGGGCCTGCACAAGGACTTAACGCTTAAGAAAGCCACCAGCCAGATCCATTTGATCGAACCCGATGGAACGCTCTACGGCGGATTCGATGTTTTTAAACGGATATGTCTTCATATGCCGATGTTGTATCCGCTTATTCTTGTTTTTTATTTTCCCGGCATGGGGGTCATCGGGCCCCATCTTTACCGGTGGGTGGCGAAGAACAGATATCTTTTTCACGTTAACAAAGTCTGCCGGGCCAACGCGTGTTTCCGCTAAGTATGAGATATAAGATACTTAACATCCTTTTGTGTTTTATTTTTATCGGGGTTTTTCATTCAGAATGTAAAGCTGAAGACGCTTCCAAAGGATCCAAGGCCAGGAAATATTTTCAAGACAAGGTCAAGAAGGACCGTATGATAGAGGACGAGAATTTTTCAAAAGGGCTGATGGAAAAGCTGGAGGCCTTTTATAATAAAGGGGTGAATTTTTACAACGAAGGGGACCATTATCAGGCGCAAAAAGTATTTTTGGAGCTCAATGAGCTTTATCCTTCCTATAAAGCGACCAAGTCATACCTTAAAAGGATCGAAAGGAAATTAAAAGCTGTCTCCGGCCCGCAATCTTCCTCTCTATCGCTGAAAAAATCACGTGAACAGATTATTGCCCAGTTTTTAGATGCAACTTTAACCAAAAAAAAGGTTGAGAAAAATCTTTCGCAATGAGGCGATGGGCAATTTATTTTTTGCAATTCATCTTTTTAATTTCAGGACAGAATACCGTTATGGCTAAAAAGGCTAATCAACTTATTAACGAAAAAAGTCCGTACCTTCTCCAGCACGCGTACAATCCCGTGCAGTGGTACGCGTGGGGGAAAGAGGCCTTTGAAAAGGCCAAGAAGGAAGATAAACCGATCTTTCTTTCCATCGGTTACTCCACCTGCCACTGGTGCCATGTCATGGAAAGGGAGTCTTTTGAGGACGAGGCCATAGCCGCACTTTTAAACCAGCATTTTGTTCCCATCAAGGTTGACCGGGAGGAACGGCCGGACATCGACAATATTTATATGACGGTCGTGGTGGCGATGATCGGGCAAGGCGGCTGGCCGTTAAGTGTGTTCTTAACGCCTGACCAAAAACCTTTTTACGGCGGAACGTATTATCCGCCTTCCGCGCGCTGGGGAACGCCCGGTTTTAGAGACGTGCTTCTATCCATTCACAACAACTGGCAGAAACAGAAGGAAAAGATCTTAGAATCAAGCGGGAAGATAGTGGAGACCTTGGATCAGCGTTCCCGTGAAGCGTCCGGCGGTTTTGAATTAAACGCAGACACGCTGGAAAATGCTTACCGGCAATTAAAGGCCGGTTTTGACCCGCTGTGGGGCGGCTTCGGCCAGTCGCCTAAATTCCCGATGGGACATAGCCTTTCTTTTCTGCTGCGCTATTATAAACGCACAAAAGACCCCGAAAGTTTAAGCATGGTTGAAAAGACATTGGAAAAAATGGCCCAGGGCGGGATGTACGATCAGTTAGGCGGCGGTTTTCATCGTTATTCAACTGACAGGGAATGGCAGGTTCCGCATTTTGAAAAGATGCTTTACGACCAGGCGATCTTAACGCGCAGTTATCTTGAGGCCTATCAGGCCACGGGAAAGAAATATTTTGCCCGGATCACAGCGGAGACGTTCGAATATGTCCTGCGCGATATGCAGTTTCAGGAAGGCGGATTCTTTTCCGCCGAAGACGCGGACAGCCTGGAACCGATGGACGAAGGAAGAGAGACGAAGGACGATGCGTCCCTCACCCCTCATCCCTCGTCTCTCGAAAAAAAAGAGGGCGCCTTTTATCTGTGGAGCGATGAGGAGCTTCACAAGTCGCTTACGAAAGAAGAATATGAGGCCGTAGCGGGATCTTATAATATCGAAAAGAACGGCAACGCCGATTATGACCCGCATGGGGAATTTGCGGGAAAGAATATTTTATATCAAAAAGATATCGCCCCGCCGGATGGCGCAGAAAAATTTATCCAAAGCGCCAAGGCCAAACTTTTTGCTATCCGGCAAAAGCGCTCCCGCCCGCACCTGGATGATAAGATTCTCGCCGACTGGAACGGGATCATGATCGCGGGGTTGGCTTTTGGGTCCAGGGTGCTGGGCGAGAAGCGGTATCTCGAGGCGGCGGAGAAGGCGGCACAATTTATTTTAAAAAGGATGTATAAAAACGGCCAGTTATTGCACCGTTATCGGGACAATGAGGCTGCTGTGGCCGGTACCATCGACGATTACGCGTTTTTTGTTTATGGCCTGCTGGAATTATATGAGGCCTCGGCAAAAATAGACTATTTAAAAGAAGCCCTTCGTTTGTCGCGGGAGATGGTAAAGCTCTTTTGGGATGAAAATAAGGGAGGGTTCTTTTTCACCGGCCAGGACAGTGAAAAGCTCATCCTTCGCCAAAAAGAGATCTATGACGGGGCTGTCCCTTCCGGCAACGCGGTGGCTTCTTGCAATTTGATCCGACTTTATCACATCACCTTAGATGACCAATGGCAAAAGATCCTGGACCGGCTTTTTAAGGCCTTTGCCGAGGAGATCGCCGCCCGGCCCAGTGCTTATGCGCAAACGCTTTGGGCCCTGGACTTTGTCCTGGGGCCGGCCATGGAAGTTGTGGTCTCGGCTGCGAAAGAGCCTCCCGCCCATGACATGATAAAGGAGATTTCCCGGCCGTTCCTTCCTAATAAAGTCGTGTTGTTCCATTACCCTTCCCAAAAAGAAGCGCGATCTCTTTACACCATCGCTCCATTTGTAAAAGATCAGCCGCCCCTGGCGGGAAAGCCCACGGTCTACGTCTGCAAAAACCATGCCTGTGAAATGCCGATCACGGACCTCCAGAAATTAAAAGAAGCCTTAGGGTAATAGATCCACTTCAGATGAATTTTAGCCTTCAAAGTTAAATAAAATCAATGGTTTATGGTCTTGAGCGCCCGGCTTAAGAATTGACAAACATAAGGCATTCAACTAGAATAAAAACCGATTTCGAAACCCTTTTGAGAGATCTCTGGGATAAAAATTATGCTCCGTTATATTTTCTACCTGATGTTCGCTACTTCGTTGGGGTTATATTTGACCCAAGGCGCTGTAGCCAAATTGGGCAGCTGGCAGGCCGGAGGATTCAGTGCTTTAAGTAAAAAGGATCCCAGGATCATCCGGCAGATGGAATTGATCAAGGCCCAGAATGAAAATATGAAGGCCCTGCAGGCAGAATCCAGGGACCAGCAAAGACGCCTTCGGGCAAGAGTGGAAGAACAGAATCTCCGCATCAAGGAGCAGTTAAGTCAAATAAGACAGAACGATCAAAATAACCGCCAAAGATCTCAGCAAAGCCAAGATCTGGCCAAGAAAAACAGGTTCGAGCAGTCGCAAAGGGCAAGGGAAGCCGCAGACCGTTACCGGGACTTGATGGATGCGCGACGCCGTAATCGGTAGAGCTATCATATGAAAACCTTAAAGATCATTTTAATCATCGTTGTTGTTTTGTTCGTCATTTTCTCTGCCGCGCTTTTTATTTTTGTGAAAACATTTGATGCCAACCGTTTTAAGCGGCCGATCATGGATGCGGTGAGGGTTTCAACGGGCCGTGACGCGCAGATCGGCAACATCGCGCTGGATTTCTCGGTTTTAAGCGGCGTCAAATTGGTCATCGACCGCGTAAGCATGTCCGATGATCCCGCCTTTTCAAAGGAAAATTTCCTGGAGGTTCAGAAAGTTCAGTTGGATGTCGATGTCAACGCGTTTTTAACGCAGCGCAAGGTGTCCGTCGGCAGTATCGAACTTATATCACCGAAGGTCGTCATTATCCGCAACCCGGATAACAAATTGAATATCCAGCAATTTAAACCGCTGCCGGTTCCGGAAAGTAAGCAGGAACGGGGAGCGGCAGAAGCCGCTGCCATCCCGGATCCCGCACCGACGGCAGTTCAGCCGGCAACCCTTCCCGCGAACCTTGAACAGAATTTGGCGTTGCTTTTGGTCAAAAGATTAAAGATACAGGGCGGGCAGGTCATTTTTGTCGATAAGGCCCGTGACCCCAGCGCTCAAGTCCAGGTGCAGAACATTGACCTAAGTGTTGATGATCTTTCCCTTATTGAACCGTTCAAATTTCAACTGCAGGCCGCTGCCGCCGGACCAACGCAGAATATTCATGTCAATGGGACGGCGCGGGTTGATATGAAAGACCTGCAGGCGCGATTGGATGATGTTAAGGTGGATGTGGATCTGAACGAAAGCCTGTTCAATGCCGTCCAGCCGTATGTTCGGGATATTTCCTTGAATGACCTCGTCCCTTCCTTAAGCGGTAACCTGAATATCGTCATTACCCAAGCGGTCGTGGGCCAGCAAGGTTTGTCGGTTCTAAACAGCCATGGGGCCTTATCCGGCGGAAAGATCGTTCTAAAAGACCTGTCATCGCCCTTGGATAACATCAAGGCCGAATTTGAGGCATCAGAATCCGATGTCAAATTGAACAGTTTTTCGTTTAATTTGGGTTCAGGCGAGGTCAAGGGCGAAGGCAAGATCTTTGATTATTTGAAAACACAGAATTTTCAATTCCTAAGCACGATCAGCGGATTAAAAGTTGGCGAGATGATAGCGCCTCCCAAGATCCCGGTCACGTTAGAAGGCGGCATCTCCGGCCAGGCGAAATTGACCGGCCAGGGTTTTGATCCTTATATGCTGAAAACTTTGACCGGAGAAATACAGCTGGACCTTAAGGGGGGAAAGATCGTTGATATCAATGTCCTCAAGTTTATTTTGGATAAGATCTCCATGATCCCCGATATGGCCGAGAGGCTGGATCGATCCCTTCCTGAGAAATATAAGGACCTCTTAAATCAGAAAGGCACGCTGTTCAAAGACCTTAACCTTAAAGCCGGGATCATTGACGGAAAGATCATGATCCCGCAGACCGCGTTGGCCTCGGATGGTTTTTATATCGCCTTTCAGGGCGAGATGGACCTTGAGAATAATGCGTCCTTGTCCGCGGCCTTTTCCATTGAACCCGATCTGTCCGCCAGCATGGTGGAGGCGGTGCCGGAGCTGGGGCTTTTATCGGATGAAGATAAAGAGATCTTTATTCCGCTGACGCCGTATCAAGGAAAGATCAACAAGCTTATCCTTTACCCGGACCTAAGCTATCTGGGGAAAAGGATCATGGTCAATAAAGGAAAAGAGCAACTGCAAAAAGTCCTGGAGAAGGTCTTTGACAGAGAAGGCGGATCGTCTCCGGAAGGGCAAGAAGGGCAAGGCAGTGGTTCCCAAAGTCCGGAAGGGGCTATTGTCGATGAGATCCTCAACAGCATTTTTCGTTAAAGGGAGCCTTAACAATGAACTGAAAGAAGGGAAAACGATAACAATATGAATCAATATGAAACTTCGCCGATCCTCCGTAAGAAGCGATCTCCGTTTAATAAGATTTTCAATAAATTATTGAATGATAATTATGTTTCGATTTCGGAAGATGTCCGTTTAGGTAAAAATGTCAAATTATCAAAATTTATCAATCTTTACGGCTGTACCATCGGAGATAATACAAAAATAGGCGCGTTTGTGGAAATTCAAAAGGGTGCGAAGGTCGGCAAGACCTGCAAGATTTCTTCTCACAGTTTTATTTGTGAAGGGGTAACTATCGGCAATTGTTGTTTCATCGGACACGGTGTTGTGTTCATCAATGATAACTACCCTCGCTCTGTCAACAAGGATGGAAAGATGGAGGGGGATCAAGAGTGGAAGTTGCGTTTTGTCAAAACCAAGGTCGGCGATCATGTCACGATCGGCAGCAACGCCACGATCCTCGGGAATATCAATATCGGCGATGGAGCCATGATCGGCGCCGGCAGTGTGGTCACAAAAAACATCCCGTCCGGTGAGGTGTGGGCCGGAAACCCGGCGAAATTTTTGCGCAAAGCCGCTTCCGCAT
>MHFY01000094.1:24125-31527 GCA_001805375.1 Omnitrophica WOR_2 bacterium GWA2_47_8 | reverse complement strand
CCGGTGGTTTCGTATCCCATCAGCCATGCCTTTAAATTTTTATCTGGGAGAAGCGGAACGGTTATTTTTCGGCCCGTTGGGGCAGATCATTTCAGGTTCTCTTTTTTTATGTTTTTGTTTATTCTATGGTAAACAGCTCACGCCGAAGGTTTTTGGAGCGGCGGTCTTTTTTTACCTTCTTATAACCAAAAGCGAAGTTTTATTTTTCCCTCCTTACGGCGATGCCGTCGGCGGGCCGTTTTTAGAGGCCGTGTGGCTGTCTCGGCATGGTTTTGACTATGGAGGATTATTTCATCAAACGGGATATGCCTTAGGAGGCCCCAAGGTTTATGTGTTCTCCATTTACCCTACCTTTTTGGCGCTTCTCCTGAAGCTTATTCCTTCGGCAAAGTTATTTTTAGCGGTCAATCACCTTGTGATGTTCCTGATAGCTACGCTGACGGTCGTTTATTTTCGAAAGATCTTAGAATATGTTTTTGAGATCAAAACCGCTTTTTTGGGGGCGCTGGTCCTGCTTTTTTATCCGCTCTTTCAGGCGCAGGCGGAGGCCATTAACATGGAAATGCCCTGCCTCTTGTTCGCCGTGTTATCCGCCTACGCGTTGATCCAAAACAATGTAAGGCGCGCGGGTATCTTTGCCATCCTTTCCGTCGCTATCAAAGGGACCGGGGTGTATGCCTGCGCGGCGGTCTTTTTAGCGAGCTGGTTTAAGTTCTTTGCCGGGGGAAAAAGGATAACGCCGGAATTGATCTGGGGGAATCTCAGCTTTTTCTTTGCGGCCCTGATCTTTGGGGCCAAATTTTGGATCCAGGATCAGCATGTCTCCGGGGGGATGATCCATTTATTTGCCGGATGGCCGTCGTTAAAAGCGATGTTCATCTTTTATCTTTTTATCCTTGGGCTGGGGGTTCTCCTTTGGACGGTGATAAAGGATCGAAAGGCCGTGCAGGAGAAGGGTTTTTCCGCCGTTTCCATTGTTTTTCTCTATGCACTGACGTGGTTCTTCCTGTTCCTTAATTTTCTTGCCGTCTCGCCCCGCTACCGTCTGACTGTGTCGCCGTTCATTATTTTTATTTTTATTTGGAGTGTGACGGCCTTAAATCTGCCGGCCCGGCTAAGGAATATCATCCTTATAGGAATGATGGCCGCCTCCTGGGTCTTTAGTTATGGTGGGAATGAGAAAAATACGGATTATGTCATCATGGAACAGAATTTGGAATACCGGAATGATCTGAAGATGTACCGGCAGATAGCCAAAGAATTAGAAGGGGCGCGCGAATATGATCAGGTGGTGGCTCCATTTATTGTCGCGCAAATTTTAGCCTATCCGGAAATGGGATATGTTCAGAAGCCTTTGAATGTTACAATGTATGCGATGCCTTCGGCCTTGCCGGAGATCAAAAGTTTTACAGGTTTGAGGCAGTTGAACATCTCGCGGACAATTTGGGTCGCCACCGATTATGTGACCCCGATCCAGGGTGAGCACCCTTTTCCCATCGGCCCGGAAGACCGCGTGGTCCGTAAAATTTACTTTGGAGATAAAAAGGCGACACTTTTTATGGGCGGCATTGCCGTTGAGTTACGAAGGCTGGTCTTGGAAAAACTTTTGGAAAGGAAATAACGTTGAAAGAACCTGTGGCTATTTCTGTGGTCTTGCCGGTTTATAACGAGGAAAGTGTTTTAGAGGAACTCGCCTCGCGGTTAAATAAAACATTAAAGGAAACAAATCTTCCTTATGAGATCATCTTTGTGGATGACGGCAGCAAGGATAATTCCTTCGTAAAGCTGGCGGAACTGCACGCGCGGTATCGCCCGCATTTAAAGATCATCAAATTGTCCCGTAATTTCGGCCACCAGATCGCTATCACATCGGGGTTGAAGAACGTTTCCGGGAAAGCGGTCGTGGTCATGGACAGTGACCTCCAAGACCCTCCGGAAGTCATTCAGGGTTTTGTCGCCAAATGGAAAGAAGGGAACGAAATCGTCCTGGCGGTACGCAGTAAAAGAGAAGGGGAGAGTTTTTTTAAGAAATGGACCGCCGGCTTGTTCTATAAATTGATCCGCTTCGCCACGAACGTCAATATCGCGGAGAATGTCGGGGACTTTTACCTTTTAGACCGTAAGGTCGTGGATATTTTAAATCAGATGGATGAGAGGCATCGATTTTTGCGCGGAATGGTGGCCTGGGCGGGATTTAAGCGCGCCACGGTTGAGTACGTCCGGAAACCCCGGAAGGCCGGTTCGACAAAATTCGGTTTTTGGAGAATGATCAAATTCTCTTTTGATGCCGCAACGTCCTTTTCCTTCCTTCCTCTGCGGATCATTTCGTTCTTGGGGTTCAGTATTTCCCTGCTTTCCTTTTTAGGGATCTTGGTGAGTTTATACCTAAAAATATTTACAGATCAAACCGTGACCGGCTGGACATCGCTGACTATCTTTGTACTTTTTATCGGCGGTATTCAGCTGTTGGCCATCGGTGTCATCGGCGAATATGTGGCCCGCATCGGGGATGACATCAAGCGCCGGCCTTTGTATGTGGTCGATCAGATCTTAGAGCCTTAAATGAGTCCGCTGCCGACTAAGGTCGATCAAAAAATGCGCTGGGGAGGATTGCTGGAGAATCCCTGGCTTTCCAGGATACAGCGTAACCTGCTGGATGCCGGAAAAGTCTCTGGATTTTTCCGGATCATTAAGGACATTAACTGCGGGCGCATTTTAGACGTGGGCTGCGGTTTGGGAGAATACGCCAGGGCCGATACCGGAGAGTATGTTGGCTTGGACAACAGCCTGGCGCGGGTCAGTTTTGCCGCTAAGCATAATTCAAAGTTCCCATTCTTGATTGGGAACGCCTTCGAGCTGCCTTTTAAAAATAAATCTTTCGACACGATATTTTTTATTGATACGTCCCATCATTTAACGGATGAGGAATTTGTCAGGGCGTTGGAGGAATTTAAACGTTTAAGCCGCCGGTATATTTTTGTCAGTGATCCGGTCTTCTTTGGATCACAGAATTCCTTGAGCCGTTTTTTTTATCGGCTGGACCGGGGAGGGCGTTTCCGCACGATCGATGAGATGCAGGCGGTCTTTCATAAAGTGAAAGGTTTGGACGTGGCGAGTGTTGAGTCATTTAAAACTTACCTGAAGCTATACCAGCATACGACTTTTATCTTAACTGTGGACGGAAATTCCGGCAAGATATGAAAAAAATAAATGGCTGGGAAAGGACGCGGAATCTTTTTGACCCGGCATCCACGAAGCCGTTTAAGTTAAGCCGCAGCCGTTTGGAAAATTTTGTAAAATGCCCGCGTTGTTTCTATTTGGACAGGCGCCTGGGCATCGAGCAGCCCGGTTTTCCGCCATATACCTTGAACTCCGCTGTTGACCATCTTTTAAAAAAAGAATTCGACCTTTACCGAACGAAACGCCAGCCGCATCCGATCATGCAGGATTTTAAAGTTGATGCGTACCCTTTCAGCCATCCGTTATTGGATGAATGGAGGGAAACGTTCAAGGGCATTCAATACCATCACAAAGAGACGAATTTTATCCTTTTCGGCGCGGTGGATGATCTGTGGATCAATACGAAAAAAGAGATCATTGTCGTCGATTATAAGGCGACCAGCACCACCGGAGCGGTCACCATTGACACCGAAAGCCGCCAGGCCTATAAACGCCAGATGGAAATTTATCAATGGCTTTTGCGTAAACAAAATTTAAATGTTTCGAATACCGGATATTTCCTTTACTGCAATGCCGATAAGGCAAAACCTCTCTTTGAGGGGAGGCTGGAGTTCAAGATGGAGCTGATCGCTTATGAAGGGAACGACAACTGGGTCGAGAACGTTATCCGGGAAGCCCGCCAATGCCTGGAAAGTGATATCCTTCCGGCCTATGGACAGCACTGCGAACACTGCCAATACCAACAATCCTTCAAAGATCCTTCCATCCAGGCAGAAAAACAGATCGATCTCTTCTGAAACTACCGCACTTTAAGATAATTTTGAGCCCGGTTTGGATGATCGTTATATAAGGCATAAGCGACTTTTCTCAGTAAAAGATGAAAACTCTGAGATTTGTCAAAGTAGTCCACCGCTGTCGGGATCAGCTCTATCTGCCTTTCAACCGGTTCAACACTACAGACGATGACCTTAAGGTTAGGGTCATGTTCATAAATAATATCAATAAAATCTTTCCCATCCATCTCGGGAAGATTTAGATCCAAAAGTACCAGATCGATCTTTTGAGTTATGAGGGTATCCGCTGCCTCCCAAACGCTTTTCGCTTTCAGGGTTTCAACACCCAGGCTGCTTAAAAAGTTTGAGTAGATCGTCAGCAGTGTTTCGTGATCTTCAATAATGAGGATTTTTTTCATGGCACGCTCCTTTATTAGTCCCCGCATGCACTTTTTATTTCGTCTATTTTTACCAAATAGAACATTAACTTAAGATGAATTAAAAATTAAAATTCTTCATGAAAGGTCGGGGAAAAACGAGGGGGGGCTGAGCATTTTGAACAAAAAATGCCATTTTTAAGGTTTTGATAGGCTTGAAAACCGTTAAAACATCATATTTTAGGGTAAAAAATGCCCCTTCAGGCCCTTAATAAAAATTTCTTGTCAATCTCATGTTCAGCGGGTATACTATACACACTTGTGATGGCTAGAAAGAACATTTAGCTGTCAAGTTAAAAGGAGAAAATTATCATGGGGTTAAATGGAAAAGAAATCGTGCAGGAATCAAGAGCAAGCTTAAGAGTTAAAGAAAACGCGGCTGTCCGCTGGTCGATCAAAGATAGTGAACTGCGCGGTGAAGGCCGATTAGTCAATGTCAGTACATCCGGAATGCTTTTGGAAGCTAATTCTGCATTTACCCCCATTGAACGAAGCGTATTTTCAGTCCAGTCTCCTGCGGCTAATGGCAGCGGTGCCGCCTTCTTACCCCAAGAAGGCCGTTTAGTATGGTGCAAGAAAAAACCATTTTCCAGAAACAGAATCCTTTGCGGCATTCAGCTTATCGATCCATCAACTGAATCCGTTTCTCAATTACGCGATAAGGTTCAAAAAAAGATCAATCGTTCCACCGCCGGCCGCCGGATCCGCAGTGTGATCAGCCTTCTCTTAGCTGTTTCCCTGATCGGGTTAACAGCCTTTATCATTGCCCAGCATTTGGAAATGTACCAAACTTTAGAGCTGGCTAATCAACAAATGACCACAGCCTATCAAGGCCAAGTGACGCTCACTCAAAAACTTTCTCAGGAATTGACCGTTACCAAAGACCTGCTTGAACAAACTAAGATCGAATTGACCGCTGCCAAGGCAGAAAATGAAAATTTACAATCCCTCTTACAGCAGGCCCAGACCAATATCGCTCAATTAGAGGATGAAAAGAACGCCTTTATCAATAGTTTAAAGCAATTGCAGGGGACCAACACCCAATTAACCGGTGAACTCAGCAGTGTCCAGGCTACTTTGGCCGCTGTCCAGGAACGGCTGCGTATTTTGGACGGGGATGTCGTATCTGTCGATGAAGCAAATTCAAGGATCGCTTTGTTCAAAGATAAGATCCGCTTTATGCAAACACGGCTTAAACAACTCAGGCATGACGCCTATGTCGCTAAAGTCACTGCTCAAAAAGAACGCGACGCCCTCGAATCTCTCTACGGCAACAATGGTTTTATGGTCAAAGAGGGTAAGGTTTGGAAGCCCACAGGCCAAACCCCCAGCAATCTTAAGGTCAACGTCGAATTCGTTGAATAGTTTCAAGACGTTCGACTAACCTGATCTGCCAGAAGCATCTCTCAGCAACTTTTCCTATTTTCTGTACCTGCCTATTTGGATTTGTAGTAAACTTCTTATGTGCCAAAACAGTTTTATAAATTAGAACAGGAAGAAAAAGAGCTTTCGACCCGGGAAGGCCTTTTGCGTTTTGCGTTAAAACGCTCGCGTAACCGCCGGACTATGTCGATCTGTATCGATGAGAAGGGTAGCATCAGCGTTTATGCGCCAGGGGCTTTAAAAGAGCAGGTCATTCAGGATTTTATCCACAAAAAAGCAGGGTGGATCACCCGAAAAAGCGCGGAATTAAAAAAGCGCCATGATGAAGCAATCCAGCAGAATTCTAGTGGAGAAAAATACTATCTGTTCCAAGGCGAGAAATATCCCTTAGATATTCCCAGAGAAGAACTCATCAAATGGTATCGTAAGCAAGCTCTGGAGATCATTGGCGTGCGGGTTTTTCAATTAGCCAGAACGTTAGGGTTGGTGCCGGAAAAGGTCAACATCCGCACGCAAAAGAGGATATGGGGCAGCTGCTACCATCGGACAAAGACCATTAACCTGAATTGGCAGTTGGTGATGGCGCCTTTGGAGGTCATGGATTATGTGATCGTGCACGAATTATGCCACCTGGCCCATCCGGATCATTCCAAAAGGTTTTGGAATAAGGTAAAACAATATGCGCCGGATTATAAATTGCGGGAAAAGTGGCTTAAGGAACATCATCTGGCGCTGAAGGTTTTTTAAATAATCCCATGGACATTACCGTTAAGGTCATTCCCTCAGCTAAAAAGAATTCCGCGGTCGAAGAGGCGGGGGTTTTAAAGGTGCATTTGACCGCTCCACCGGTGGACGGGAAGGCCAATAAGGCCTTGATCGGATTTTTGGCCGAATATTATAATATTCGCAGATCTAAGATCGAGATCATAAAGGGATTGCAATCCCGGATAAAAACTATTAGGATAAATGCTTAATTTAAGGCCGCCCCGCCTAACCAGCGGGGCGAGCCTCGCACTTCCTCTAAATGGAATGCGGAAAAGTGCGGGAGGAAACCATGTTAGAAGACAAGATCCAACAAGATTATGTTCAGGCGATGAAGGATAGAGATGCGATCAGGTCATCGACCCTTAATTTTTTAAGAGCCCAGATCAAAAATGTCCGTATCGATAAAAGGATCGAGAAGGTGGAAGATGCGGATGTCATTGCCGTTATCAAAAAGCAGGCCAAGCAGAGAGAAGACTCGATCTCTCAATTTGAAAAAGGCGGGCGGCAGGACCTAGTGGATAAAGAAAAAGCGGAACTGGTCATATTAAAGTCGTATCTTCCGGTCGAGATGTCGGACCAGGAATTGCAGGGGCTGGTCAAATCAGCGATCGCCGAGGCAAAGGCCACGGGCGTTAAAGACATGGGGAATGTGATGAAGGTCTTGATGCCCAAGGTTGCGGGTAAGGCCGATAATAAACGCGTCAGCGATTTGGTTAAACAGGGCCTTTCGAGTTTATAAATTTTTAGCGGATCATGTAATGGGTCGAACTTTAAAGAAATTTTTTATTGTTGCAGGTTTTGTTGTTGTTTTAATCGGCGGCTTCGCTCTTTGGCTTTCGGATAAATATGTTGTTCCTATTATGA
>MHFY01000094.1:24016-24113 GCA_001805375.1 Omnitrophica WOR_2 bacterium GWA2_47_8 | reverse complement strand
TCAATACCGTGGCCCTTCCGGATACGGTTATGGTCTCGCCCGAATCTTTCCGCCGGCATATGAAATTCCTGAAACAAAACTACCATGTCATCAGCAT
>MHFY01000094.1:8041-24001 GCA_001805375.1 Omnitrophica WOR_2 bacterium GWA2_47_8 | reverse complement strand
AGGGATAAAGGAAAGAAAGAGATTCCCCAGGAACAGTGTTGTTATCACATTTGATGACGGCTATGATGACAATTATCAAACCGCTTTTCCGATCTTGAAGGAATACGATCTGGCAGCGATCTTTTTTGTCCCCCCTGCCAATGTGGGGAAAGAGCATCATTTAACCTGGCCGCAGATCAAAGAAATGTTAGGCAGCGGCCAGATGATCGGCAGCCATACGTATAATGAGACGTATTTGCCGTCTTTAAGCCTTGAAGAGCAAAAGAAAAGCATTAACGAAAGCAAGAAGCTTTTGGAAGCACAGTTAGGCCAAAAGATCGATTATTTTTCTTATCCGGTCGGCGGGTTCAGTGAAGAGATAAAGAAAATGGTCCAGGATGCCGGATTTAAGGGCGCGTGTACCACCAACCGGGGAAAGATCAGATTTAATAAAGATATGTATGAGTTAAAGAGGATCCGTTTCGGCGATAGCGATAATTCGGAGATGATCCTTAGGATTAAATTATCGGGTTACTATAATCTTTTCCGCAAATCGCGTAACCCCAGTTAATAAAAATCATGCCCAAATCAGCATCGAATTATTTCTTGGATACAGACGGCACATTCGTGATCGAGGATTACAATCACGCGAATGCGTTCAGCAATTTTTTCCCCGGCATTGCGGGTATTTGGGGCATTCCGATGTGGGTGTTTTACGTCAATCGCGGCCAGGGGATCTGCAGTTTGGGCATTGAAAGCAAAGATAAGGCCATCCTGGAATTTCATCCCGCCAACAAGGCCTTTCGCGTCGCCTCCATGCAAGGGTTCCGGACCTTTCTTAAAGTATCCGCCAAGGGCGGATCCCTGCCTGGCCGGCAGGCAGGCGCCTCAGGCGGAAGATCCAAAGGCAAAACCATCTTTTGGGAACCTTTCCAGAATAATATAGAGGAAGGAAACTCAACTCAAAGGATGCTGATCACTTCCCATGATATGACCATTGAAGACATAAATCCTAAGCTGGGCCTGAAAGTTTCGGTCAATTATTTTACGGTCCCAAATGAATCCTTCGCGGCTTTGGCGAGAGTTCTTACCATTGAAAATATGGGCAAAAAGAATTTATCGCTGGATGTTATCGACGGTTTACCTCTTATTATCCCCTTTGGGATAAAAGATTGGGTCAGCAAAAACATGTCCCGCACCGCGGAGGCTTGGATGCAGGTGCGTAATCTAAAAGAAAAAGTGCCGTTTTACCAGTTGAATGTCGAGATCTCCGATACCTCGCAGGTCAAGCATATTAAGGAAGGGAATTTTTATTTAAGTTTCGCCGCGTCTGGAAGATCCGCCAAGCTTTTGGATGTGGTGGTGGAACCGGCCTGTGTTTTCGGCCAAGCGGATGATTTCCGCATCCCGGAAAATTATTTAAAGAGTAAAAGTTTCAGCGTCCCCAAAGAACAGCAGACCGCAAATCGCACGCCATCGGCCATGAGTTTCGGGCAATTTCATTTAAGCGGCGGTAAAAAAGTGGAGATCGTTTCTCTTGTCGGCCATGCCCATGACAATGACCATTTAAAAAAGATCACCAAGAAGATCATTTCCCCGGATTACATGGCAAAAAAGGCCAAAGAGAACAAGGATGTGATCGACGGCATCAAGAATTATGCGCTCACGGCCAGCGATTCTTCGGAATTTAATTTATACAGCCAGCAGACGTTCTTGGATAATGTCCTGCGCGGCGGCCTGCCGGTGACCTTGCCCGCGTTAGAAGGAAATGTTTCCTTTAATGTTTTTAGCCGCAAGCATGGGGACCTGGAGCGGGATTATAATTATTTTACATTAAGCCCCACCTATTATTCGCAAGGCAACGGTAATTACCGCGATGTGAATCAAAACAGGAGAAATGACGTCTGGTTCAATCCGCAGATCAAAGACAGCGGGATCATCAGTTTCTTTAGTCTTATTCAAGCCGATGGCTATAATCCTTTGGTCGTGAAGGGCGTGACCTTTGTCTGCGAGAATTCGAATAAATTAAATGAACTCCTCGATAAGTCCCTGGAAAAATCGAACCGTGAGAAGATCAAAGAGATGCTGTTGCACGGTTTCCAGCCCGGGGAGTTGTTAAGTTTTATTGAACATAACCGCATTGCCTTAAAAACAGACGCTAAGGTTTTTTTAACGGAAATCTTGAACCTATCCCGCAAGAATGAGCTCGCTGAACACGGAGAGGGTTTCTGGAGCGATCACTGGACGTATAATCTGGATCTTTTGCAGAGTTATCTTTCTCTTTATCCGGAAGAATTAAAGGCCCTTCTCCTGGAAAAAAAGGTCTTTTCTTTTTACCATAACACGCATTATGTCCTGCCGCGTGATCACCGTTATATCTTAACGGCCCACGGTGTCCGGCAGTACCATTCGGTCTTTAACGACGTGAAGATACGGGCGAAAGAAGGCGGATATAAACTCCGCCTGCAGCACGGCCAGGGCGAGGTGTATTACACCCATCTGTTGGAAAAGATCCTCTGCTTGATAAGCAATAAGGTTTCCACCCTTGACCCCAGCGGGATCGGGATCGAAATGGAAGCGGATAAGCCCAACTGGTACGACGCCTTAAACGGCCTGCCGGGGCTTTTAGGTTCATCGATCTCCGAGACCTTTGAATTAAAACGGTTCAGCCTATTTCTTTTAAACGCCTTAAATGGACTTTCCTTGAAGGATAGTTCCAGGATTTCTTTATGTTCTGAGATGCATCATTTCTTGACCAAGCTGATCGTTGTCCTGGAAGAACGGGACCCGTTGACCTATTGGTCCAAGTCGAATGATATTAAGGAAGAATACCGGAAAGTCATCCATCAGGGCATCGCCGGTCAAGAAGAGCAGATCGAAATAAGTGAGATAAAACGATTCTTAAAATTGGTTATCGCAAGGACCGATGCGGCTGCGGCCAATGCCAGAAATAAAGAGGGGCTCTATCCGACGTATCTGTATCATGAAGTCACCAATTATGAGAAGGTCGGCCAGCATTTTCATAAAGACGCGCCGTATGTCCGGCCGTTAAAGTTTAAACGCCATGACCTGCCTTTATTCTTGGAAGGTTTCGTGCATGGGTTGCGGGTGGAAGCGGAATCAAAAAATGTAAAACAGGCCCAGGCGCTTTACCGCAAGGTTTTGAAAAGCCCGCTCTATGATAAAAAGTTGAAGATGTATAAGGTCAATGCGGACCTATCCAGCCAGCCCGAAGATATCGGCCGCACGCGCAATTTTCCGCCGGGATGGTTAGAGAATGAATCGATCTGGCTGCACATGGAATATAAATATCTTTTGGAGATCTTGCGCGCCGGCCTGTATGAGGAATTTTTTGAGAACTTTAAAAATGCCCTGATCCCGTTCTTGAACCCCGGGCAATATGGGCGAAGTACTTTGGAAAATTCTTCTTTTATCGTCAGCAGCGCCCACGAAGATGCCGATCTGCACGGACGGGGATTTGTGGCCCGGCTCTCCGGAAGCACGGCGGAATTTCTGCACATGTGGCTTTATATGAACGTGGGGCAGGATCCTTTTTATCTGAACGAAAAACACCAGCTGCAGTTTAGTTTTAAACCCGTTCTGCCGGGCTGGCTTTTTACAAAAAAAGGCAGTTATTCTTTTAATCTTTTTGCCGCAACCTTAGTTGCCTACCATAATCCTGCCCGCCGCAACACCTTCGGCCCTAAAGGGTGTAAAGTTAAAAATATAGCCTTAACCTATCGCAATCAAAAAGAGAGCATTCGTTTAAATGTCAATATCTTGCCCGCTAATCATGCCCAGGATCTGCGTGAAGGAAAGATCGAAAAAATAGACGTTTATTTTGAGTAATCATTCGTGTTCTTCGAAAGTATGCATCATCCCAACCACATCATTATCAGCTTCGTTATCATCTTTTTTAATTATTTTATCGGTCAGGCGGCTGGTAAAAGTCTCCGTGATTTTTGCATGGGATCCTTTAGTCAGACCACGGTGTGTCCGCTGAACCTCTGCCAATTAGGCTGTGCGAATCTTCCGGGATTTGAAGGAAAATGTTTAACCACCTGTATCCCAAAGCCCTGTCATCAGATCGATGCGAAGGAGTGCCCTTTAGAGGAATGCCAGCTGGTCAAGGGATGTGAGGTTGAATACACGCAGGATGCCTGCGCTAAAAAAGACCAGGATGTCAAATGTGAGCGCGTGAAAGAGGTTTGTTTTGCCAAAGTCGATGAGCCGATCGCCTGCGGCCCCTTGGGTTATGAGGGCCAGAATGTGGAGTGCTGTGAAGGATTGATCAAGCGTTGCGGGGTCGCGTTCTTTGACGGGAGCTGTGATCTGGTAGGAAAAAGTTCTGTGTACGCCGTGCCGATCTGTATCCCGTGCGGCAACGGCATCTGCAATCAATTCGAAAACCACTGCAACTGCCCGGAAGACTGTAAATGAGTCCGCCAAAATTTGTGGCGGACGAATTTATCCCGCAAGGCGGGATAAATGACGTACTAATCTCTTATTATCTCCAAGATCTTCCTCGCCGCGCGTTCACTCGCCCCAGGCTGGCCCAATGATTCTTTGACCTTTCCCAATTCCGCTTTTATATCCGCGATCTTTACTTCATCGGTGAAGATATTCTTTATTTCCCGGGCGATATTTTCCGGCGTGGCTTCATTCTGAATACATTCAGGAACGATCTTTTTTCCGGCCACGACATTGACCAGGCCGATGTAAGGGATCTTGATAAATGATTTGGCTAAAAAATAAGTGATCAGGGATGTTTTGTAGACAACGACCATGGGTTTCTTGAGGATGGCGGTCTCTAAGGTGGCGGTGCCGGAGGCGACGATGCAGACATCACAGGCGTTTATCCCGTCGTAAGCGCGGTCGGGGACGATCCTTAAAGGAAGTTCTTTGGTCCCTTCGAGGTGGCTTTTGAGAAAATGAAAGGAGATCGTCGGCGCTTTCATCACGAGAAACTGCATGTTGGGGTATTCCTTATAAAGCTGTTTGGCGGTTTCAGCCATCACGGGTAAAAGTTTTTCAACTTCTTTTTCCCGTGACCCGGGCAGAAGGCCGATGGTCAGTTTATTTGGATCCAAACCTAGCGAAGGGAGAAGGTCATCTTTCGTAATGGTGGCCTTGACCGTATCCACCAGGGGATGGCCCACCAATTCCACATCCAGGCCGTGTTTTGTGTAGAATTTTTTCTCAAAAGGGAACAACACAAGCATTTTATCGACGTACTTTTGAATGAGCTTAACGCGGTTTTCTTTCCAGGCCCAGACCTGCGGGCTGATGTAATAAATGACCTTAAAACCTTTTTCTTTTAAAACTTTGGCCAGGCGCAGATTAAACCCCGGATAATCGATCAAAACCACGGCGTCAGGTTTTAGCTGTTCGACCCTGGTCACGAATTGGTCAAAGATCCGTTTAAATTCGGAATAATGTTTTAAGACCTCGGAAAAACCGACCACGGCGAATTTGGTCAGGTCCTCATAAAGGACCAGGCCGGCGGATTGCATTTGCGGCCCGCCTAATCCCGTGAAATTGATCTTGGGATCAAGGGCCCGGAGGGCGGAGATCAGGTGGGCGCCGTGGCTGTCCCCGGAGGCTTCTCCGGCGACGAACATTATAAGTTTTTGCGGTTGTCCCATACTTGTTGGGTGATATCCAGCGCGACTTTAAGGGCATCGCGGCCTTCCACGCCTGAGATAACGGGTTTTTTATTTTTCACGATACAGTCGATAAATGATTCCAGCTCTTTTTTAAGAGGCTCTTCTTTTTCAATGGGCAGGCGGTGTTTTAAGATGAGTTTGCCGTGGCGTTTATAGATGAAGGCTTCCTGATTCACGTAATCCAAAGAAATATAGGTGTTCTTTAAGAAGATGCGGATCTTGCGTTCCACTTTATCCGAGACGCGGCTGGCGGTTAAATTGCAGACACAGCCGTTATCAAAGGCCAGCCGCACGTTCGCGATGTCTTCCAGTTTGGTCAAGACATTCACTCCGACGGCGTGCACGTGGTTCAGGGGCGATCGGTTCAATCCTAAAACAATGTCGATGTCATGGATCATCAGGTCCATGACCACCCCGATATCGAGCGAACGGTTGGGAAAATGGTTTAAACGGTGGCATTCGATAAAGACCGGGTTCTTCGCCAAATGCTGGATCGCGCGAAAGGCGGAATTGAAGCGTTCCACATGGCCGACCTGGAGTTTTAAATTGTTCTTTTGGGCGATCTCGATCAGCTGGTCAGCTTCTTTAAGCGTGGAAGTGATGGGCTTTTCAATAAAGGTATGGATCTTATTCTCCAGGAAAAACTTGGCCACTTCAAAATGGTTGGTGGTGGGCACACAGACATTGACCGCGTCAATCTTGCCGACAAGCTCTTTATAGTCCTTTATGTAGGGGACTTTGTAGTGTTCGCAGAATTTCAGGGTGCGTTTTTTGTCCAGATCGCAGATGCCTACTACATTGATTTTGGAGGAAAGGCCTTCACAGCAGACTTTAAGGTGCCGGGAGCCTAGATGGCCGATTCCAACGATGGCAAGGTTGAGTTTTTTCATAATTTAGCAGTCAGTCCCAATTTCCGTATTAATAGGGATAAATTGGGATTATCCTGATTTTCCTTAATTATTCAGATGAAATCAGGACTTTCAGGCATCAGGCGTCAGATTTCTTTTATTTGCTGATAGCTGAAAGCTGATATCTGATAGCTGTTTACAATAACAAAGACCTCGACAAAAGTCAATTGGTATGGTATCTTGCATGGCACATGAAAAATTATTTTCGACTGCTTCAGTTCCTCAAAGATCACAAAAAGCTCTTCTTTATCGCCATTTTTCTGATGGCGATTTCTTCCTTTTTTGAGGGGTTTCAGTTTACCCTGATCGTGCCTCTCATGGACCGTATTTTTACCAATCAGCCGATCGTCCTTCCGCAGCAAGTCCCTGGATTTGTTAGAGATATCGTAGATACCCTTAACCAAACCGACCGGACCAAGCTGTTCTGGATGATGCCGTTGGGCGTATTTCTTATCCTATTTTTAAAGAATTTTATCGGTTTTTGGTACGGGTATATTATGAACTCGATATCCCAGCGGGTGATCCAGGATATCAGGAACCGCCTTTATGACAAGATATTGAGCTTATCTTTGGATTATTTCAGCGTCAAGCGGAGCGGGGAATTGATCTCCCGTATCACCAATGACGTATTATTAGTGGAAAACGCGATCTCTTACGGAACGACGGATATGTTCCGGCAGCCTTTGACGATCTTGATATTTGTCGCAATTATCTTTATGACGTACGCGAAGGCGGCGTTCATCATCTTTTTGATCTTTCCTTTGATCGCCATTCCGATGAGCCAGATCGGCCGGAAATTGCGCAAGCTTTCGAAAAGCACCCAGGAAAATATGGCGGATATCAATTCGCATCTTTTGGAAACGATCACCGGGATCAGGGTCGTTAAGGCCTTTTGCGCGGAAGAGCATGAGATCAAGAAGATGGAAGGGCAGAACCGGGAATTTTATAAATTAAAGATGAAGGCGATCAAAAGATTTTTGTTGATCAATCCTTTGACGGAAATGATGGGGGCGGTGTGCGGGATCATTATGATCGTCTGGCTGGGGAAGGAAGTCATGGAGGGTAAATTGTCGACGGGTGTTTTTATTCTTTTCTTCGGGTCCTTTATGAGCTTGATCAGCCCCATCAAAAAGATCAGTAACGTCAACGCCATCACGCAGCAGGCCCTGGCCGCTAATGAACGGATCTATGAGGTCTTGGACGCGAAGCCGACCGTTGTTGAAAGACCTTCCGCCAACGTTTTGCCGGTCATGAAAGATAAGATCAGTTTAGAGCAGGTTTTTTTTCAATATGACGCGGAATCCGGATTGGTTTTAAAAGATATTAATTTGGAAATAAAGAAAGGCGAGTTGGTCGCTATCGTCGGCCCCACCGGCACGGGAAAATCCACTTTAGCGAGTTTGGTCCCGCGTTTTTATGATTCCACTAAGGGCGCCGTGAAAATTGACGGTATTAATTTGCGGGAGGTATCTTTTACTTCACTGCGCGGCCAGATCGGCATTGTGGCCCAAGAAACGATCTTATTCAATGATACGGTCAAAAACAATATTGCTTATGGCCATCGGGGAGCCACACAATCTCAGATTGAAGAGGCGGCGAAAAAAGCCTACGCGCATCAGTTTATTATAAAAATGCCCAAAGGTTATGAGACCGTGGTTGGAGATAGAGGGTTTCGTCTTTCCGGAGGGGAGAAACAGAGAATTTCCATTGCCCGGGCTATTTTGAAAAACCCGCCGATCTTGATCTTGGATGAGGCGACCTCGCATTTAGATTCTGAATCAGAAAAATATGTCCAGGAGGCCCTGGATAAGCTTATGCAGGGACGCACGGTTATCGCGATCGCCCATAGGCTTTCCACCATTAAAAAAGCGGATAAAATTGTGGTTCTGGAACATGGCCGGATTGTGGGGATGGGGAAACACGACCAATTGCTTCAAACATGTAACCTATACAGTCGTCTGTATCAGACCCAATTTCAGGAATAGTTGGGTTTTGGGGTTTAATGTAGGGAGGCCCCAATAAACGCGGTAACCCTAAAATAAGGATTGTACTAATTTTCCTCTTAAGGATCATGAAGAAATCAGTACTAATCCCTATTTCTTCTAAAATTACATTGAGGAAAATAGGGATTGCAAAAAAAAAGATTATTGGGTATACTACTTCAGCTTTGGAAAGCGATTTTTGTTAACTCGTTTAAATTGCTTGGGTTTATTGACCTTTTCTTCATTAAAGATAAGTGGTAGTCAATATCAGGTCTTTTTCCTAGAGAAGAAAAGGTCTTAATATTGGTTACTTTTACGTCTCTAAATTGGAAAAGACCAATAAAGCGTTTTAAAATCATAGGACTAGGATATATATAATAATAATTAATACTTAATTGTGTAAGGCCGTCCGCTCTAGCGGACGAGCCTCGTCATTTACCACAGTGAAGGTGAATGAAAAAATGGACGGGGAGGTTCAAGAAGAAAAGAGAGTATGGTAGATGAATTAATAAAGCAATTATTAGAGGCCGGGGTCCACTTCGGCCATCAGACACGACGTTGGAATCCCAAGATGAAAAGATACATCTTTGGTGAACGAAGCGGGATTTATATTATAGATCTGGAAAAGACAGTTGTCTGTCTTAACCAGGCTAGAGATTTCCTTCGAGATATTGCCGCTAAAGGCGGGTCCATCCTGTTTGTCGGAACAAAAAAGCAAGCTCAAGACGTTATCGCCACCGAGGCCAAGCGCTGCCAGATGTATTACATCAATCACCGCTGGCTGGGCGGGCTTTTGACCAATTTTGAGACTGTTAAGAAATCCGTCGGACGGCTTAATGAAATTGAAAAAATGAAGGATGACGGCGTTTGGGAGAATTTGACCAAAAAAGAGGTCGCGGGTTTAACGAAAGAACGCGATAAGCTGCTTCTTAATTTAGGCGGTATCCGCGATATGAGAGGCCTCCCGAGGGCCATTGTCATTGTCGATACAAAGAAAGAAGAGATCGCCGTTAAAGAGGCCGCTAAGCTGGGTATCCCGATCATCGGGCTGATCGATACCAACTGCGATCCGGATGTTATTGATTTTCCGATCCCCGGAAATGATGATGCCTTAAAATCCATCAGACTGATCAGCGTTTTGTTGGCTGATAAGATCGTAGACGGGCGGAAAGATTATTTAGAAAGCGAAACCGTGAGGCAAAAAGCAAAAAAAATGCCCCAAGAAGATGCCTCATCCGTTGAACAAGCGGCTGCTCAGGAATCTTCCGGTTCAAACGATAATTAAGCCTGTCTGCCGGCAGGCAGGGATGAAAGGGAACCACGTCATGGAAATTTCGTTAGATGACATAAAAGAATTGCGCGAAGCGACCTCTTGCGGCGTTATCGACTGCAAAAATGCGTTAGAGGAAGCCAAGGGCGATTTTAAAAAGGCCAAAGAGCTTTTGCAAAAAAAGGGTCTGGAAATGGCCGCAAAAAAAGCCGACCGCGTAGCCAAAGAAGGCCGGGTCGAGGCTTATATCCACGGCGGTAAGATCGGGGTTTTGGTGGAAGTGAATTGTGAGACGGATTTTGTGGCCAAGAACGAAGACTTCTGCGCCTTTACCAAAAATGTGGCGATGCACATTGCCGCCATGGACCCGAAGTATATTAAAAAGGACAATGTCCCGGCCGCTGTTTTGGCTGAAGCGCCCAATAAGGATCAATTTATTAAAGAGAATTGCCTTATGGAGCAGAGCTATATCAAAGACCAAAGTCAGACCATTCAGGATTATTTAAATTCTCTGATCGCAAAGATCGGCGAGAATATCGCGGTAAACCGTTTTATCCGTTTTAAAGTCGGAGAAGCAAAATAAGAAGTTTTTTGAGATTAAGAGATATTCGGTCAAGGTAACGAAACCCGTATCGTCCTTCGGTAACGTTGTTCGTAGACGTTTACGCGTAACCGAAACGGGCCTCGTAACCGTAGCCGTAACCGAGTTATTAAAGGTATTCTGCCTTGACTAAAAAGCCTATCTACAATCGAGTCCTCCTTAAGTTAAGTGGCGAGGCATTGATGGGAAGTCAAGAACACGGCATTGATGCCGAGATTTGTGCTTCCTTAGCCACTCAAATTAAAGACATCCTTCAATTAGGGATCAAGGTCGCGTTGGTCGTCGGCGGGGGGAATATCTTCCGCGGCCAAGTCGCGTCCAAAAGGTTTGGTTTGGACAGGTCCGTTGCCGATTACATGGGGATGCTGGCGACCGTGCTGAACGGTTTGGCCCTGCAGAATGCTTTGGAAAAGCTTGAAATCCCGACGCGCGTGATGACGGCTATCGCGATGTCCGCGGTGGCCGAGCCTTATATCCGCCGGAGGGCGATGCGCCATTTGGAAAAGGGCAGGGTGGTCATTTTTGTGGCGGGGACAGGCAATCCGTATTTTACGACCGATACCGCGGCGGCGCTTCGCGCGGCGGAGATCGAGGCGGATGTTATCTTAAAGGCGACCAAAGTCGACGGGATCTATTCCGCGGACCCAATGACGGATAAGAACGCCAAGTTCTATAAAAAGCTAAAATTCATCGATGTTCTTAAAAAGAATTTGAAGGTCATGGACTCAACTGCGATCAGCATGTGCCGGGATAATAATCTGCCTATTATCGTGTTCGATCTTTTTAAAACAGGCAATATTAAGCGGGTGATCTTAGGCGAAAATGTGGGGACCATTGTTTCTTAAATGACGACGCAACTTACGGAAGTTTACGACGTAAGTTGCGAGTCGGAATTTATCCAGCACTAATTATGATCAACAAAAATTAGTGCTGGATTCAATTCGCGCGTATAACTTATGTCATTTAAAGATTCCATAAGTTATGCGCTCATTGAAGGGGAAAGTTATGAAAGCGAAAGAAGTATTCCACGATACCGAAGGTAAGATGAAAAAAGCCATTGAATCCGTGCGGCGCGAATTTAATGAAGTCCGCACCGGCCGGGCCCATCCGGGATTGATCGAAGGCCTGCACATTGATTATTACGGCACGCCGACCATGGTCAAGCAGATCGCCTCGATCTCTATCCCTGATCCGCGTACCATTGTCATTCAGCCTTGGGATCAGACAGCTATTCCGGAGATTGAAAGGGCGATCAATAGTTCTAAGATGGGTGTCAATGCCTTTAACGATGGAAAGATCGTAAAGATCACGATCCCGCAGTTATCCAAAGAACGCCGGGATGAGATGGTCAAGGTCGTTAAAGACATGGCAGAAAACGGCCGTATTTCTTTGAGGACTATCCGCCGGGACGCGAATGAAAAACTTAAGAAATTAAAATCTGACAGTCATATTTCTGAGGATGAAAGTTTCAAAAGCCAAGAGGATGTTCAGAAAATTACAGATAAATTTATCAAAGAAGTCGATGTTATTTTGGAAGAGAAGAGTAAAGAGTTGACGGCGTTTAGCTGATCACCGGTCACATTTCGAACGATTCCCTTACAAAATCTTTTTGTTCTTTAAAATATTTCAATCCATAGAAGCTAAGGACCCACTAGCTCATCAGGTAGAGCACAGCCCTTTTAAGGCTGGTGTGCCGCGTTCGAGTCGCGGGTGGGTCACCAAAAACTAGTGAGAAGAGGTAAGGGATAAGGGGTAAGAGAAAATAATGGATATGTTACTTATCTCTTATCCCTTACCTCTGCCCTTTACGGGCGGATGGCGGAACTGGTATACGCGCATGCCTTAGGAGCATGTCCCGCAAGGGTTGGAGGTTCAACTCCTCTTCCGCCCATTAAAAAAGCCATCAGTCGTCAGGCTTCAGTCCCAATTTTCCTAAGTGCTTTTGAAGTAATTGGGAATCCGGATTTCCTCTAAAGGCTAATTAAGGAAAAATCAGGACTTTCAGCAGCTGACAGCTGATACCTGAAAGCTAATTTCGCGGCGTCCCGCAAAAGGCACGGGACTCTTGCAAGCTTATCTAAATAACAGATTTGTGGAAGCTTGCGGCGGTAATTCAGTGGTAGAATGCTTCCTTGCCAAGGAAGATGACATGGGTTCAAGCCCCATCCGCCGCTCTGATTTTTGATAGGCCGCCTCGCCTTAAGCGGGCGAGCCGCGTTCATTTCCTCTAAAGGAAATGAAGGAGAATGAACGGGAGAAGTAATGAAAATAAGTGATTTTTTACATTCTAAAGCCGTATCTGCGGATCTGCAGGGCACAACAAAAGAAGAGATCATTCAAGAGTTGGTCGGTTTACTGGTCAGTTCCGGGGCTCTTGATAAAAAGCATAAATCAAAAGTGATCGAAGTCCTTCTCACCAGAGAAGCGTTAGGGTCTACCGCCATTGGCCAAGGCATTGCCATTCCTCATGGAAAATGCGATTGTGTCAAAAAGCTGGTCGGCGGTTTAGGCGTCAGCAAAGCCGGAATTAATTTTGACTCGTTAGATGGTGAACCAGCCTATATCTTCTTCTTGTTGGTGGCTCCACTTGACTCCGCCGGTCCGCACTTAAAAGCTTTAGCCAGAATTTCACGAGTCTTAAAGGATAAGTATTTTCGCGAGAACTTGAAAGCCGCTAAAGACGAAAAAGCCATCATTAAATTAGTGGCCGTTGAAGATGGCCGAGCAAGTTAATTTTATTTATTCTTCAACCCTTAATTTATATTGATCATGGCTCAAGGCGCGCCTCATAAGATTTTTAAGTGGTTATATCCCGGCATCGGGATCAAGCGTTGGTTCTTTACGACGATCCTCGGCGTTTTTACGGTAGCCGGCGGGGCGATCGCGTTCACGTCTTCCTTTTCTCTGGTCCGGTTCTTTGGCATGATCATTATAATTTGCGGGATCACGTTTGTGGTCTTAGGGATCGGAAAGATGACGGTTTCATTGATCACTTTATTCCTTCCCAAGCGGGAACAGGACCTGGTTGATATTCTGTATAAAAGACGGTATCTGGAGCGTGGCCCGAAGATCGTCGCTTTAGGCGGAGGGCATGGGCTTTCCAATTTGCTTTTTGGTTTAAAGGAATATTCCGCGAACATCACGGCCATTGTCACTGTCGCGGACAGCGGCGGGTCATCCGGACGCCTGCGGGAAGAATTTAATATCGTTGCGCCCGGGGATATCAGGAATTGCCTTGTCGCTTTGGCGGATGCGCCGGCGTTGATGGGGGAATTGTTTCAGTTCCGTTTTTCAAAAGATTCTCAGCTGCAGGGACATAATTTCGGGAATCTTTTTTTAACGGCCATGGTCCAGTGTACGGGCGGGGATTTTAAAAAGGCGGTCGAAGAATCCAGCCGTGTCTTGGCCATCCGCGGGACGGTTATCCCATCCACAGTGAGTAATGTGCATTTGGTCGCCGAGTACTCCGATGGGACCAGGCAGGAGGGAGAAGCAAAGATCCCGAAAGCTCATTCCAGGATAAGGAAAGTATTTTTAAATCCGGCGGATGCTATCCCTACCCCGGAGGCATTAGAGGCTATCAAGGAAGCGGAAGTCATTGTTTTAGGCCCGGGAAGTTTATACACCAGTGTTCTGCCGAATTTAATTATCCCCGGGATCGCCGAGGCCATCGCCAAATCCAGCGCGTTTAAAATTTATGTTTGTAATGTTATGACCCAGCTCGGGGAAACAGACGGTTATAAGGCTAGTGATCACATGAGGGCCTTGGTCGAACACACGAATCAGGATATTATCAATGCCTGCCTGGTCAATAATGCGCAGGCCCCTCAGGAGGCACTGATCCCCTATAAAAATGAAAATTCTTTTCCTGTGGAAGCGGATGCGGATGCTATTCGGAGCATGGGCTTTATGGTGGTGGCAACGGATCTTTTAGGGGTCACCGATTATGTGCGGCATGATTCGAAAAAGTTAATTCAGGCTTTAATAAAGATCATTGAAAAACACCGTGTGCTTAAGCGATAACGTACCCTTCGGGAAAAGTAAACCCCGTTAGAGAACTTCGTTCTCTAACGGTTTGCGCAGACGGTGGCTTTATCCCATCGTTAGTTTTAAATAGGATTGACCGCCGATTAAAATCGGCGGCTTTCTCTAACGGGGTAAACGATCTTAATGACGAGGATAGAAAAAGAAATTGTCATCTTAAACAAGCAGGGACTGCATGCGCGCCCCGCCGCTATGTTCGTCCAGATCGCCCAAAAGTATAACTCTGAGATCTCGGTCCAAAAGGATGGCGAGGTCGTCAATGGGAAATCTATCATGGGCATATTAATGTTAGGCGCACAGCATCAATCCAAGATCAGCATTGCGGTGGAGGGCCCAGACGCGGAAGCCGCCCTGAAAGAGCTCGAAGAGTATTTAAAAAGAGATGAATGAGAAAAAGGAAATTGTTTTAAAGGGGATCCCCGCAGCGCCGGGCATAGCCATGGGTTCGGCGTTTATCATGGATAAACAGGAGTTTATTATCCCCCCCCGGGCTATCATGGAGAAAGAGATCCCTATTGAGATCGCCCGCTTCGAAGAGGCATTGATCAAGACACGGGAAGAGATCCTGACTTTACAGAAAAAGATCAGCGGTGAAATGATGGGCCAGCAAGCCAAGATCTTTGATGCGCATCTTTTGGTCTTGGAAGACCGGATGCTGGTCGAAGAGGTCCTTAAAGGCATAAAGACCGAGAAGCTTTCCGCGGAATATGTTTTCTCCAAAGTTTTAAAAAAGTATACCAAAGCGTTTTCCCATATCACGGATGAATATTTAAGAGAGAGGGTCCATGATATCAATGATGTGGGCCGGAGGGTCTTAAAGAATTTGATCGATGAGAACAAATTGCATGAGTTGGATAATTTAAGTGAAGACATTATCATCATTGCGCATGACTTATCGCCTTCGGATACCGTGAGCATGTATAACAAAAATATCCTGGCCTTTGCCACGGATATCGGAGGCAGGACATCCCATACCGCGATCATGGCCAAATCTTTAGGCGCGCCGGCGGTGGTCGGGCTTAAGGATGCCACGCTGCATATCACCAATCAGGACCTGATCATCGTTGATGGGCGCATGGGGCTGGTGATCATTCATCCGACGGTCGAGACCTTGGCCATTTATGAAAGCGAAAAGGGGCGCATCCTTGCGTTAAGGGGCAGGTTCGAAGAGGTTAAGGACCTGGCGGCGCAGACCAAGGACGGAAAAAAGGTCCGGTTGATGGCCAACTTAGAATTGCCGGAAGAGATCCCCATGATCTTAAAGCAGGGAGCGGAGGGCATTGGTTTATACCGGACAGAATATTTTTATATGAACCGGGTGGATTTACCGTCAGAAGAAGAACAATATTTGGCTTATAAACATGTCGCTCAGGCCATGGCCCCGCATGGGGTCACGATAAGGACTTTGGATTTAGGGGGCGATAAATTCATCTCCAGCATCCAGATCCCGCGCGACATGGTCCCGTTCTTGGGGTTAAGGGCCATCCGTTTTTGTTTGGAAAGGCCTGAT
>MHFY01000094.1:0-8008 GCA_001805375.1 Omnitrophica WOR_2 bacterium GWA2_47_8 | reverse complement strand
TCCCGTTTGATGAAAAGATCGATATCGGCATGATGATCGAGGTCCCGTCCGCGGCCTTAACGGCGGATATTTTAGCGAAAGAGGCCAATTTTTTCAGCATCGGCACCAATGACCTTATCCAATACACTTTGGCGGTGGACCGGGTGAATGAAAAGATAGCCAACCTTTATGAACCCGGGCATCCGGCGATCTTAAGGTTGATCAAAAATATTATCGATGCCGGACATAAAGAGAAGATCCACGTCGGATTATGCGGGGAGATGTCTTCGGAGCCGGTCTTGGCGCTGCTGCTTTTAGGGATGGGGTTGGATGAATTCAGCATGTCGGCCCTTAATATCCTGCAGATCAAGAAATTGATCCGCAGCGTGAACTTTAAAGACGCCCAGGATGTGGCCAAAAAGGCCTTGAGTTTATCCACGGGGCATGAGGTCGAAGCGTTCTGTTTATCAAAATTGAGAGAATTTGCTCCGGTTATTTTAGGGGCGGGAGATAAAGCGGAGGATTCCGGCACGGGAAGGAAGCCAAAGAAGCGATGAATGTCCTTGTCTTAGCGGCCGGTTACGGCACACGGCTGTATCCGCTGATCAAAGATACGCCCAAGCCTCTTTTAGAGATCAACAGCAAGCCGCTGATCAATTACATTCTGGACCGCTTTAAGAATTGTGAGGGGATCAGCGAGATCTTGGTTGTAACCAATAATAAATTTCACACGCATTTTGAGGCGTGGGCCAAGGCCCATACATCCGCCCCGGCTAAAATAAAGATCTATAACGACGGCACGCTCACACCGGAAGACCGGTTAGGCTCCATCGGGGACATTGATTTTGTTTTAGAGAGGCTCAACGAAAAAGAAGACATCATTGTGGTGGGCGGGGACAATTTATTCGATTTTGACATCCAGAAATTCATAAGTTTTGCCCAGGGGAAATCGCCCGCGATCACCATCGGGGTCTATGATATCCACGATAAAGAGGGCGCCAAGAAATTCGGGGTTGTGGAAGCGGACAAAAGCGGAAAGATCGTTTCTTTTGAAGAAAAACCGCCAAATCCCAGATCGACCTTGATCGCCATGTGTTTTTATTATTTCCCGAAGAATTCCTTAGGCAATGTCGGGCAATATTTAAAAGAAGTGAAGAAGTCAGACACCGCCGGTGACTATATCCGCTGGCTGGTGGCGCGGGAGGTGGTTTATAGTTTCAAATTTTTGGGAAAATGGTATGATATCGGGAGCATTGAGGCCTATAAAGAGGCTCAAGAAAAATTTAAGTAACGTTAAGCGTGAAACGTGAAGCGTGAAACGTACGAACGATCCGCCAGAGGCGAGACCTCGCCAATCGGCGGGCGCTTCACGAGAGACGCTTCACAGGTAAAAAGAAAGGACGGAGTAAGGTGAAAGGACGATACGTTATAACTTCAGAGTCAGTGGGGCGCGGACACCCGGATAAAGTCTGTGATCAAATTTCCGATGCTGTATTGGATGCTGTTTTAAGAGAGGACCCCAAAGGCCGGGTTGCCTGCGAAACATTCATTTCCGCAGGGCTGGTCATTGTGGGTGGGGAGATCACGACCAAAACCTACATTGATGTGCATAGGATCGTAAGAAATCTTCTTATCGATATCGGATACACAAATCATAAATACGGTTTTGACGCCTATACCTGCGCTATTTTAAACGCCATCAATAGCCAATCTCCGGACATCGCTCAGGGTGTGGACGCCGGCGGGGCTGGGGACCAGGGGATCATGATCGGTTACGCGTGCGATGAAACACCGGAGTTGATGCCGCTTCCTATAATTCTCGCCCATCGTTTGGTGCAGAGAGTTGAAGAGGTCAGAAAGAAGAATATTTTGGATTATTTGGGCCCGGACTGCAAAAGCCAGGTCACGGTCGAATATCAGGATGATAAGCCCATCCGTGTCGACACGGTTGTTTTGGCCTGCCAGCATACGGAGAAGATATTGGACAAGACCGGAAAACGGATCACCCAGGAAGCGAAAGACCAAATTATCAAAGAAGTCGCGAAACCGATCGTCGGCAGCCTCATTGATAAAAATACCAAATTTTACGTCAATGAAACCGGCAAATTCGTGGTCGGCGGCCCGCAATCCGACACGGGTGTTACGGGACGAAAGATCGTCGTTGATACCTACGGCGGTTTGGTCTCGCACGGCGGCGGCGCTTTTTCAGGAAAAGATCCAACCAAGGTCGACCGTTCCGCGGCCTACATGGCCCGATATGTTGCCAAGAATATCGTCGCTGCCAAATTAGCCAAGAAATGCTGGATCCAATTCGGCTACGCCATCGGAAAAGCCGAACCGGTCAGCGTGGTGGTGGATACCTACGGAACAGGAAAGGTCAGCGACCAGGAATTGACCGATCTGGTGCTTAAGAATTTTGACTTAACACCGAAAGGGATCATTGAGACGTTAAAACTTCATACTCCCATTTATCAGAAAACAGCCGCTTACGGCCATTTCGGAAGAGATGAGTTTGCCTGGGAAAAGACCGATAAGGCCGCAACATTGGCCGCAGGCGCGAAGCAAGGCCCAAACGGTAATTCAAGTTCAAGCGCAAAATCAAAGGCAAGAGTTAAGGTCGCGGCTTAAATCTCTCGCTTGGAAAAATAAAATTCGCCCCAGGGATGGTCCCCTGGGGCGAGACTGTAATCTCAGAAAGGAAGATTCATGAGTGATATCAAGGATAAGTCTTTCGCTAAAAAGGGGAAACTGCGCATTGAGTGGGCAGGCAAAGATATGCCTGTTTTAAATCAGATCGCAAAAAGATTCCAAAAAGATAAACCGTTAAAGGGATTGAAGATGAGCTGCTGTCTGCATGTCACGACTGAAACAGCCAATCTCATGCTGGCGTTACAGGCCGGTGGAGCGGAGATCCGTTTGTGCGCCTCCAATCCTCTCTCGACGCAGGATGACGTGGCTTCTTCTTTGGTCGAAGATTACGATATCGCCACCTATGCTATCAAGGGCGAGGATCGAAAGACATATTACAGCCATCTGAATGCCTCTTTGGATTTTAAACCTAATCTGACCATGGATGACGGAGCGGACCTTGTTTCTGAGATCCATTCCAAAAGAAAAGATCTGGTGAAGAATATTTTAGCCGGCACGGAAGAAACCACGACCGGCGTTATCCGTTTGCGCAGTCTGGCGGACCAAAAATTATTGATGTATCCGATCATCGCGGTCAATGACGCGATGACGAAACATTTTTTTGACAATCGTTACGGGACCGGCCAATCCACCATCGACGGTGTGATCCGGGCCACCAACCGTTTGATCGCGGGTTCAACCTTTGTGATCTGCGGTTATGGCTGGTGCGGCCGAGGGCTGGCCATGCGCGCCTCCGGGATGGGAGCTAAGGTCGTCATCACGGAAGTCGATTCTTTAAGAGCTCTGGAAGCCACAATGGATGGCTACCAAGTCATGCCGATGAAGGAAGCGGCAAAGGTGGGAGATATCTTTGTCACCTTGACCGGGGACGTTAATGTCATCCGTGCGGAGCATATGTTAACGATGAAGGAAGGCGCCATTTTGGCCAATTCCGGGCACTTTGACGCGGAATTAGACCTTAAAGGATTAGCCAAAGCCACCAAGGCCCGTCGGATCATCCGGGATTTTGTGGAAGAATTCAAATTAGAGAACGGCAAAAATATTTACGTTTTGGGCGAAGGGCGTTTGGTCAATTTGGCCGCCGCCGAAGGGCATCCCGCCTCGGTCATGGATATGAGTTTTGCCAATCAGGCTCTGTCCGCGGAATACGTTGCCCAGAATTATAAAAAGTTGGAGAAAAAAGTCTATCCTGTTCCCGAACAGATCGACCGCATGATCGCAAAATTAAAACTGCAGGCCTTAGGGGTCAAGATCGACACCTTAACCGAAGAGCAGGAAAAATATTTAAGCAGTTGGGAAATTGGGACGTAAAGGCTAGAAGCAGGAAACAAGAAGTCAGAAGTCTGAAACGGCATGATTTTTCTGGCTTCCGACTTCTCGCGTCAGGTTTCTTTTTATAATATGGCTATCAAGAAAATCGGTATCTTAACTTCCGGCGGAGACAGCCCGGGCATGAATGCGGCCATACGCAGTGTGGTCCGCACTGCTAATTTTTATGGACTCAAGGTCGATGGTATCGTTCGCGGTTATGAAGGGTTAATTGACGAAGATTTTATTGCCCTCGGTCACCGTTCCGTTTCAGGGATCATCAACCGCGGAGGTACGATCTTAAAAACAGCCCGGTCAGACCGTTTTAGAACGGAAGAAGGTTTAAAAACAGCCGCGGAAAATTTAAGGAAACATAAGGTTGATGCCTTGGTTGTGATCGGCGGCGACGGCTCTTATCGCGGTGCCAATGAGTTCTTTGAGAAGCAGGGGATCCCCTCTGTTGGATTGCCGGGGACCATCGATAATGATCTTTATGGCACCGACCAAACCATCGGCTGCCAGACCGCGATCAATACCGCGTTGGAATCCATCGATAAGGTCCGTGATACGGCGCACAGCATGGAGCGCATTTATGTCATTGAAGTGATGGGCAACCGTTCAGGTTATATCGCGCTTCAAGTCGCGATTGGGGCCGGCGCGGAAGAGGTGATCGTCCCGGAGCAAAAATTTAATTATGACCGCATGTGTAAGAATATCGTTGCCGGCAATAAAAAGGGAAAAGTCAGCTGGATGATCGTCATCGCGGAGGGCGCCGGCAAAGCGGCAACGGTCGCCGAAACGATCACGACCATGACGGGTTTGGAAACACGTTACGTTGTCTTGGGTCATGTTCAGCGCGGCGGGACACCGGTCGGGCTGGATAGGGTTTTAGCCACACGGCTCGGGGCAGAAGCGGTCAACTTGATCTTAGCGGGACAAATTAATAAAGCCGTCGGTGTTATGCAAAATGAAATCAATGTGATCGATCTAAAAGATGCGCGCAGAAGTGAATTTACGCATGTTGCTGATTGTTATAAACTTATCAATATGCTTACATAATCTAGGTCCCGTTTCGGTACTAACTTCTCCAATAGATTTTAGAGTAGTTAGTACCTCACGGGATCAATTCGTGCGGCTGACTTGACGTCGTCCTGGGGGACTCCGTAAGTCAGGCACTCATTGAAAGGAATTAATAATGCCACAGATTTACTACGACAAAGATGCGGATCTAAATGCCATTAAAAATAAGACCATTGCCATTCTCGGTTACGGGATCCAGGGCCGCGGCCAGGCCTTGAATTTACGGGACAGCGGTTTAAATGTTATCGTCGGGCAGCGTGAAGGCGGGCCGAATTATGATCAGGCGGTCAAAGACGGATTCAAGCCGGTCGATGCCGCAACCGCGGCAAAACAAGCCGACATTATCCAGATATTGACGCAGGACCATGTGCAGGCCGAACTTTATAAAAAGTCGATTAAAAAATATATGAAAAAAGGAAAATCCCTGGTTTTTTCTCATGGTTTTAATATTCATTTCGGATTTATTAAACCAGCGGATGATATTGATGTTTGGATGATCGCGCCCAAAGGGCCGGGTTCGCTGGTCCGCCGGCAATTTGAAGAAGGAAAGGGTGTTCCCTGCTTGGTCGCCATTCATCAGGATGCGTCGGGGCATGCTTTAAAAGATGCCTTGGCGTATGCCAAAGGCTTGGGCGGAACGCGCGCGGGTGTTTTTCAAACCACATTTAAAGAAGAAACAGAAACCGACCTGTTCGGCGAGCAAACCGTCCTCTGCGGCGGAACGAGCACTTTGATCAAGGCCGGATTTGAAACGCTGGTGGAAGCCGGGTACGCGCCGGAGATGGCGTATTTTGAATGCATGCATGAATTAAAGTTGATCGTGGACCTGATCTACGAAGGCGGATTGACCGGGATGCGTAAACGCGTTTCTGATACGGCGGAATACGGCGATTACACGCGCGGGAAGAGGATCATCAATGACCGCACACGCAAAGAAATGAAGAAAATCTTAAAAGAGATCCAGTCCGGTAAATTCGCCCGCGAATGGATCCGGGAAAATAAAAAAGGACGTCCGAATTTCAATAAAATGCGCACCGAAGATGAGACCCATACAGTTGAAAAAGTGGGTAAGGAATTGCGTGCCATGATGACGTGGATGAGAAAAGGATAGAAGCCAGAAGAGAGAAGTCAGATGTCAGAAAGGTTAAAGGATTTTAAATGCATTTTTCCGACTTCTTACTTCTGGCCTCTGACTTCTAATAAATAATATGAATGACAAAGTCTTGATTTTCGACACCACCCTCCGCGACGGGGAGCAAGCGCCCGGAGCAAGCATGAACCAAAATGAAAAATTGGAGATCGCCTTTGCTTTGGAACGCTTGGGCGTGGATATCATCGAGGCCGGATTCCCGGTCAGTTCGCAGGGCGATTTTAATTCGGTCAAGAATGTAGCCAAGCATATTAAGGATTCTATCGTCTGCGGTTTGGCCCGCTGTATCAAAAAAGATATCGACGCGGCCGGTGACGCGATCAAGGTCGCGAAGAGGGGGCGGATCCATGTCTTTTTAGCCACCTCCAAGATCCATTTGGAGCATAAGTTGAAGAAAAATAAAGAAGAGATCCTGCAGATGGCGGTGGATTCCGTTAAATACGCCAAAAATAAGATCGATGACGTTGAATTTTCTCCGGAAGACGCCTCGCGTTCGGAAAAAGATTTTTTATATCGAGTGATCAAGGCGGTGATCGATGCCGGCGCCACGACTGTCAACATCCCCGACACCGTCGGGTACAGTGTTCCTATAGAATACGGCCAATTGATCGCGGATATCAAAAATAATGTGCCCAATATCAATAAGGCGATCATTTCCGTGCACTGCCATGATGATCTGGGTTTAGCGGTGGCGAATTCTTTATCCGCGGTCCGGAACGGCGCACGCCAGGTCGAATGCACGATCAACGGTATCGGCGAGCGGGCCGGCAACGCCTCGATGGAAGAGATCGTCATGGCTCTCAAGACTCGCTCGGACATTTACGGCTGTTCCACTAATGTCAACACGCAGGAAATTTCCAAGGCCTCGCGGCTGGTCAGTAAATTGACGGGTTTTGTTGTCCCGCCGAACAAGGCGATCGTCGGCGCCAATGCCTTTCGTCATGAATCCGGCATTCATCAGGACGGGATGTTGAAAGAACGTTCAACGTATGAGATCATGCGCCCGGAAGATGTAGGTTTCCTGGGAACGGGTTTGGTCTTGGGAAAACATTCCGGCCGGCATGCCTTTAAGGTCCGCTTGAAAAATTTAGGGATCGATTTGAATGAATCGCAATTGGATAAGGCCTTTGAACGTTTCAAAGGTTTAGCAGATAAGAAAAAACAGGTGTATGACGAAGATCTGATCGCGATCGTTGAGGATCAGGTGAAATTCGTACAGAATATTTGGACCTTGGTGGATCTCAAAACGACCAGCGGCATGAAAATGACGCCGAAGATCGAATTGACCTTAAAGGCCAAAGGAAAGACTTACAAAAAAATCTCCAGTGGCGACGGTCCCGTGGATGCCTGCTACCGGGCAATTGATGCCATTACAAAAACCAAAGGTGAATTGCTGGACTATTCCATTCAATCCGTCACCCGCGGCAAAGACGCCTTCGGAGAAGTCACGGTCAAGGTAAAGATCAAAGATAAAAGTGTCATTGCCCACGGAACAAGCACCGATATTATTGTGGCGTCTGCCGAGGCCTATCTCAATGCTATCAATAAGGTTCTCTCGCAAAAAGAAAGTAATTAGCTTCCGCCACACGACGTGGCGGATCCGCCAGGATGTGTGGCGGAGATAGCGGATATGAACCCAAAAACCACTTACGGTATCATCGGCTATCCCGTCGAGCATAGTTTATCTCCCCTCATGCATAACGCCGCGTTCAAAGCCTTGGGTGTTAAGGCGGTCTATGAACTTTTCCCCTTAAGAAAAGATGAGCTTAAGGATTTTTTTGCGGAATTGCGCGAAAAGAGCAGCCCGATCTTTGGTTTAAATGTCACCGTGCCTTATAAACA
>MHFY01000093.1:3068-5337 GCA_001805375.1 Omnitrophica WOR_2 bacterium GWA2_47_8 | reverse complement strand
TGCGAAACAATTTCTGTGCCAGCCACGGTATATCTTTCCTGATCACCATCACTTGTCCCGGATCCGCCTTCACCGCGGAGATTTAAATATTTCCCATTCTCCCATGTACCGTCTTCACCTTTACGGCCGGTCAATCGGTAAGCCAAAATATCCAACCCGGTCTGCGGATCTCTTCCTAAAATACGGCCCTGTTTGATGGCGGCAATTCCTTCTCGGGAAACAACATTATTTTTCATTCGCGTTAAAACACTTCCTTCACCGGCCACCATTAAATACTCATCACTGAGCATCGATAAGCCGGCAATAACCTTACCCGCATCGTCTACTTTCTTCTCAGCTTCATCAGAGGATAAAAGGCTGGCGGTTAAAGTTAAGATGGGAAAATTAGCTGCCAACACTTCTCCTACTGTTTCGGTAGGTTGCCCCAAACATCCCATCCCGGTACATACCTCCGTACCCAAAACTGAACGCGCGCCTTCTTGCAAGCTTCCCACTGCTGCTAAGACTATTCTTAAAGCATTGTTGAGCGGGACTTGTAATTTATTTTCTTTATAGCTGTAGGCTTCCATCCTTATATAAGAAGTCTTGTCTTCGATGGCTTTGATCTTTTGATCAATAAGACCTTTTACAAATTTTTTGTCCTTATCGTCGTAATACCCGGCTACTTTACCCAGAACATCTTTTCTGATCTCTGTCGTGACCTTGCCGATATCTATGCCTAATAGAGACCCCACTTTTTTACCGATCGCGCTTTGACCCAGACTATTCTGGACCGCGCCCAAGATAACCAGCATCTTCTGGATATCGCGTAAATTCTGGACCGCCTTGATACCTTCAGGATTATTTACCTTAAAGCCTTTACCCGAAAATAATTGTTCTAAGCTTATCGGTTCTCCACCTTCCGCTGTAAATTGGAGAGTTGTTGCTTGATCTGGATCTTTATAATGCGGCACTGTCATCTGCGCATAAGGCTGGCTGGCTGTGCCGCGCAGCTTGCCGCCGATAAATTGAAATATCAATCCTTTAGCCAAACCGCGCGCAGTCTTATCAAGGTTTGCTTTCTCTTCAGTTAAAGATCGTAACGTTTGTGTAGCCTGCGTTAAGTTAAATTGCGCGTTATCCAATACGTTAGAAGCCAGCTGAAGGTCTGCTTCCGCCGCGTCAATTTCCGGCTGCAGCATGGCAAGCTCTTCTGGATCACTGACACCGGCCGTCGGTACCTCTGCGGCAAACCGCGCATCTTCAGCATTAGCAAAATTTTTCTTCGCGTCAGCAAATCTTTTTTCGGCGGCCGCCACTGTAACTTGCGCTCCCTGTATTTTATTCTCCAAATATTTGTTCATGCCAACATATGAACTGGCAACATTCATGGAAATTTCAGCATTCGAATCTTTTTTAACAGCAGTGACCAAGGTATCCTTTATTTCCATTATTAAAGCGCGCGCTTCCGGGGATGAAACTTCCTCAAGCAATTTGTCAACACTCGCCTCGAACTCTTGCAAACTATGTTTCTTTTTATCAACGGATTTGCCGCTCAAGTTTTTGGCCTTGGCCAAAAGCCCAGCCACCTTCTCGGCATCTTCCTTATTTAAAACTTTTATTAAACTATCTAACTCCCCCCTGACATCCGTCTCTCCCACCGCGTTGATCTTTTTTGAAGCGCCGAATTTGCCGAAAGATTCTCCGCCCACCCTCATGCCATCAAAATATAAGCTGGCATAATCCGAACCCTGAGGATCTCTCCCTAAACGTATCGACTGGGTAACGGTCTCGCCCTCCCCGCCTTTGAATGTCCGCGCGTGCTCAGAACCCATTGTGTTTTGAGCCGTATAACGATAACCCTCCGTGCTTCCGTTATTTGTTTCAAACCTTCCGGAGATCTCAACAGTATCGTATCTTTCCGCGAGCCTCTGCATGGCATTGGGGCTGAAAAACCCTGCCACCCTCGCGGTCCGCGGATCTATGTTATTGATCTCGGTGAGGGCGATGCGGGTTTCCAAATTTTTAATTTCACCGGGAAGGCTCGCGGCTTCAGCGCGCAGGCCCTGCTCGGCTTTCGCTCGCGCGGCATTTAAATTTTTTTGCGCTATGACAACATTTGATTCAGCGTTCGCAACACCTTCTTCCACCATGCCCATCGCTTCCGCATCCCAATGGCTCGCATCAGCCGCCTCCCATTGCATATACGCTATATCACGCGCTTCAACAGCCTCGTTCAAAGCTTTGATCTCCATAGAAGCCATCTGATCAATAGCGGCCTGCGCTGTTT
>MHFY01000093.1:102-3060 GCA_001805375.1 Omnitrophica WOR_2 bacterium GWA2_47_8 | reverse complement strand
GCCAAATTTTGTTGTGCCGCCGCAAAATGTAACTCTGCCGTATCGACACCTGCCTCTGCCATACTTAAGGCTTCATCATCCCAGCCCGCCTGCTGCGCGTATTCGAATTGAGCTTCGGCCTGCGCGACCTCTTCTTCGGTCTGCGCGACCTCAGCCTCAGTAGTCGGATGATTCAAACCATTGACAACGGAAGCTAATTCGTTCGATCGTTTAACCTTTTCAGCATGTTGGGCGTAATTATTGGGAAGCGGTTCTGTGCCGGCATGCGGCCTCGCCGTACCGTCTTTGCTGTTGATCTCGACCGCGCCGGGATAATAACCCAAACGATACTGGTCCGCTTTCGTCAGTGTCTCCGCTTCCATCTGCTTTGTTGCCGGATTCCATTTCTCTCCCATTATTTTAACGCCGATACTTGTTGAGCCGTCCGCGTTCTCGGAAACGGCCACATTATTTCTTCCCCTGCGGTCTAAGAAAATATACCCGGCCAGGTCACCGACCACACCATTGACCGCATTCGTATTCTCATCGCGTCTATGACGCATATAAAAGGCGATATCTTTTTCAACTAATTTCTCCCCTTCCTTCTGTGCTATACTGCTTTTGGCTAAAATTTCCTTTCCATCCTTGGTCACGAGCGTCAAACCCGAAGGCATGTAAGCCATCCATGCGGGATTGAATCCCATGTTGGCAAAATCTCTTAATCCCTGTTTCGATAAGTGCGGGGATATCGCGGCCTCAAAAGCGCGGACCGCGAGGCCGGAATTCATATCGATGACCCGTCCGCCTAAGAATGAATTTAATTGATCGACCGGGGCGTTCACGCTGTTCTTTTGAACGACATCGATCAGGGCTATCGTGAATTGCATGTCTAATCGCTCTGCCAATTGCGCGTCCGTTGATCTTTCATTGAACGGGGCTTCGGCATTGGCTATCCTGGCTTCCGCCAAAGCTTTTTTCTTTGCATCTGCCATGCGGATGACCGTTTCAACCGTGAAACCGCCCATCGCGCTCATCTGCTCGATATATTGATTAAGCGCGGAAACATTCTCCCATTGGAACGCAAGCTTATCGTAATACCCGAACTCGTTAAGGCCTTTATCCGTGTCATCTTTAAAAGTACCGACACCTGTCAGATTGCCCGCGAATTGCACCAAACTATCCATGGTTGATTTGCCGGCGGTATCCCGCATCCGGCCGAAGAATCCGCCGTCGGTCGCTTCTTTATCCCTTTCCACAACAAGCGCGTATTCTTTTACATCGACTTTAACTGTGTAGGCATCTCCCGGGACCGCCTGTTCTACACCATCAAGCTTGAACTTGCCGTCCGCGACCTCTCTTAATTGATACCCATTGAGGACGATGTTCCCTTGTTCATCACGTTTCACATCAATGACCTGGCGGGTCCCGTCCCAATTAAGAGCATAAAACTTTCCATCTGCGCCTTGTTTAACCACAAAATCCCGGGCCGCGTCTTCTGTCATGTCGCGCACCAATTTCTGGCGGCCGGACCCGTCATCATCCGTGAAATCTTCTATTTTCCCTTTAAACTCTCTCGTGGAGCTTTCCTTGGTCACGGGATCGACATCGGTCAGCGTAATGGTCCCCGCTTCCTTGTTGTAATCGATATACGACTTCTGTCCGTTGGCTAACAGGATGTATTGTTTGTTGTAATTATCATTAACGCTCCCGTCCGCATTAAACTGATCTTTATCTGTGTAAATATGATCGGATATCGCGTTAAGGTCATTGCCTTCAAAATCCTTGGCGGAAGCGAACAAGCTGGAGATCTCGGATGTCGCGAAGACCGCCAATTCGCCGGCGGCAAAAGAAGCCAAGCGGAAAACCAAAAGTTTGGCGCGTTCGCGCTGCTGCTGTTTGGGATCATTGGGCCGCTCATCCTGGCCGCCTTGATCCGCATAAATTTTGTTGATATACGGATCTTCTTCACCGGCGCGGCGGCCCTTGATATTTTTCTTCTCGATCGTATCCATGGCCCACGCCACCAACATGGCGACCGCACCTTTGATGCCGGCCACTGTTAAATCGTTTAAGATCCCGCTGCCTCTGCTGGCCCGGCCTGATTTTAGAAGGCCCAAGGCCTCATCGGTCTTTGTCTTTAAGACCTCTTGAGCTGCGGCTAAATCTTGCCGGGCCTGAACTACATCTTGCCCGCCTGACTGACTGGCCTGACCTACTTTGGCCTGTGCTGCTGTAATACCTTTCTGTGCCTGAGTTATTTGGTCCGCGGCATGCTCTACTCTTGCCACCGCCAACTGCTGCACGGCGGACTGGACCCTGCGGTCGGCTAATACTTCCAGCCTCTTTATATCCTGCACATCGCCGAACTTTTTTCCTAAATCAGCCTCTAATGCTTTTATTTCAACTTCTGCTGTTTTAATTTTGCCAGCCAGTTCCGCGTCGCCTTTGTTTTCATCTTTTTTCTGGAGCTGCTTAAGCTCTTCGAGATGTTCTCTTTTATCTTTTAAAATCGCAACCTCACCCTTCGTACTTTCCGCATCAGCCAATTCTGCAGCAGCGGCCTCAAGCGGTGCATTTTGCAGATCGGAAATCTTTTGATCTATTTGGGCCAGATCACCTTTAAGGCCCTTAATATCTGATTCCAGGGCAGCGATCTTAGCCTGCAAGCCTTTTTGTTTGGATGAGTCGCTCTCATTCGCTAACTGTCCTTTTAATCCCGACACTTTTCCTTCCGCGGCCTTAATACGCGACTCCACATCAGCCTTTTTATTGTTCGCAAAAGCTAAAGCCAAAACGGAACTTCCTTTAAGGGTTGCCTCGGCTTTCGCGATATCTGTTTTAAGCCCCGCGATCTGATCATCCAATCCCGCTATCTTCTCATTTAATCCTTTGATCTTGGCTTCAAGGTTTTGCTGCGCTTCGGGATCGCTGGTCTTTTTTAATTGCTCTTGGGCTTTCGCTAAGTCCGCCTTGGCCTGG
>MHFY01000093.1:0-91 GCA_001805375.1 Omnitrophica WOR_2 bacterium GWA2_47_8 | reverse complement strand
CTCGGCTACGGTAAGGGCGAGCCTATCTTCTTGATAATTAAGATACGCTTGGGCGGCGGTAAGTTCTGCCTCGGCCAGCGCGACATCCCCT
>MHFY01000092.1 GCA_001805375.1 Omnitrophica WOR_2 bacterium GWA2_47_8 | reverse complement strand
AGAAGGTCCCAAGGGTCCGGCTGTTCGCCGGTTAAAGTGGTACGTGAGCTGGGTTCAGAACGTAAATAACATTGCGTTCTATCGCAGAAATGCGGTATAACAAATCTGACTGAAATCGGTGAAACCCTCCTTAAATTTCGAACGTTTAAGAGGGCAATACCGAGGGAAGATCAGATTTGCGGAACGAAGAAAAAGCATACATATCGGGCTTTCTGGATGGTGACGGCTGTTTGATGGCGCAATTGGTGCGCCGTAAAGATTATATTTACGGCTATCAGATTCGCGTGAGTTTGGTTTTCTATCAAAAGCAAAGTCATCAGGAAATTCTGGTATGGCTTAAAAGCAAACTTAAAGACGGTTACATTCGCCAGAGAAATGATGGAATGGCGGAATACACCCTCGTGGGTTTGCAAGCAGTAGAGCGCGTTTTACGGCTGCTTTACCCTTATCTTCGTTTAAAGAAAGTCTTAACCAGGCGGGTATTAAAACTAATCAAGATTCATCCTAAAAAAATGAATCCTGAAAAGCTTGTTCGGCTCAGTAAACTTGTTGATGAAACGGCGAGTTTCAACTATTCGAAAAAGCGTTCTAACACCAGCCATACGGTTAAAACTTTTCTCCAAAACGCAAATCTTTTCCCCGTAGAGACTGATTCGCTAAAGTCGTAGCGATGAGACGTTTCGCTTCGCGAAATTGTCAAACGTCAGCCCCTCCCTCAAATAAAATTGAGAAGGGTGAAGATATAGTCCATGCCACGAGAAATCGTGGATTAACATGCGTGAGACAGTTCGGTCCCTATCTGTTGTGGGCGCAGGAAATTTGAGGAGAGCTCTTTCTAGTACGAGAGGGCCGAAAGAGACGAACCTCTTGTGTACCTGCTATCCCGCCAGGGGTAGCGCAGGATATCAATGTTCGGAATGGATAAGCGCTGAAAGCATCTAAGCGCCAAGCCGACTCCAAGATAAGATTTCCCAACCGGTTTTCGGTTTAGAAGACCCCTTGTAGACTACGAGGTTGATAGGCCGCGTGTGTAAGGCCCGTAAGGGCTTCAGCTTAGCGGTACTAATCGGTCGTTCGGCTTGACATTAATTACAATCTGTCGAGGCCTATTCAGTTGGTTATTTTACGCACGCTTAAACTACGTGCATCAGTTCCGGTGGTCATAGGAGAGGGGCAACACCCGTTCCCATCCCGAATACGGAAGTTAAGCCCTCTACCGGCGATGGTACTAATGGAGCAGTTCATTGGGAGAGTAGCAAGCCGCCGGTTTTTATTTTGGCGGGCGCCCGCCTAGGCGAACCTCAAGTTCGCCAGGAGGAGTCCAAGCGATAAAAACATCAAGGCCCCGCGAAATTCGCGGGGCCTTTGTTCTACGGAGCCCACGATTAATCTTAAAAAAAATTCCTTCCTGATAAATATTGCGATCAGTTTTTCTTTATCGATTGCTTTATTGGCATTTGTTGAGTTCTACGCTAGGCGCTACTTGCCGGAGTATCGCGATAGTCCAATAACCCAAATTCGTGACTTTAAACAAAGGTATCATCATCCCTTAAAACTCAAACAGCCGCTAGAGCAGCCCGACAAGGACGCTTATAGGATCCTGTTTCTTGGTGATAGCTTTACGTATGGTATGGGCAAAGCGGAGTACTCTTTCCCACGGTTAGTGCAGGAATATTTTCAAAAAGGCGGAATACGCGGTATTCCATCGCGTAAGGTGCAGTCTTTTAATTTAGGGAGGATATCCTACAGCCCGAGCATTTACGGAATTCTTTTACGCGATTACGAGCCTCTTTTAAAACCTCATTTGATCATTGTCGCGGTGGATGACAGCGATCCACAGGACGATTATTATTATCATCATTTTTTGATAGAAGGCCAAGATGATTTACCCCTGACAGTCTTTCCCGGTCTTCCATGGATGCCTGAATTTCTCAAACCCTTGGCCCGGGAATTCAAGACAATACGTCTTTTATTCGCCGCGATGGAAAAGAGCTTTCATTTGCCGAAACTGGAGGATTCTTTCTATGGTAAATGGGAAAACAGGATTGATCATTACAAGCCCGGGGGAGCAAAGCGATGGAAAGCGCAATTTTCTGAAACGCTCAAACGGCTTGACGCGATTGTCCGTTATTGCCAGCGCAATAAAATCGATTTGGTTCTTGTGAACTATCCGTATGCTCCGGCGGTCACAAAAAAATACAATCTTAAGTGGCGGGAGCGCTTCAGTCTAAACGCGGATCAGAATTACGAGCCCGTTTTCCATGATGTCCAAAAAAAGTACGCAGCCGTCAAAAAAATTCCTTATTATGATTTCACGGATTATCTGCGCCGTTTACCCAGCTTAGAGGGAATTTACTTTGAAGACAACGGTCATTTTACGGACCAGGGCAATATTCTTTTTGCGCAAGAAATCGTAAAATTGATCGACCCCATTCTGAATCGTAACACCGGGTCTCATTTATCATTGCGCGACCATTGAAACGCCAGGCCTGTTAGTTAACTTTAATTCCCGCGTAAAGAAATCAGCAAGAGTTTCTGCCGCCAGCAAATTCCCCGTCTCGTTAAAATGAGTCTCCCGAAAATAATACAAGATATTTCCTCCCCGGTGTGATTTTTTGAACGCGGGCAACAAGTCTAAGTATGAAATTTTATTTTCCAGTAAGAATTTTTTAAGCATTTGTTGAGCGAGATCCGTAACATAATCTGATCAGGCGCATTGTGTTGGGATCTGATTCGCCAAAGTCATTGTCGACAAAAAAAGACAACACCACAATATCCGGATCGAATTTTATGCTTGTTGTTTTTAACAACCGTAAAAGGTAGGCTGGACCGATCATCGGTGTCCCTTGATTCAGGACCTCAATTTTCAGATGGAACAAACGTGAAGCATCAACCGATGTATTTTCTCTCTATACCATTCGCAATTTTTTAGCTATACTCAAGCCCTCTCCGAAGGTGAATCCCTTTATAAAAAGGCACCAAGGAAGGTACCAACGCACCCGGTAAGGAAGTTGAAGCTGTAATTTTCTTATCCGCAAGTGCTTTTGAAATAATAAGTATATTTTTTCGCGCCCGCACTTGTACCGATGTACAAGTACGGCGCTGACGCGGTTAAAGAAAACCGCGTACAGCGCAAGGCGCTCGATAAAAAGCATCTCGCGCCCGTAGCTCAATTGGATAGAGCGCTTGACTACGGATCAAGAGGTTGCAGGTTCAACTCCTGCCGGGCGCACTCTTTTTAAAGTGGCAGGAGTTGAAAGGAGTCCCGAATTTTGACGTGACTCAATGTCACGTCAATGGGACGGATGGCCGACCCGTAGCGACACTAAAGTACCACAAGGAACGTGGAGCGGAGGGCGCCAACTCCTGCCGGGCGCACTCTTTTTAAAGGGTCCATACCGTATTCTTTCCAATCTACAAACCCAACCGGCTAAATCAAAAACAAGAATGAGCAAAACAAAACTAAAACCCGAAGCGTCGGGCAATCATCTTTTAAAGGCCGCTTCTCTTGATTTGCCGGATGATTTTGAGCTGAGTGAAGATTTCATCCGGTGTTTTAAGGAGCTGGAAAACACCCGGAGGAATATTTACATTACCGGGGAAGCGGGGACCGGCAAGACAACCCTCCTTAAATACTTCCGTCAAAACACCCAAAAAAACGTTGTGGTGCTGGCCCCCACCGGCATCGCGGCCATTAATTGTTACGGGCAGACCCTGCACTCCTTTTTTAAGTTCCCGCCCAAGCTGATTCAAAAGGAGCATGTCCGCCGGGTTTATAACGGGCAAAAAATATTTTCGAAGCTGGACATGGTGATTATTGATGAGGCCTCCATGATGAGGGCGGATCTCCTGGACGGCGTGGACGAGGCCCTGCGTTTGAACATGAACAATCCCGATGAAGCGTTTGGAGGGGTGCAGGTGGTTTTGTTCGGCGATTTGTATCAATTGCCGCCGATCATCGACAAACAGGCCCGGGAAGTTTATGCCCAGCGGTACGCGACGCCTTATTTTTTCAGCTCTAAAATTTTCGATGCCGCCTCTTTTAAACGCATGGATTTAGAGAAAATTTACCGGCAAAACGACGCGGAGTTTACCACCATCCTCAATAAAATAAGAAACAAAACGCTGGGCGCCGCAGAAATCCAGGTCTTGAACGCAAGAGTCAATCAAAAGCCGGAGAGTTCAACGGAAGATTGCATTACGCTGACGCCCACGAATGCCGCCGCGTTGGCCCTGAATGAATCCAAACTGGCGAAGCTGACTGCCGAAGAATTTATTTATTCGGCGAGTATCAACGGGGAGTTCGATGAATCCTCGTATCCCACCGAGGTCCGGCTCCGGTTGAAAGCCGGCGCCCAGGTTTTAATGATTCAAAACGATCCGGAAAAAAGATGGGTTAACGGCAGTGTTGGTGAGCTGGTCAAGCTGGATGAAGATTTTATTCAGGTGAGAATCGAAGGCAAGACCCATGAAGTCGACAAAGCAAAATGGAAGAAAATAAGATATAAACACGACCCTGAGCTTGACCGCATCACGGAAGAAGAAATCGGCGGGTTCGAACAATACCCCATTAAATTAGCGTGGGCGATCACGATTCATAAAAGCCAGGGGCTGACTTTCGACCGGCTCATTGTGGATTTTGATTCCGGGACCTTCGCGCATGGGCAGGCTTACGTGGCTTTGAGCCGCTGCCGGAGCCTTGAAGGATTGACCTTGAAAAGACCGCTGGCACAATCGGATATTATTTTTGATTCAAGGATTGCCCGCTATCATGCCGGATAAATTATGGCTTGTTTGTCCGGAGCTTTTTTTGTAAGTTATAGCACCCGTGCCGCCCGAATCGATCCACGAACATTACATGCGCGAAGCGTTGAAGCAGGCCAAGCTGGCCCTTGAAAAGGGCGATGTGCCTGTGGGGGCGGTGGTTGTTTATAAAGGGCAGATTATTGGGCGCGGCTCCAATCAAATGGTATTGCTGAAAGACCCCACGGCACACGCGGAAATGATCGCCATGACTCAAGCATCCAGCTTTCTGGCTGAAACCGCCAAAGACCACCGGGGTTCGCTTGAGGGGACGGCGCTTTACGCGACGCTTGAGCCCTGTCCCATGTGCGCGGGCGCGCTTGTGTTGAATAAATGCGAAAGTTTAATTTTCGGCGCGAAGGACCCGAAGGCGGGCGCGTGCGAAAGTCTTTATAAGATCACGCAGGATGACCGTTTGAATCACCGCCTGAAAGTCACAAGCGGTGTGATGGAAAACGAGTCGAAATTTTTTTTGCAGGAATTTTTTCGTTCTTTGCGCAAAGAACGCCGATAATAAATTTTTTACACGGAGAGGTCGCATAGCCCGGCCGAGTGCGCTCGCTTGGAAAGCGAGTAAACCGCAAGGTTTCGCGAGTTCGAATCTCGCCCTCTCCGCCATTTTTCAATAAAAATGACGGTACCGGCACAGCTTAATGAAAGCTGTGTCCGGTGATC
>MHFY01000091.1:4816-6015 GCA_001805375.1 Omnitrophica WOR_2 bacterium GWA2_47_8 | reverse complement strand
CGGGCAGCGGTGCTGAGGTTCATTCTTTCCCATTCCCAAGCATCGTTTGCGCAGCTAAAAAAGCACACTGGTTGCGAGAAAGAAAGGTTACGGGCCATTTTGGACAAGATGCAGAAAGATAATATCCTTATTTCTGGAAAAGGTATGTATGGGCTTTCCCCTTCAGATCCCTATTGAGTTTTAACGACGGCAATCTTTAAATACCTCCCCGAAAAATAAGTCCCATGGCGCTTGGAATCGAACTGACGATCATCGCCCTACTTGCGCTGCTAGGAGGCATCATTGCCGTTCGCTTCAAGCAGCCACCGGTACTTGGGCTTCTTCTCACAGGGGCGATTGCAGGACCCCATGCCCTTGGATACGTCTCCAACGAGGAGCTGCTGCACCTCTCCATCAATGCGGGAGCATTTCTTTTGCTTTTCCTCATCGGCATGGAGTTCTCGCTTTCCCATCTGCTGCAGTCCGGACCACGCGTCATCCTAATCGCCCTCATAAAGCTTGGCGCAGTGTTCCTTGTCAGCCAGGGTGTTGCGCTCCTGTTGGGCTTTGACAACCTTACCGCGCTCGTCATCGGAGTCATCCTCTCAATCACATCGACGGTCATCTTCCTCAAGATCCTCGAGCAGAAAGGCCTTGAGAAGAGAAAGGAGGTCTCGCTGCTCGTTGGCGTTCTCATCCTGGAGGATATCTTTGGCATCTTTGCGCTCACCTTCTTCTCAAGCTTTGAGAGCGCAGCGGATATCACCCCTTGGACCATCTTTGGAAGGCTTGCGTTCTCCCTTGCGATCCTGGGCCTTGCCTATATGTTTCTTGCCAAAGGGATGAACACGCTGGTCGAGTGGCTCACGCGCTATAGCACGGATGAGACATTTGTCTTCATCTCGATTTGCATCGCTTCCGGGCTTGGGGCGATCGCGTACCTGTTCGGGCTATCCGCTGCGGTAGGGGCGTTTCTTGCCGGAAACATCGTCTCGTCGCTAAAGAACGCGGAGCGCTTTGAGAAGCCCATGCATCCATTCATCTTCGTCTTCACCTCGCTTTTCTTCTTCTCCATCGGAAGCATCGTTGACTTTTCCGTGATCGCCGACAACTGGGAAATCATAGTGGTGTTCGCCTTTGTGAGCATCACCATCAAGTTCCTTGCTACAGGCTTTGCCATGTACCTCCTTTCCGACGCTGGCGGAAGGGGGGCGATATTC
>MHFY01000091.1:751-4781 GCA_001805375.1 Omnitrophica WOR_2 bacterium GWA2_47_8 | reverse complement strand
GCTGCTTCTTGCCGCAGAGGCAAATGCCCTTGTCCCGATGGATCTGGTAAGCATCACGGCCGCAATCATATTCATCTCCACACTCGCCATGGGCACGATGGTGACTAGGATGGATGCCACCTACTCATTTGTCCTCAGGGTGCTCCCGCGCACCGTGCGCAACGACCTTGACGCGTCTGCAACGTACCTTCGCCTGGTCTCCGCGCGCATGAGATTAGCAAGCACCAAGGGAAAGCTTATTTTCGAATGGAGAAAGATCGCAAACAACCTCCTTGGAATCGTCTTCATCGGGGCGCTTTTATGGCTTTGGCAGCGCTCGACTGGTTTTAGGTACATCAAAGGGATCCAGGATGCGTTGTTCTCATCGCTCCCCCCCTTGATAATATTCGGGATCATAGGTGCGATCCTCATCTTCCCCACTTTTAGGCTCATCAGGAGCTTTCGGCATTTCCTTGGCGATTTCTCAAGCTCGATTGCCCAAACATACCCAAAAGAGATTGCCAACAGCAAGAGGATCTACCGCAACATCCTTATTATCGCGGTGCTTTTTGTCCTCTCGATACTGATCCCGCCCCTCTTCTCCCTCATCGGGCTCTCTGCATTGTGGGCGACGCTGAGCATCCCGCTCCTCATCATCCTCATCCTGCTCTTTTTCAATTCAGAGTCCCTTGCAAAGGAGATAAAGGAGCATGAGCATGAGGGGCATGGGAAGGAGAAGGGAGTGCATCATCATAAGGAGAAAAAAGGATGAGATTGTCCCTAAAAGGGAAGAATAGGAGCTTCTGAGCTATAATGGAGAACAATAGTTTTTAATGGGAATTGTATTGTTCTCCAGATATAATAGGGCTTACGGATATCATTTACTTATGCGTCCTATTATAGAGAACTTTGAATAACACATATTATTACCACACCATTCAAAGTTCTCTTAGAGAGTTTTGACTATTTTAAGGGTAACAAAAACCCCCTATAGTTACTTTTGCTCCTCAATCATCTCTATATCCTCATCATCTGGAGGCATCTCAAAGGTGATGAATTGCGCTTCCCCTATGCCATTATTGGTGACCTTGTGTGCCTTTCCAGGTTGGATCTCAATGTAGCTTTTTTCCCGAAGAATGCTCTGCTTGCCATCGATAACGAGGGTGATATCCCCTTTCTCGGCAAAATAGATGTGGTGTGTTTTTTGGTGCTTATGCAGGGGAACAGACTCTTTTGGACCGAGAAAGACGTGACTGATGGAGAATATGCCATTATTGAAAACAGGAATGTACCCTATTCCCTCCTCAGAATGCCTCTTCCTTTTCGCATCGTTTATGTTGATCATTGGAGTGCCTTTTTCATTCTCCTAAGGGCCTCTTGAAGCCGGTCTTGCGACTGGATAAGCGATAGCCTCACATATCCTTTGCTGTGTTGGCCAAATCCGGTTCCTGGTGTCAATGTAACGCCATGCCTGATCATCTTATTGACAAATTCAACATCGTCCTCTTTGCAGTTCCACCAGACATACATGCCCGCTTTTGGAAGGGGGCAGTCAAATCCCATCCCCTTGAGCCCAGCCACAATTAAATCCCTGCGTGATCGATAGATATCCATCATCTGCTCGATTGCTTTAGGGCGCTTGCTGCTCGTGTAGCTATCGAGAGCTGCAGCTGCTGCCGCCTGGATATAGGTTGGACAGCCCATATCCATCTGAGATTTTACCTTGAGCATGGCAGAGATGATCTCTTTGTTCCCTACTGCCATCCCTATCCTGTCTCCGGCCATCGCAAATGTCTTGGAGAAGCTGTTGAGCTCGATATGGTTCATCCCCTTGTCAAATTCCATGAGGGAGGGGCTCACATAATCATCAAAGTACATCTCGGAGTAGGCATTGTCATAGCAGATGATGATGTTGTTCTCCTCAGCAAAGTCTATTGCCTTCTTGATAAATGTCCCGTCGGCAACGGCAGCTGTCGGGTTGTTCGGATAATTGAGATAGATTATCTTAGACTTTCTCCTAATATCAACTGGAATGGCATCCAGATCCGGGAGAAAGCCGTCTTCGGCCAATAGGGGCATGTAGTGGACATAGGCGTCGTTGAGTATGCCTGCGCCATTCGCATAGACAGGGTAACCCGGATCAGGGACAAGGACATAGTCGCCGGGGTTTACAAAAGCACGCGATAGATTTACGAGCCCTTCTTTGGCCCCGATTAGATTGCTCGCCTCTGAACGCCAATCTACATCAACCCCAAACCTGTTCTTGTACCATCGTGCAAGCGCTTGCCTGAAAAAATCCTCTCCAGGGCTGCACTCCAGGGAATAGAAATGGTGCTCAGGCTTTCTGACTTCTTCTGCAAGCTTGTCGATTATGAACTTTGGAGTGGGTAGGTCCGGAATCCCGACACCAAGCCGGATCATATCAACTCCGTTCTTTTCCTGCTCTTTTATGAGCTCTTCCATCCTCACAAAAAGATACTTGGGGATTCTTTTGACCCTCTCAGCATATTCGATTCTCATCATCATTCCTCCGCATTGCTCATTTCTAGGATATGATCCACCAATCCTTTGTTGGACAAGCCTTTTCTCGCAAGTCGGTCACGCCCTTTCTCAACAATCACTTCAGCAGGCATGGGGCGAAGATTGTATGTCCCCCCCATCGCATAGCAGTATGCTCCGGCAGTCTCCAAAACCAGGTAATCTCCAATTCTTATTTCTGAAATTTTCCTCTGTTCAGCAAATCGATCCCCTGTCTCGCAGATATTCCCCACAACATCATAGGTCAATGGTTTTCCATCAGGATGGGTCAGGTTTCTGATATGGTGGTAGGCTCCATAGAACATCGGGCGGATGAGCTGTGGAAATCCGGAGTTGACTCCTGCGATGAGCCTTCCCCGGTTGTCCTTGAGGTTATTAACCTGAACGATAAAATTGCCGGATTCCGCCACGATATACCTTCCCGGCTCAAAATACATCTCCAGCGCCTTCCCGTATTTTTTGCAGAATCCAGAAAATATGCCGGTGATCTTTTTTCCAAAGGAGACATAGTCAATCCTCTTATCCTCGGGCCTGTAGGGAACGCCAAATCCGCCTCCAAAATCAACAAAGCGGAGATGGGGGAAGCTTTCTCTTGTCGCCACTTGCAGGATGTTTTTCATGCTTTTAAGCACAGCGCCTGAATTGCTGATTCCGCTTCCTGTGTGCTCATGGATGCCCACTATCTTGAGGTTGTGCTTCTTCGCGATCTCAAGAGCCCTGGGAACATCCCGCAGCAGGATGCCGAATTTAGTGAGAGCCCCCCCTGTTTTGATCTTATCATAGGCTCCAGCCACCACATCCGGGTTTAAACGAATGCACACTTCAGATTTTGGGAACATTCTGCCGAATTTATCAAGGTGAACAAGCGACTCAAAATTCATCAATACGCCCGTCTTGTGGACTTCTTTGATCTCCTCATCAGTCATATTATTTGCGGTATAGAGCATCCGAGAGGGGGAGAAGCCTAGCCTAAGGCCCAGCAGAACTTCGGCTGGACTTACCGTATCTAGACAGGCACCTTCGCGCTCTAAAAGCCCAAGGATGGAAACATTCGCATTTGCCTTCATCGCATAATAGATCCTAAGCTTGGGCCATTTGATGATATCAAACAATTCCCTGTACCTCCTTGCCACCAAATCGCCATCGTATGCGTAGAGTGGAGTGCCGTATTTCTTGGCTAATGAAATGAGTTGTTGGTTGGTTACGCTCATGGTTTTGGTGTCGGCAGGTTTTTAGCTATAGAGAACTTTGAATAACCTCTATTTTAATCACATAATTCAAAGTTCTCTTAGAGAGTTTTGACTCTTTCTATGGTTATTCAAAACTCTCTATAGTCCTTTATTGTTATAAAAATGGCAAAAGAGGGGGTTAATAAATGTTAGGAAGTTAAAGAATGCCCAGATTGCGCATGGTCTTTTTTAGAGCGGCCTTGTTCTTTTCGTCCATGGTGCACAGCGGCAGCCGAAAGACCTCCTCACATTTTCCCTGCATCGCAAGAGCTGTCTTTATCGGG
>MHFY01000091.1:314-728 GCA_001805375.1 Omnitrophica WOR_2 bacterium GWA2_47_8 | reverse complement strand
CACGCCATCCCCTCCTGCCTTGATGAGGTCCAGCGTCATGTTGTCATCGCCTGAGAGCACGCTGAAATTGGGATTACGGGCCCTTATCACCGCCTTCATCTGGGAAAGATCTCCCGAGGCTTCCTTTACGCCAAGTATATTGGGACAATCCTTCATGAGCCTGATGAGCGTATTGGTCTCAAGATTCACCGCTGTCCTCCCTTTGATGTTATAGAGGATGCAGGGGATATCCACCGAATCTGCTATGGCCTTGAAATGGAGGTATAGCCCTTTTTGAGTAGGCTTGTTGTAGTAGGGATTCACTAAAAGCAAGGCATCCGCTCCTGCCTTTGCCGCATGCTTGCTTAGGCTTAGCGCCTCGCTTGTCGCATTGGATCCTGTCCCTGGAATGACGAGAGCCCTGCCCTTAAGATG
>MHFY01000090.1:340-6744 GCA_001805375.1 Omnitrophica WOR_2 bacterium GWA2_47_8 | reverse complement strand
TTAACATCTTGATAGTCGTCAGAGGAAGGCAAGGGAAGCCACATTCGCGCAGACTGTTCAATCCGAGGGATTTTGACTCGGTAACGAAATTCAAAACGATCCTGTCCTCGTATTACGCCTAGCAGACGCGGCGAGGCATCTTTCGTTGGAACTTTTTTCCAGCCAGCCCTGGGGTCCTGCTCCCACGTGTAATAGGGAATCCCGTTTAGCTTATGAAGCGTTGTTTCCGTCACTGTCATTTCCTTAGCATTACCCGCAAGGAAAAAATCAATGTCGTAAACATCACCCGAAGCTTCAACCATATCCACGCAGGCAAAATAACGGCCTTGGCCGAGACGCGAAAGATATTCCGTATGAACGCGGACCAATTTAAAAAGATATTCTTTGCCGTTGGATTGAAGCTTGAAAAACCCGCCGCCGTCAGCAGTTTTTCCCGCAATATATTTTTCAATACCGGCTTGAATTTCAACGGTAACAAGGTTGGGAACCCGAGAATTCTCTTTCGTGAGTGCGATATTCCCGGATCCGGCACACAAAAAAATTCCACTTGCGATAATAAGTAGAAACTTACACAAATAGAATTTAAATTGCATGCCGGGTACCCGGGTGATTTTTTTTCAATGCGGATGCTCCGAAGATGCTTTTGTAGCCTTCCCCTTATGGCCATGAGAACCTTCTTCTTCGTGCCCATGGGAGCCTTCTTCCTCATCACCCTCCGTTTCATCAGCTGAATCCGGATGTTCGCTCGGGTGCTCAGAAGATTCGGAAGGATGTTCGCTCGGGTGCTCAGAAGATTCGGAAGGATGCTCGCTCGGGTGCTCAGAAGATTCGGAAGGGTGCTCGCTCGGATGTTCTCCGGCAAACGAGTACCCTGCAACTCCAAATTGAAGCAGCAATGCCATCATCATAATCAAGAACCAGTTTTTCATAATTTTCCTTTTTTTTAAGTTAAACTTGCAGCTGTTAAAAAAGCGCCATAATTCTAGCACTCAACAATTCGGCTTTGAATATTTATTCCTCCTTTTGGTTATGGGTTAATTGAGAAACTACAGGTTAAAGAATTTCCAACTGATAACCTTGATCCGCATACTTAGCGATACTCGGCGATGAATTCCTGTTTCTGCGTCTTAAGTTTATCTTTCACCTGAAAAGCGTTTGCACAAAAATCACAGATTCCCTGCGTAATACCCGTTTTCCTCAATTCTTCATACCTGGGTTTCAGCATGTTCTGCGATTCGGAATTTGTCCATTCTTCCCCCCACACGGTTCCGGACCATCAAAAACCAGAGCCGCCTTATGCCCATGCTCTTTAAGTTCTTTGGAATAAAACAGGTCATGGACCGCCCGCGCCATCCCTTCATGGCTTTCTTTGCCGGCCTGTAAAATAATCAGGCATTTCCCCGCGTCTGCGAAAGCAGACTGCGTTAAAAGCAAACAAATGACGAACAGTCCGACCTTTTTTATCATCCTATCTTCCCTCTTTATTTTTTGAACTGGCTTTCATAATACTCAACACAGCGATTGCATGCCCCATCGGATGTAACCCACTCAGGATTCTTTTTTTTGATCGCCTCAATAATGTGCTCATTCGTATGATTCAAAAAAATAATCAGATCTCTCGGGATTTCATTGTCACAAACAGGACACTGGTAAGCTGCCATAACACCCTCCGGTATAGAATTCCCATGGTTACACTTCTCCTTGGTTTTGTTGTTTTGTGAAACGGGCAAAGGGTGTTCGCAGCATTCCCGCGAGAGACTGCCATTGAAGTTCTCGGAAATACGCAAGTCCATAGACAATCGCTCGCGTATTCTCTCTTCGTTTAAACGTACCGGCGAAACGGTCCCACCAGGAGAAAATACTGGAATAATTGGAGTCGGTTTCCGTTTGAATCTGGGAGTGATGGACGCGGTGCATGTTGGGAGTCACGATCACGGCACGTCCAATACGGTCGATTTTTTCAGGCAGCGAGACATTGCTGTGATGAAAAATAATGACGGGTTGAAGGATGATTTCATAGATGAGAAGTTCTGAATAACTTATACCGATTAGCGGAATCACAAGCAAGCGCAAAACCGAGGAAAACGCAATTTCCCCGAAATGAAACCGCAATGCTGAAGTGCAGTCCATTTCCGTATCGGAGTGGTGGGTCCGGTGGAAACGCCACAGAAAAGGAATGCGATGATTGGCCCGGTGCCAGAGATACATCCAAAGATCAAAAAGAAGAATTGCAACAAATCCCCTCTCCCAACCTGAATCGCCTAGGACATAGAGAATCCCCCATTGCTTTGCCTGGCCCATCCGAATCACTTGAAGCGTGATTCCTGAAAATAAAAATCCGACCAAGAGTCCGTTGATCGCACCCATGCTCAGATTTCGCCCAGCATGGCGAAAGCGTTGTGTCCTGTCCTGAAAAAGCGGGAATAATCCCTCAAGCCAGAAAATAAAACCTAAAGCGATTACTTCAATCCATAATTTCGTCATATCAAGTCCGCTTCATCTTACATCCGGATACATTTTTTCACGATATTTAAAAACGTTCCACCCCATATAATAAAGTCCAACCAGAAATAAATTGATAAATTTCTGCCTCAGGCATCCAATGCCGCAAAACCTTCGCGCTGAAGTCGTCACCGAATCTTTGATAATCACTGGCTTCGTCACCGTCCGCAACCGTTTGTAGAAATCGACATCTTCAAAGGGAACGATTTCATTAAATCCATCTAACTTCTGAAAAAATTCCCGAGTCACAAAAAAAGCCTGGTCTCCATAAGAGAAGAAATGAAAACGAGTGTAGGATTCATAAAATCGCAGAAGCCATCTGCGGTCATCAAATTTCATCCGGAATCGGCCCGCATGCCCTCCTTCAGAAATTTTCTGCCGGATTGTTTCAAGCCCGCCGGCAGGAAGAATCGTATCCGCATGGAGAAATAGCAGGATGTCCCCTTTCGCCTGTCCAAACCCGATATTCATTTGATGGGCCCTCCCCTTAGAAGTTTGAATCACCGTCGTCCATTCCGATGCAAGTGAAACGGTTTGATCCGTCGATCCTCCATCCACGACAATCACTTCATCTGGTTTGTGAAAGGCCGAAAGATTTTCAAGAGTCTCGTGAATCGTTCTCTCTTCATTAAAAGTAGGAATAATGACTGAGATTTTCATCTCTTCGCCTTTTCATTATCAATTTTCAACGCACCCTGGCAACTTGAACCGCATCCCGCCGTACAACCAAAACAATGATTAGCAATTCCAATCGCTCTACCTTCAAGATTCCAGAGATAAACATCGAAAATCGTCATCGGCTTGCCGTTTCGCAGCTGTATCCCAATCATCTGATTGAAATCACAGTCATACAGCTTGCCGTCCCAGCCGACATTGAGCGTGTTCCGGCACATAAGCCCCTCAAGAGTCGCAGGGTTAAAGCTATTCGCTAAGAGTTCCTGATAAGATTCATATTGATTGATCGTGCGGAGATATTTCGCATAACGAGTGACGGGCATATTCGTAATTGTATAAAGACGGTTAAACACAATGTCCCAATCTTCTTGAAGCCTTTCCTTATAATCCTTCTCAAGCCCCATCTGTTCGGGCGGAAGATGAGGGCCGACTGGGTTATAAACAAGATTCAAAACAAGGCGGGAATTTTCTTTTCCATACCCAAGACTATTCAAAAGCTGAAGCGCTTTGATGGATTCATCGAAAGTTCCTTTCCCGCGCTGTTTATCTACGTTCTCCTGTAAATAGCATGGGAGTGATGCGACAATTTCCACCTTGTTATCTGCCATAAACTGGCCGAGATCTTCCTGCCCGGGGAGAAAAAGCACGGTCAAATTACAGCGGTCGATTACATGAACTCCAAAATTCCGGGCTTCTGTTACGAGATAGCGAAAATAAGGATTCATCTCCGGTGCGCCGCCAGTCAAATCAAGCGTTTTGACGCCTGAATTTTTCATATAAGTGATCACAGCTTCGGCAGTCATCCGATCCATATTTTCTTTTGTCTTTGTCGGTCCGGCCTCCGCATGACAGTGAGAACAGGTCAAATTACAAAGCTTTCCAAGATTGACCTGTAAGATTTCGATGGGGCCTTTGGTTAATCGAGCGCCTATCGACTCGATTTTCTCCTGAAAACTTTCCATTTTGATTTATCCTCCTATCCGCGAAAGCACAAAAAAACTCCCCGCTGATAAAATCGCCGCTATCGGCAGGGTCAAAAACCATGCCCCAAGAATTGAGGAAATCACCTTCCCGTTTGCCGTTCCATTCACAAGACCGATACCAAACAACGTCCCGCAGGAAACATGAGTTGTTGAAACCGGCATCCCCCATCCTGAGGCAAAAATCACAAGAATGGCCGTCACAAGATTCGCAGTAAATCCCTGTCCGTGATTCATCGATGTAATTCTGGTCGAGACGGTCCTGGCCACCTTGCGGGCGCCAAACTTTCCCCCGATTGCCATGACAGAAGCTACTAAAAACATGTTCCATTGCAGCCCCATAGCTCCGGCCGCGATAAGTAACGCTACGATTTTAGGTGTGTCGTTGAGCCCCCGGGCAAAACTGACCGCTCCAGCGCTCAGAAAATGAAGAGAATCAAGGATGGTCTGGGCATTGACTCCCAAAAATTTTCCTTCGTAGGTTTCAATGGCTTTTGCTTGGCAGCTTGATTCATTTCCAACAAAGACCCCTGGAATTTTAATTTCAGAAATGGTCATGGTTTGGCCGTTCTCTAGTCCAAGTTGTACCAACGAAATAACTTTCTGTCCAATGCAAAGACAACTCTTGCGTGTTATCCCTAATATCATTCTTGAGTGATGCATCACAAAATAAATTGAAGCCGTGAAAATTATGGCTAGGACTGGGCTCACAAGAAGCGGCATGAAAAATTTTTTGCCAAGGGTATTGAATCCAAGCTGAGTTCCGATCGCCATGAATCCCGCTCCTACGAGCGCACCGGTAAGCCCGTGGGTGGTGGAAATTGGAATACCAAAACGAGCGGCCACCAGCACAGTCAAACCGGTTCCAAGAGCCACGGCAGCAAGAAAAGCGGGATTGCTAATCAGACAATCGGGAACGAGCCCTTTGCCTGCAAAAGTCATTACCAGACGGGTGGCAAGAAAAAAGGCCGCCACTGACCCCGCAAATGTTGTTGCCGTCGCCCAGGCAAGCGCCTTGCGGTAATCCGTGGTCCCGCTGCCAATGAGGGTAGCCACGCCTTTAAAATTGTCGTTTGCGCCGTTCGCGTAGGCAACGATCAAAACTGCAATGGCAACGATCCCGGTCCAAATCATCAGCATCCGCTCCTTTGTCCGGATACTGCCAGGGACGAACTTGTCGTTCGTCTCCAGGCTAGCCCGCATTTCTCATCACCAATGAGAAATGCCCTCGCGGAGGCTGTGGTGCAAATGGGTTTTTCCATTTGTACCCCAGGGGTTGTCTTTTGCGCCCTGTTAAAACGCGGGCGCAAAACTTTGGATGCAACCCCATGCGTCCAAAGCGGTTTTCTTATCGATTCACCTAATCGATGAGAAAACCGGACTAGCAGCACCCTCCCCCGTCCATACATGCGGATAGGGCCTTCGTTGTTTTTTTATAGCGTTTCCCTTTCGTTTCCAACGCGGGCGCAAAACTTTGGATGCAACCCCATGCGTCCAAAGCGGTTTTCTTATCGATTCACCTAATCGATGAGAAAACCGGACTAGCAGCACCCTCCCCCGTCCATACATGCGGATAGGGCCTTCGTTGTTTTTTTATAGCGTTTCCCTTTCGTTTCCCGGGGATCGCGCTCTGCGATACGATGACAATCGAAAGATTTTGCTTTTGATAAGGGAATGTCCTTTGATGGTGGAACTAAAATAAATTCGTTCTCGTAAGGCACATTCGAATAAATCTGATAGGTCTTATCACAGACTGCGGTTCTGACTCCACGCTTTAAAATATGGCCGTCGTCATCAACGACTTGTTTCCAGGGGCCTTTGTAGATCACCGCATGGTTTCGCTCCCAGCACGGGCCTTCTTTGCCCTTGTATGCCGTAATCGTGATTGAACGAAATTCGATTCCTTGAACAATTCGCCAAGGCCTTTCATCAAATTTCCCGATTTTGATTCCATAGAATCCCGATTCCTCAAAGGCCTTGAGAAATTCTCTTTCTTGAAACGCTCCGGAGATGCATCCACTCCAAAGCTTTGTATCCTTCTGAAGTTTATCCGGAACAAACTCATCGGAAACAATATCGGAGATGGCTACCCGCCCACCTTTTCTCAAAACCCGGTGCATTTCGCGGAAAAGCTCGCGCTTATCCTCAGGGCGAACAAGATTAAGTACGCAGTTTGAAACAATCACGTCGATAGATTCGTCCTCAATAAGAGGAGCGCGCTGTAATGTTTTCATCGCCTCCTGGGCA
>MHFY01000090.1:0-292 GCA_001805375.1 Omnitrophica WOR_2 bacterium GWA2_47_8 | reverse complement strand
TCCAGCGTTTCAAGGTCCGTCCGCAGGTCCTGAATCCGGCCCCGGAGAAATTCGACGTTGTGCCACCCGATACGGTTGCCGACCTTTTCCTGATACTTTCTGGCAAGCGCAAGCATCGCGGGATTAAAATCGACGCCGATCACTTTGCCTTTTGGACCCACCACTTGCGAGGCTATATAACAAATTTTTCCTCCTCCGGAACCCAGATCAAGGACAACATCTCCTTCCTTAAGAAAACGGGATGGATCTCCACAGCCATAATCTTTCTCAAGAATTTCCTCCGGAATCACCT
>MHFY01000089.1:19910-43988 GCA_001805375.1 Omnitrophica WOR_2 bacterium GWA2_47_8 | reverse complement strand
CAGGCTGACCTCCGGCCAAAAGCCCGATTGTGCGACAACGACATCCTTCTTTGACTTTTCCCATACCTCCTTGGCGGCCAGGACATCCTCACGGCCTTGGGCCATCGGCGAAATATCATCTTCACTCATGGAAAACTGCGGCAACGTTTCGCTGTCAGTAATGGCATCAATTTTTTGGCCGGTCAAAAATTCCAAAAGCTCTTTAGCGACTTCCATTTCACTTTGAAGAAATTCCAGGTCCGCTTCCACCCTGCCTAACCGCGCCTGAACGCTGACGCTCTCACTGGGACGGGAACGGCCCAGATCTTCACGCTTTTTTAGTTCATCGATACGCTCCAAAAGGGTTTGCCGGATGGCATCCAGCGTCTGATATTCTTCCTGATAACCTAAAACTAAATAAAAGGCGTTCACCACATCCAAGAAAAGAAGTTCCTTCGCGCGCCGGTATTCATGCTTTTGCCGGCGTTCTTCGGCCCTGCTCCCCGCGATCGCGGCAAATTCTTTAAACCCGGTGAATAACGGCTGGCTGAAAGTAAATTTCTGTTCCGGGACCAGTGAGCGGACCCCAGAGCTGTCATCCTGTCTTTTTTCCGAATAAGAAAAATGGACCTTCGGCAGGATCGTGCTGAACGATTGCAAAAACCTTCCCTCCGCCTCTTTGATCTCCTCAGAATGAATGGCTAAACTTTCGCTTCTTTTTAAAGTAAGGCGGTAACAATCAGACAAGGTCAACGGCTGGGAAGAAACTTCACTTTGCCCCATGGCAGGAGAGGCCAAAAAACATAAAACAGAGATTATAAGATAAAGTATAGGCATAAGTGTTATTTAGACCATATTAGTTTAAAAAAGTTCCTTCATTCTAATATCCAATCATAAGTTTGTCCAATAAAACACAAGGCAACCTCTCCCGAAGTTGCCTATAGTATTAATATATATAATTGTCTTTTAAAAAACTATCTTTTACGCAACAATTTTTTGGCCTTTTCCAAATTATCCTTCAGTAAATCCGCAAAAATACCGGGGTTTTGGATCTTTTCATACTCCTCAATGCCTTCCTTTATCTTTCCTTGATCAACCAAAGACTTGCCCAGGCTGATACGGAACTCAACATTCAAAGGATCCTGCTGCAATAAAATACGATACTGCTGCTCGGCTTCCTCAAACAAACCGTATTCTCTCAAAGACGCGGTATAAGAGCGCCGGATGCGCATATTATAAGGCGCATAGGCCAATGTCTGACGATGCAGCGCCAAGTCACTGCTGGAGATAATACTTTGCTTTAACGTGGCAAAGAACCAAAAAAGCATGACCCCGGCCAAGAAGAACCGGCCGATATTGGGCGAGATGCTGATTTTTTTAGCCAGCTTTTCCCGTTGATCGATGATAAAAGAAACCAGCAGCACAAGGATCCCAACGGAGGAAACATAGAACATATGGTCCCCGGTTGAAATATACCCCGGCTGGATCCGGATCGGCGCTATGAGCTGAGACACCGGAAGCAGGTCCATAATGATCCAAAAAATAAAGAACAACGTTACTTTCGGTATCTTTTTCCGGTTTTGGATGATCAAAACAGCCGTTAACATAAAAACAACCGCGGTGGCGATCAACTGTCCCTGCGTAAAGCTTGAAAAGACTTGCGTGGAACGGTCAAAGTGCAGGTCCACCGGCCAAAAGATCAACCCCAGCCCGACCAGAAGGCTTTTTAAAAAGGTCAAAAAAGAAAGCGCGATCTCAGCCAAACTTCTTTTCTGTTCCAGCAAAAATAAAAACCCAGACGCTTTTCTAAAGATAAAATACACGATCAAGATCACGGCATGACCGGTTATCCACTGCGCATCTTTTTTCCGGCTCGCCGAAGGCCGAAACAACATAATATAACTGCCTAATAAAAACGGCAGCGTAAAGGCCGTTTCGCGGCTTAACAGAGCGAGGACAAACAAGATCAATGACCCCGCGTAAAGGGCCGGCTTTTTACTTTTTAAAAAATGATAAAAACTTAAAAAGCTCGCGATATAAAACGATCCGTACAGTAAAACATTCTGTCCGGTCAAGGTCGAGACCGCCACCCATTGGATCGGATGAACGGCAAAAAGCAGGGCCGCGAAAAAGGAGATGGATCCTTTTTCAAAAAATACCGAGACCAAACGGTACACCAGGATGGCCGTTATCGCGTGCAAGATCAGGCTCACCAAATAATAACCAAGCGGATTCAGCCCGAAGAAATGATAACTGAGCATATAACTTAAAAACACGATCGGCCGGTAATAATCCCCAATGCCGAAATAAGAAGATTTAAAAAGATCGGGCCACTGGCTGAGATCATGGACCTTTTCGTTATGGACAATGGCTAGTTGATCGTCCATGGTTTTAAAAGGAGCCTGAAAGACCGGGGCATAAGCGAGAAAAACAAGGCAAATGAGGACAAATATTTTCAATCGTTCATTTTTATAAAAGTTAGCTGAGGTCATTGGCATATATCCTTTTCTTTAAAGGAGACTTGTTCACTGGTATCTAGATCGACCTGAAGTTCAACATCCTGCCCTGATCTTATCTGCTGCTGGGAGATGAAACAAACCCCCTCGGCGCTGATATTAACCACCGTGCTTATAAAACTGGACAGGGAATCTGGGGGAAATTTATATTGGGCGGGCAGATCAACGTTGACACGTTGATATTTTCGTCTTTCTTCCATTGTTCCCTCTCGATTAAAGAATCACCAACAGAAGAATCAATTAATGTAGCTATTATATACAAGATTGACAAAATGGCGAAGAATATTTTGGGATTAAAGATCTTTTCAGTAAAGATCATTCCTCATCGATGCCTTCGGACATCAATTTGCCTGACTGCTTGGTAAGCAGATGGTGCGGGAAAAAAACAAAATTGGCTATCAAGGTCGGGATAACGGCACTGGCAATAACCGCCGCCACCAAGAATGAATATTGCTCCTGGGTCACTATGCCATGGGACAATCCATACAACGCCGAAATGGTCCCGAATGTTAACCCCGTCGACATGAGAAGTGTATAATACCACTTCTCTGTCTGTTCTTTTCGAAAAATGCCGATAACCGGATAGAGTCCGAAAATTTTTGAAATAACCTTTCCTAATAAAAGTATTAAGAATATCATGGGTGCGCTCATCAAAGCCGCAATTGAAACAAGGGAGCCTGCCCTGATAAAATAAAATGGAGTAAGAAAACCTACTGTCAGGGTACGCAACCTGCTCACCCAATGATGTTCCCTGACGGCAAATTCAGCTATAAGTATCCCTGCTATATAAGCCGGCAACACAGCTTCACTTCCCGACCATAAGGCAAGGGCACCCAAGCCAAATAACACCAGCATGACCCATTTTGCGCGTATTGCAGCCGTTCTATTTCCATAAACTCGGTGCAGGAATGAAGTTATAAATGGAAAAAGGATAAGTATGATTGTAGTACCGACAATAAATACCATTGTTTTATAGGTAAATGGCGCGAACAGAAGCCCGAGGGCGATAACAGTTCCAAGATCGTTTATAAAACATGCGCCTAATATCCCTTTACCGAATTCCGTTTTATTAAATCCTGTTTCGAGCATTACGGCGTAAACCACCGCCATCGATGTCGTTGAAAGAGCAACTCCGGCTAACCAACTTGCCCTCGGATCCCAATGAAGAATAAAACGCGCGAAGGCCGTACAGCCTAAAAACGGTGCGAGAAATCCTACCAACCCCACGGCCATAACTTCCTTCCATTTAGTACGAATGACTCTGGGATCCAGTTCAGCGCCGGCTAAAAAAGTAAGAAGAACAGCGCCGCTCGATGCCAAAAAACGAAGCCACTCTAAATTACTTCCAAAAGCATTCGGGCCAAAAAAATGATCCATGACCGCAGCGGCAACGATACCGATGCATATTTCCACAAGCGCTATGGAAATCTTTAAGTGATAGGCGATAATGGCTGAAAAAACTGCCAAGCCCAACCATAAAGAAGCAACCGCAAAGATATTCTCCATCCTTCCCTCCATTTTTTAATGTTAACAAAATTGATTAACGATTTGATGACTTTTACCAAAAAACAAAAAACTCCCACAATTCTTATTTCAGAACCGTAGGAGTTATCAGCTTTAAAAAGATATGTTAGCGGTTTTATAAAAAATCCGGCGAACTCCATCGCCTAAATTTAAATTTAATATATCACAATTTCTTAAAAATGCACGTCGGCTTTTACACTAAAATACACGCCGTTCTCCGGCACGACTTTGCCCGGAGCGTCTTCATATTTGATGATCCTGTTAAAAACGCCGCCGAACCCGGCCTTGACCGCGACATGATCATTAAACGTATGTTCAATGCCCGCGCCGGTGGCGAAGTCTTGAATGCTTAAGGTTGAGCCATCCAAAGAGCCGCCGATTATTTCAAACTCATCGAACGTATAATCAAATTCCCAAAGCAGTTTTGTTTTATCGGTAAGCGCATACGAAACGTTGGGGGCGTCAGAGACCAAATTAATGGAGATCTTATCATTGAGCTGATAATTAAATCCGAATATGGGCAAAACCGGCATTTCATATCCGGGCCGGACATTCGCTCCCAACACCCAGACTAAACCATTATCCGCTTTATATTTCAAGAATGTGCTGAACCTCATCCGGAAACCGTCGGAATCAAACTGCACTTCCTTGGCGGTTTGGAACGTGGGGTTTAATTCTAAACCCAACAAAAAATGATCATCAACAAAGGGAACATTTAACTCGGTCCCCACTCTTATCCCTCGGGATTTAGCATCGGGCGGCAGATTGACCGCGCTATTCTCCGTCAGGATGTAATGATCCGGCCCGATATTAATATAGACCGGAGTTCCATTCTCTAAAATTTTCTGATATCCGAGCCTTAACACGATCTTTGCGTATTGTAATTCTCCGGACTGGTCTTTAATATCGACCTCCGGCGAATATCTGACGCTTAATTTGGCGGAAAAAGGATTTTCATTATTTTCTGCGGCGGGGGAATTCAAGCTCAAAACGGTTAAAAGGGAAAGGACAGAAACGATCGACAAACATAATTTTTTAATAGCAGCCTCCTTGTTAAGATTATTTTAGATAATAATATCAGACATCCCGAAAGTTGTCTTTTTATTTTTAATAATACATTGGGAAGAATTATGAAGCATGGTAGCGTTAAATCTTTTATAAGTGGTAATCCCGCAGTATTCACTGCGATTTGTGGTGACGCTGAGATTCCCTGATGCGCTCATCAACACGGAAGTATTCTTTAGCCTCTTCGTATGAATAAGCGGTATCCATGTACCCCATCCGGTGCAAAAGCTTACCGGTGAGCGCGGGAAAAAGCGTTTCATAGCGCAGACCAATGTGCTCTTGATGTTGCTGACGATCAAAATGTTTGACCAAAGTTGTAGTACAATTATACCGGATGCTCTGGTAGAACTTTGGGTTGGCATGCAAAGCATTGGCTGATGACGCCAGGTCCCTAAAGAGGTCAGCTATAAATTTCCGTTCCGCTTTTACCGGGTATGCATAAAGCCGTGCCCCCCGGTAAACGGCTCGGACAGTCAGGAAATCAGACTCGCTACCAAATAGATAGATCAATTCGAATTGACGCAGGGCGCCGGCAACCAGATCATATGTCTCATGCTTTTCCGCACGGGCCTCAACGGAAACAATGAAATATTCGTTTTCTCCAAATCCAAACCTCAGCATTGTATGAGCCATAAGCTCCGAATCCTTAAACGGCTCAACAATAAGATCCAGACTCTCCAATCTTCGCAGATCGAAGGAACGCGTTGCCCAAACTGGGTTAAATTCTTGGGGGCCACGCCATTTGAAATTCCGAAATCCCTCGATGGTCACTTGCTGATCAGATATGTGGACTCTAGGTAAAACAGAAAATTCCGTTGCCCAATCGCGATTATTGCTCGGCGCAATGCGACTAAGGCTTATGAGCATCGCCAGGGATCCTATGAGCGCACCAATTGCTAAAATTTTATCACTGCGAAGATACCACCCGAGCAATGGCAACGCGAGGAACAAAACAACACTTACCATCATCGGCCAGTGATAGATGAAATGGAATCCCGCTGAGGCAATCAACCAAATAAAGACAACGATGATTCTTCGAAAGAAACTCACCAGGCAGGATCTCCTAATGGATACGTTTAATCATCCATACAAAATCTTACAACTTTTTCACTTTCCGTGGGCACCGCTTGGGCACTTGATACTCAAGGAAATAGTAGCATTTTTACAACCCACTATAAATAAATATATTTCAAGAGCATAAATAAAATGCGGCGCTAAATTTTATCCCAATATAAATGGACTTAGCATTTATTTCTTGCAATTAGTCTCTTTCGTAAAAAAGAATAACCCGATCCTTGCTTAAAATACTGTTCTAACTTCTTGGCTAAAGCTTCCCCTCTAACACCTATATAAGATTCCAATATCCAAGGTCCATAACTTTTTATATAACTACACATCGGGCATTCATTATGCTCTTTTAATCTCTCAGAGAGATTATGCGTTATACCAATGTAAAGTTTATTTATTTGCTTTTGACTTTTAAGAATATAAATGAAATACATAATTTTGGGTGAGGGGAGCGGGGAAGTTCAAAATTTTGGTGGCTCCTGCTTCGTCCCAAAACTTTCGTTTGGGGACTTCGCAGGATAACCACCATGCTTTCTAAATTCTTCGCCTTTCGCCTGGCGAAGCCATGCGAAGTCAAAGGCGAAAGCACTTTGACGAAGCATGGTGGAGGTGGCGAGAATCGAACTCGCGTCCTTAAGTTCTTCAGTATAGGCCTCTACATGCTTAGTTTATTTTTTCGCCGTGAGGCGAATCATCTTGTTTCTTTAAATAAACAAACGTAAACAAGATTAGCTTTCTTAAGGTTCGTCCTAAATCCGAAAGCGCAATTTAGAACTATCCTGCTAATGACGTTTTGAAAGATCGCAGGCATCTCTCCCAAAACGGCCCTGTGCTATTAGACAGGGACTGTTGCGCGTTTGAAAACGTTATTCACGATTTCATTCGCGGCATCGATTTCAGCTTGCGCTGTTTCGTTTGCGTTTAGTTGTGCCTAGAGGTTTAACGAGGCCAACCAGGCTTCCTCGGCATGCCACCTATACCTCGCCAACCTAAGTCGAGGCCAGTCACCCCCATGAGTGAACATTTAAAAGTACATTAATCCCAACGCGGAGAGCGCAATTTCCAACGAAGTTTCCGCTGTCGGGGAGTTGAAAACTTCCAGAGGAATTCCTTCATCTCATAAAGCCATTCCAGCTTTTTCTTCGCTGGAATTTTCATAAATCGCGATAAGCGCTCCTTTTCACTTTCCCATTGAAACATCATTTCCGCCTTTTTAATTCTTTTATCTTCTTTAATTCACTCACGTCCAACTTATCCATTGGACGACCGGTATCCTTTTTCATTTTGATCAAATTATCTATAGAGACAACCGGTATTTTAATGTTGTCTGCCTGGATAAGTATAGCATCTTTTTTAGCCTTCTCATATGAGACCGGAGAGTCAATAATGATATCAACTTCTTTAAATTCCTGTTCTTTATAAAAATTAAAGGCTTTCATATGCTTATTTTTAATCCAATCCTGCCTTATCCGGCTATTCGCAATGCCCATGGGATCAACGGGTTGCTTAACACGATACCCCTGCCTTTTCAAGATTTGGACGACCTTCGCGAGATTATTGTCACTCATTTCAACAAGAATATCTAAATCAGCGGTGCTGCGCAAAGAACCGAGCAAATTGAGCGCTATTCCTCCCACCAGTACATATTTCACCTTTTGTTTCTGAAATTCCCGTAAAATTTCTTCATAAATGATCATATTTGAATTCTACAATAATGTTCTCTGTGATACCAATGATTTTTTATCTCTTCCTTTGTTTCACAACCCGGCTTAAGCCCCGGTCAAGTTCGCGTTTTTTGATGGCCTCGCGCTTGTCGTATTGCTTTTTGCCCTGGCCCAAGGCCAGCTCAACTTTTACAAAACCGCGGTTGTTAAGATAGATCTTGGTGGGGATCAAGGTGAGATGCTTTTGGGTGACCAGGCCGGTCATTTTCTTGATCTCTTTTTTATGAAGCAGCAGCCTTCGAATGCGGTCCGGTTCCTGATTTAAATAGCTGGCCTGGGCGTAAGGATTGATGTGCAGATTATAAAGAAAGACCTGGCCGCCTTCCATCCGGGCAAAACTGTCCGCAAAATTGACCTCTCCCGCCCGGATAGACTTCACCTCTCCGCCTTTAAGCTCAATTCCGCATTCCCAAGTCTGCGTGAAAAAGTAGTCACGGTAGGCCTTCTTATTAGTGGCAATTGGATTCGACACGAGCTTCCTTTGAGAATTGGTGCGGAAGGAGAGATTTGAACTCTCACGGGTTTCCCCATACGCTTCTGAGACGTACGCGTATACCAATTCCGCCACTTCCGCATTATGAGCTTTCAGCTTTCAGTCGGCTTCTAGCTGCAAGCTATCCGCTGCTGATGCCTGACACCTGAACGCTGATAGCTAATGAGTATACTTACTAATTTTTTGGCTGTCAACCGATTCTCGAGCTCAAAACAGGATTTAATCAATAAAAAGTCTTGCAGATATTCTCTTTGCGTAATAGAATAACTCCAATTCTTTTTGAAAAACGGAAAGGGTGTCATAAAAGTTGAAAGAGGTTACTATGACCGGTGATGATGTCGTAAAGAATCGTTCTTCGGAAGTTGAAGAAATAGAGATAAAAGAATGGCTTAGCTCCTTGGACTATGTTTTAACCCACGGGACCGAAGAACAGGCCAAAAAGATCCTCCAGCAGCTGCAAATCCGCGCCCAGGAAGCCGGGGTCACCCTCCCTTTCGTAGCCAATACACCCTATATCAACACCATTCCACCTGAAAAACAGCCCCCTTTCCCCGGAAATCGTGATATCGAGCGGCGCATTAAGAGCATTATCCGCTGGAACGCCATGGCCATGGTCGTTGGCGGCAACAAGGCCGAAGCCGGCATCGGCGGGCATATCTCTACTTTCGCTTCAGCCGCGACCCTTTTTGAAATGGGATTTAATCATTTTTTCAGGGCAAGGAACGATAATTTTTGCGGAGATTTTGTGTATTTTCAAGGCCACGCCTCACCGGGTGTCTACGCCCGCGCCTTTGTGGAAGGCCGCTTAACTGAGAAAAATCTAGAGAATTTCCGGCGGGAACTTCAGCCGGGTGGCGGGCTTTCTTCTTACCCGCACCCCTGGCTTATGCCCAATTTCTGGCAATTTCCGACCGTCTCCATGGGACTGGCCCCTTTGACCGGGATATACCAGGCGCGTTTCCAGCGTTACTTGGAAGACCGCGGGTTAAAACCCAAAGATGACGCCAAGGTCTGGGTATTCATGGGGGACGGCGAATGCGACGAACCCGAATCTTTAGGCGCTATCCATTTAGGCTCGCGCGAAAAACTGGACAACCTTATCTTTGTTATCAACTGTAACCTGCAAAGGCTTGATGGCCCGGTACGCGGCAACGGCAAGATCATTCAGGAACTGGAGGCCCTCTTCCGCGGCGCTCAATGGAACGTGGTCAAGGTCATCTGGGGAAGCGATTGGGACCCATTATTAGAGAAAGATTCCGAAGGCCTTTTAGCCAAACGCATGGGGGAAGTGGTAGACGGCCAATACCAAAAATATTCCGTTGAGACCGGCGCTTACATCCGAAACGACTTTTTTGGCCATGATCAGAAACTCTTAGATATGGTCAAACATTTATCCGATGGAGACCTTCAAAAAATGCGCCGCGGGGGCCATGATCCGCTCAAAGTTTATGCTGCCTACAAAACAGCCGTGGAATTTAAAGGTGCTCCCACCGTGATCCTGGCCAAAACCATCAAGGGTTACGGCTTAGGCGAAAGCGGGGAAGGCAAGAACATCACCCATCAGCAGAAAAAATTAAATGAAGATGAATTAAAAGAATTCCGCACCCGTTTCGGGATCCCGGTTTCCGATGAAGAAGTGGTCAACACCCCCTTCTACCGTCCGCCGGAAGATTCAGAAGAAATGAAATACCTGCGCGCCCGGCGCGAGGCCTTGGGCGGATACATGCCGTCCCGTCAAGAAACAAGCACGCCGATCAAGACCCCGGCAGAAGAACTGTTCGAAGAATTCAATAAAGGCACGGAAGGCCGCGAAGTCTCGACCACCATGGCCTATGTCCGCATTTTATCCAAACTTTTAAAAGACCCGGAAGTCGGAAAATTGATCGTCCCCATCATCCCGGATGAAGCGCGGACCTTTGGGATGGAAGCCCTCTTCCGCCAATGCGGGATCTATTCCCACGTCGGCCAAAACTATGAACCGGTCGATAAGGACAGCCTAATCTATTACAAAGAAGCCACTGACGGGCAAATTTTAGAAGAAGGCATCAATGAAGCCGGGGCCATGGGTTCTTTTATTGCCGCCGGGACATGCTATTCGACCCAAGGCATCAACACCATGCCCTTCTACACCTATTACTCTATGTTCGGACCGCAGCGCGTGGGCGATCTGATCTGGGCGGCGGCGGATTCCCGTTGCCGGGGATTTTTAGTCGGCGCCACATCGGGCCGCACCACCCTGAACGGCGAAGGCCTCCAGCATCAGGACGGGCACAGCCATTTACTTTTATCCTCTGTCCCCACCTGTGTCGCCTATGACCCTGCTTTCGCCTACGAACTGGCCGTGATCATCCGGGACGGCATCTACCGCATGTATGAAAAGCAGGAAAACATTTTTTATTATTTAAGCGTGGGCAATGAAAACTACGCTATGCCTGCGATGCCGGACGGCGTTAAAGACGGCATCTTAAAAGGCATGTACCGCTTTCAATCAAGCGATATGAAAACACCTAAACTGCGCGCGCATCTTTTCGGCAGCGGGGCGATCATGAACCAGGTGATCGAAGCGCAAAAAATATTGGAAGAAAAATACAAGGTCGCCAGCGATATCTGGAGCATCACCAGCTATAACGAATTGCGCCGAGAGGCCTTGGATGTCGAGCGCACCAATGTGTTAAATCCTTTAGAAAAACCAAAAATTTCCTATATCACGCAAAACTTAGTCAAAGAAAAAGGTGTTTTTGTGGCCGCGTCGGATAATATGAAGGCCTTGCCGGACAGTATCGGCAAATGGTTCCCCCGTCCTTTACTGTCATTGGGGACCGATGGTTTCGGCCGAAGCGACAGCCGCCCGGCCTTGCGGGACTTTTTTGAAGTCGACGCCCGTCACATCGTTTATGCGACCCTTGTCTGTCTTTATCGCGATAAAGAGATCGGTGAAGACGTCCTTAAAAAAGCCGCTAAAGACTTAAAGATCAATCCGAAAAAGCTCAACCCGATGATAAGTTAATCGTCGTTCGTGAAGCGTCGCTCGTAAAACAAAATCCACGAAACACGTTTCACGCTTCACGTTTCACTAGAAAACCTTATGCTAACAGAATTTAAATTACCTGAGTTGGGTGAAAATATCAAAGGCGGCACGCTCGTGCGAGTGGCCGTCAAGGTCGGCGATGCTGTCAAAAAAAATCAAACCCTGATCGAAGTTGAGACCGACAAAGCCACCATTGACGTTCCGTCAACTGTCGATGGTGTTATTAAAGAGATATTGGTCAAAGAAGGCTCGGAGATCAAGATCGGCCAGACGATCATGAAGATCGACGCAGGCGCCCGCCAACCGCAAGAAGCGGTTGGCGAGGTCTCGCCAAGTTTACCTGCTAAACTTGGCGGACAACCGCCCAAAGAAGAAAAGAAAGTCCCGGCTTCCGTTCCTCAATCTAAGGCCGCTGCCCCTGCACCCGCAGTTGTAGGCATAGACACCAACGACCATAAAGATGTTCCGGCTGCTCCTTCCGTCCGACGTTTTGCCCGTGAGATCGGGATCAATATCAGCGAAGTCCCCGGAAGCGGCCCCGGTGGACGCATTTCGATCGATGACGTAAAGACCTATTCCAAGATGCTCAACAGCGGGGCGATCGCACGCACAGGAAGTGCCGGCGTTGCCGCAGCGCCGTTGCCTAATTTTGCCAAATTCGGCGAGGTTGAGCGAAAGCCGATGAATAATATCCGAAAGAAAACCGCGGAACATTTGAGCCAAGCCTGGATGACCATCCCGCATGTGACGCAATTTGATAAGACCGATATCACGGAATTAGAACGCCTGCGCAAACGTTATTCGACCAAGGAAAAAAGATTGACCATCACTCCTTTCATCATGAAGGTCATGGCCTCGGCCTTAAAAAATTTCCCGCAATTCAATACCAGCATCGATATGGCCACCAATGAGATCATTTATAAGAAATATTTTAACATCGGGGTTGCCGTTGATACCGACCGCGGGCTCATTGTTCCGGTGGTGCGGGATGTGGACAAGAAGAATATTTTACAGATATCCGATGAATTAACGGAGATCGCTGAAAAGGCGCGCAACAAAAAAACAACGTTAGAAGAAATGCAGGGTGGATGTTTTACTTTGACGAATTTAGGCGGGATCGGCGGAACGTATTTCCCCCCCATCGTGAATTGGCCCGAGGTCGCGATCCTGGGGATCTCCCGCGCCCAGATGGAACCTGTTTATGTTGACAATCAATTCGTCCCCCGTTTTATACTGCCCTTGTCACTTTCCTATGACCATCGCGTGATCGACGGCGCTGATGGAGCAAGATTCTTGCGTTGGATCTGTGATGCCATTCAGCAGCCGTTTTTGATGGAACTGGAGAAAAACTAGAAGCCAGAGGCAAGAAGTCAGAAGCCAGATACTTCTGACCTCTGACTTCCTGCTTCTGACCTCTTTAAAATTATGAATAATCATTCCCAACTCATTGTCATCGGCGGCGGGCCAGGCGGTTATGCCGCGGCATTCTTAGCGGCGGACCTAGGCCTCAAGGTCACTTTGGTGGACATGGAAAAAAATCCCGGCGGGGTTTGCCTGTTCCGCGGATGCATCCCCTCCAAGGCGCTGTTGCATATCGCCCGGATCCTTTGTGAATCCCGCGAAGCCAAAGAATTAGGAATCGAATTCGCCTCCCCCAAAATTGATATCAATAAAGTCCGCGCCTGGAAAGACAGTGTGGTGACCCGCTTGACCGGCGGTGTCGGCCAGATGGCAAAACTGCGCAAAGTGGCCTTTATCCAGGGCCAGGCAAAATTTATCGATTCGAACAGCGTAAAGATCAAAAAGGCTGACGGAAGCGAAATGACGCTGGCCTTTGACCACGCGATCTTAGCCACCGGCTCTTTTCCGATCAGCCTTCCCTTCGCCCCGAAATCAGCCCGCGTTTTGGATTCCACCACGGCCCTTGAACTGGCCGATGTCCCTCAACGCCTTTTAGTTGTCGGCGGCGGATATATCGGGATGGAATTAGGAACGGTTTATCGTGAATTAGGAAGCAAAGTCTCCGTCGTTGAAATGACGCCGGGGCTCCTTCCGGGCTGCGACCGCGACCTAGCCGCTGTTTTAGAAAAGCGCGTGACCCCGCTTTTCGAATCCATTAAACTCAACACAAAGGTCGTCAAAATGGATGATACCGGCAAGGGGATCGCGGTGACTTTTGAACAGGACGGCAAACAAACCAAAGAGGATTATGACAAGGTCTTGGTATCGATCGGGCGGAAACCGAATTCTCAGAATTTAGGATTAGAAAATACAAAGGTAAAGTTGAACGAGCGCGGATTTGCGGTTGTGAACGCCCAGCGCCAAACAACGGACCCGAAGATCTACGCCATCGGCGATATCGCCGGAGAACCCATGCTGGCGCACAAGGCCTCTCACGAGGGCCGCACGGCGGCGGAGGCGATCGCCGGGCATAAAGTCGCTTTTGAGCCCAATGCTATCCCCGCGGTCGTCTTTACCGATCCGGAAATTGCCTGGTGCGGATTGACGGAAACTGAAGCGAAGAATAAAGGCCGAGAAGTTGAAGTCGTTAAATTTCCCTGGGGCGCTTCCGGCCGGGCCGTGACACTTAACCGCATCGATGGGCTGACCAAACTTATCATTGATCCTGCCACACAACGTGTCTTAGGAATGGGCATTGTCGGTGTTGGCGCCGGGGAACTGATCGCGGAAGGGGTCCTAGCCGTTGAAATGGGCGCTGTTGCCGCGGATATCAAACTTTCCATCCATCCTCATCCCACCCTCACCGAAACCATCATGGAAACAGCCGAAACCTTCTTCGGCCAAAGCACGCATTTCTATCGACCTAAAAAATAATGAAGCCAGAGGCCGGAAGTCAGAGGCCAGAAAAAGCTTAAATCTTTCTGAATTCCGACTTCTTACATCTGACTTCTATCATTTATACGTCTCTTCCCAACGTTGATTTAATGATCTTTTTGACGTCTTCGATCTCAAAAGGTTTTTTAAGGCAGGTAATGGCGCCCAACTTCTTTGATTTTTCGCGTTTATCCTCAACGGAATAACCGCTCATCATGACAACGGGCAATTGCGGGGCAACTTTCTTGATATCTTCCAAAAGTTCAACACCGTCCCTCTCCGGCATGACAATGTCCACAAAGGCGATGTCAAACTTTTCACTTTTTATGCGTTCCACGGCTTCAAAGGCGCTGTTCACGACCGTGATGATGTGGCCGCTGTAGCCTAAGGTAAATTCAAACAAGTCCCCGATGACCTGTTTATCGTCCACGACTAAAATTTTCAATTTATCCATATAAAAATCCTTAAATGATTACACAGATTTTAAAATGATTACGCGGATAATCTGTGTAATCGGTGTTTTATCAGCGTAATCAATTCTACAAAAATAAACAAGCTCCGTCTATAACTTTTCATGAGAAGTTACTTTCTGATCGGAAGCCGGAAGCCGGATCACGAACTGCGTCCCCTGCAGGCTCCCCTCTTCCAATTGAAGCTTGCCGCCGTGCTCGGAGATCAGGTCCTTGCAGATGGCCAGCTCAATACTGGTCCCCGGCGCCTTGGTCGAAAAGAACGGCTCATACATAAAATCTTTATCATCCTGGGTGACTTCCCGCTGCGAGTCCTGGAACTTGACCAAGACCTCATTGGTTTTATCGTCGTAATAAGAGGTGATCTTCAAATACCGTTTCTTATCCTTCGGTAAGATGCTCAACGATTGTAAGGAGTTGATGATGATATTCATAAAGATCTGCTGCAAATGCACGCCGTCGGCAAACACCAGCGGCAAACCATCGGCCAAAACCGTATCACAGTGCACGCGCCGGATCTTAAGCTCATCGGTCAAAAGGTTCATGGCATGGTTAATAGAATCATTGATGTTAATATTTTCTTTTTTGATCTCCCGATGCTTAATGATGTTCATCAGGTCTTCCAGCATATTTTTAATATAGACCGACTGTTCTTCAATATGACAAATAGGCCGATAAAAAGTATCGGTCTCTTTCATTTCCTTCTTAACAAAGCGCACGAATCCGTGGATGGCGGTGATCGGCTGGCTTAACTGATGCAGGATCCCCGCGCTTAAACTGGCCATGGCGGAACGTTTCCCGGTTTCCAAAAGCTTCAGCTGTGTCGCACGCAGCTGCTCTAAGACAGTGTTGATCTCTTTCGTCTTCACCTTGACCTCATACTCCAAGTTTTGGGTGTGCTCTTCGATCGTTTCATAATAGATCATCAATTTAAAGCAGGTCACCCCCAAGATGAACCCTAAAAAGGCGATAAAACCTGACGGATACAAATACCAGGCTCGGCTGGCGAGAATATCCATGGCCGCAAAAGAGACGATAAAAAAACAGAACATGAATAATTGGATCCTTCTTTTCTCTACCGCCTCGATCAATTCCATGTGATAACGGACCAGATTTAAAAAACTTAATACCAGGCTTAGACCGAAAAAGGCCAGCATGGAGATCTGAAGGGATCCGCCTGTCGGGAAAAACCCGTAATCGTATTTCTGCACCCCTTCCAAAAAATAAGGACTGTGGCTGAAAACCACAAAAAACAAGGCCAGCCCGTAAACGGCCTGCACCCAGGGTTTTTGGCTTTCATATTTATTGGGAAGATTGACCGACATATGGAACAACGCGGCCGGCACCAGGGCAAAACCAATATACAGGATATGCGACCAGAAAAGGGCGGTATTCCCCTTTTGAGAAAGCAGGATAAGCGCGCAACTGTACAGCCAAAGCGCGGAACTTAAACAAAAATACAATAGCGATTTGGTAAAAGAGGATTTTTTCTCAAGGAAATAAAGAAAAGCGCCGAAGATAATGGCCAGGGTCCCAACTAAGAAAGGAGCGATCGCGTAGGGGTTTAGAACATAACTCTTAATTGAAAGGATATGCATATATATTTAAATTATAAAGCCATCTAACTGAATTTCAATTCAATCTTTAAATATGATGACACAGATTTTACAACACAGATTACGCAGATATCTGCGTAATCCGCCTTTTCAATCTGTGTAATCAAATTTAGTCCTTTAATTTAAACTCCAACTCACCGCCCAGCCGCAAACCCATTTCTTGGGCGTGGTTCGCATTCACTTCCAAAACATAAAGGGCGGGCTTTTTAGGGCCGTAAGTCGGGCACGGGTCAATGGCGCAGGGCGGGACATTGCGTTCGATGTGAATAATACGCCGGGCATAATCCATCCAGATAATATCCAGAGGGATCATGGTCTCTTTCATCCAAAAATTATTTTGGCCGCTTTTAGGGAAGATGAATAACATCCCGCGGTTGGGTTCTAACCGGGTTACAAATTTCAAACCCTGCTCCCTTGCTTCGTGTGTTTGGGCCAGGCTCACATCAACGCAATTTCTTTTAAAACAGACCTGATCTTCCGTGGATCTCGCCGTGCAGGCAAAGAGAGATAACATCAAGACGAGACTGAGGATGGGATACCGAAGCGGGGACATAATTCTTTATTGCTGACCTGTTAAATTAAGATAATCTTTAAATTCTAATTTCCCGGTGACTTCCTGATTAACGACGGCGATCCTTTCGGGAATATAAGGGTGCGTGCGCCAGTAATTCACCTCATGGAGAGGCCCTCTGTTCTGCTCTTTTTGCAGCTCGGCTAAAAATGCCGCCATCGCGTTAGGGTCATAACCGGCGGCCTTTAAATATTTAACACCTAATCGATCGGCCTGAAATTCATCCTCCCGCGAATAGGCCAGCATAAGGGTCAGATACGCGGTCTGGACCCCGGCCACGACATCGGCGTCCTGTGAGGCTATGGCCATAGCTTGAAGCAGCATATAGCCATACGAGGACTGGAGACGCTTCATGCCGTGTTTGGCCGCGACATGCCCGACTTCATGGGCAATGACACCGGCCAGTTCATCGTCACTTTTGACTTTATCGATCAGCTTTTTAAAAACATAAATATATCCGCCGGGAAGGCTCACCGCGTTCATTTGGTCTTCTTCAACCACCTTGATGGTATAGACCAATTGCTTGCGGTCACACACCGCGACGATCCTATCTAATATCCTCTGCACCCGTTCATTGACATCCACATCGGCCACTAATTCATAATGTTCATCAAATTGTTTCGCCACAGCCTCTCCCACCTTCATCTCCTTTTCGTCGTCAAAAAGGAACGTTTCCTCCTGATGGGTCGCTAAATTGTATTCACTGATACATCCCGCAAAAGAACCAATGACCAAGAGACAATAACCAAATAATCTCCAAATTCTAAATCTCAAGTTTACAATTGAACATTGAACCTTGGGATTTATTTGGTGATTGGTTATTGGTTTATTGGTCATTATATAATCCTTACTCCAAATTCCTCCAGCATCAATCGTAATTTCGCGATCGGAAGGCCGATGACATTGGCGTAACAGCCTTCGATCTTGCGGATAAACAATCCGCCATGGCCTTCGATATCAAACCCGCCCGCCTTATCCAAAGGCGACACACGGTTATGGTAACGGCCGATCTCTTCATCGGAAAGATGGTTCATGAAGACCTTTGTCTTCTCATAATCCACGATCCTTTTTTGGCTTGCCGCATCAAGGATCGCCACCCCCGTATAAACCCAATGCGGATGGGAAAAAAGCTGTTTTAAGATCCTTTTTGCCTCTTTTAGATCCTTAGGTTTGCCGATGATATGTTTATGCCCGTCGTACACAAGCGTGTCCGCGCCGATCACCAGCCCTTCTTTATAGTGGAGAGCGACATCCTTGGCTTTTAAAAGGGCGTTGTGCTTGACGAGATCCGCGCAAGTAGTTTTGACGTTTGTTTCTTCATGGGCCCGGCTGGGGTGAACAACAAACTTTATACCGCAGCGTTTAAGAAGCTTTCGCCGTTGAGGAGAGCTGGACGCGAGGATGATTTTTTTCATAGAACTTAAAGAAGTCAGAAGTACGAGATCGGAAGTCCGAAAAGGCTATTCTGACTTCTTGCCTCTGGCCTCTGACTTCTAGAAAAAGTCCTTTCCTTTAAATATCGAAACCAGTTCGCACCCGACCTTGCCCAAGGCGTCTTTTGCCCCTTCGTCACGGTCGATGATGCAGACACATTTCTTGACATTGATCTTGGCTTTTTTCAGAACATCGATCGATTCTAAAAAAGCCTTGCCGGTGGTGGCCACATCATCGATCAGGATAACGGTCGCGCCTTCTTTCAAAAGCGGGCCTTCGATCTGCTGCTGTTTGCCGTGGGCTTTGGGGGCTTTACGGACGATAAAGGTATTGACCGGTTTTTGGGCCTGATAACTTAAGACACCCAGCGCGCCGACGATCGGGTCCGCGCCTAAGGTCGGGCCGCCGATGGCGTCAAATTTTTCATTATTGACCAGCTCTAAAATGATCTTCGCGCTCAAATACGCGCCTTCCGCCATCAACGTCACCCGGCGGGCATCGAGATAATAATCACTTTCTTTACCGGAGGAAAGGATGATCTTTTCTTTAAAGAAGGCCTTCTCGCGCAGGATCTTGAGCAATTTTTCTTTGTCATCTTGAATGGTGGTTGTAGGCATGGATGGTCCTATTCTTTGATCTCTAAATTAGCGGGCGCGGGTTCCGGCACGGGTTCGCTTCCCGGCACTTCAAGTTTGCGCTTTTTCATTTCCTCAAACAAATAGATCCGATATTTCAAAATATCTTTGAACTGCTTATATTCTTTTGGGACAAGCCCGCCTTTGGCATAAAACGACTTCAAGGCCTCAACTTCAACGATAACGTCGATATAAGTATCACGTAACTTTTCATCAGATAATTTTACGATCTCATCGTTAGTTAAGATCGGCACTTCGAAGAGAAAGGCATGGGCCGCTGAAACCAGACAAAATAAAAATACGGCTAGGATAATCGACTTTCGTCTAATCATGAACACCTCACTTGAGCAATATTGGAACTATTATACGGATAAGCTTTTAAAGCTTCAAGATGATTTATCCCGGGTATCTTCCAAGACTTCCCAGCGCTGAAAGGCTTCCAGGAGTTGTTCCTCGACTTCTTCCAGTTGGGCTTTGGCCTCGCTGATCTGGGCAGGTGTTTTTTTAAAAAATTCCAGGTCTGACATCAACGTATAAAGCTCATCCTGTTTTTTTTCAAGCGTTTCTATCTTGATGGTCAGGGCGGCCAATTCTTTTTCTTCTTTAAAGGAAAGTTTCCGGCGGGTGGGCTTTTCTTTTTTTACATTCTCTTGAGGTTCATCTACGGCGCTGTCCTCTTTTTCCTGTTCTACTTTAATTCTTTGTTTGGACTGGCTTAACCAATCATCATAACCGCCGGGATATTCGTGGACCACGCCATCGCCTTCCATGACCATCGTGCTGGTGGCCACATTATTTAAGAACGCGCGGTCATGGCTGACCAGAAGAAGCGTGCCGGAATAATCCAGCAGAAGTTCTTCCAAAAGTTCCAAGGTTTCGATATCCAGGTCATTGGTCGGCTCATCCATGACCAGGACATTGGAAGGTTTCGTGAATAACCGCGCTAACAAAATACGGTTGCGTTCCCCGCCGGAAAGGACCTTGACCGGCGTGCGGGCGCGCTGCGGGGAAAAAAGGAAATTCTGCAGATAGCCGATGATATGCCGCGGTTTACCGTTAAAGTCGATGATCTCACTGCCGCCGCCGACATTTTCGATCACGGTCTTTTCTTCATCCAACTGCTCGCGCAGTTGATCGTAATAAGAGATCTCCAGGTTCGTTCCCAAACGCACCTTGCCCTGCAAGGGCTCCAGTTTTCCTAATAATAAACGCAACAATGTCGTCTTGCCGGACCCGTTAGGCCCGATGATCCCGATCTTATCCCCGCGCATGATCTGCGTCGAAAAATCTTTGATCAGCACTTTATCGCCGTACCAATAACCCAAATTGGAGACCTTGGCCACCAGATGCCCGGAGCGCTGCGACTCCTGCGCCTGCATATTCACCTGGCCGATCACCTGACGCTGGGCCATCTTTTCAACGCGCATGGCCTCGAGCGCTTTTACTCGGCCTTCATTACGGGTCCGCCGCGCCTTCACACCCTTTCTTATCCAAATTTCTTCCTGCGCTAATTTTTTATCAAACTCCAGCCGCTGGGCCTCTTCATTGTCCAGTGCCATCTGTTTACGGGCCAGGAATGTTTCATAATCACAACTCCAGCTGAAAATTTTCCCCCGGTCCAGTTCAACGATCCGCGTGGCCAAATGGCGCATGAACATGCGGTCATGCGTCACAAATAACAATGTTCCGGAATATGCTTTTAAAAACTCTTCCAGCCAATCGATCGAGTCGATGTCCAAATGGTTGGTCGGTTCATCCAAAAGAAGGATGTCCGGCTTGATGACCAAAGCCTTGGCCAAAAGCACGCGGCGTTTCTGCCCTCCGGAAAGCTGATCAAAATCCGCCTCCGGGTCCAATTTCATATGCGAGATAACGTTCTCGACCTGATTGCTGATGTCCCAGCTCTGGGTTTTATCCAATTCCGATTGGACGCGATCCAGCTGGTTCATTAATTCTTCTGTGTGTTCCGTGTGCAGACGATGGCTGATGTGGTGATAATCTTTTAAAAGTTCGCCTCGCTTGCCCAGGCCGGACGCCACAATATCGAAGACATTACCGCTGATGCCGGCCGGGATTTCCTGCGGGAGGTGAGTAATTTCAATGCCCTGCTGGCGGATGATTTTCCCATCGTCCACCCCCGAATGACCGGCAATGACCCGCATCAGTGTCGTTTTCCCGACACCGTTACGGCCCAGTAAAGCCACGCGCTCGCCGGATTCAAGCTGAAGGCTTAAATGATCGAAGAGAAGCGGCCCGCCAAAGGCGACCGAAATTTCCTGTAAGCTGATAAGTGCCATAAAAAGTTGTACCAGTATACACGCTGAGAATGATAAAACAAAGTAATTCTAATGGGGGCTGAAAAATTGACACCTTTGGAAAAAGATGTTACGATGGCGCTCATGTACTTAAGAGGATTGGTATCCGGATTAAACAATATCCTCTTCCCCAACGTTTGCCTTTTGTGCCAAACTTTTATCCCCTCGCAAAACCCGACTCCGTCTCTCTGTCTCAACTGCGACAATAAAATACAGGAGAATGCCCCTCCTTTTTGCCTAAAATGTTCCCGGCAGCTCATCATAACGGAAAACGAAGATCACACCCTCTGCCCCGAATGCCAAAAACATTCTTACGCCTTTGATTCAGCGTGGGGGATCTGTGTTTATGATGAAACCATGCGCCGGCTTTTACACCTTTTCAAATACGGACAGAAGACATCCCTTCGGCATTATTTTAAAGACCGGATCCTCTCTTTCCTCCACACCTATCACATTGATCTTAGCGATTACGATCGTATCGTGCCGATCCCGCTCCATTCTGTGCGCCTGCGAGAACGCGGGTATAACCAGAGTGAGCTCCTGGCCCAGACGCTGGCCGAGCAGTTTCACTTAACCCTATGCACCAACAACTTTTTCCGTGTTAAAAATACCCCTTACCAGGCCCGTTTAACCCAAAAAGACCGCTGGACAAACATAGCGGGCGCATTTAGAATAAAACAAACTTTTCAATTCTCTAACAATAAAATCCTTCTGGTCGACGATCTAATGACAACCGGGGCCACTGTTTCGGAGGCAGCCAGGATCCTGAAGCAGGCCGAGGCCAAACGCGTCGATGTTTTAACTCTTGCTATCGCCGGAGAATAGTGAAGCGTGAAACGTCGTTCGTGAAGCGCCACGAGATACGCTTCACGACCAACGAGATACGATCTTTATGAGAATACTACGAAGCTATATCTTAAAAGAATGCATCCTGCCCTTCTTTTTGGCACTGGCCGTGCTGACGTGTATCTTTCTTTTGGGCAATCTCATCCAATTGGCCAACCTCGTCATCAATAAGGGCGTTAAGATCACCATGATGGGGAAAGTTTTCCTGCTCTACATTCCCTTATTATTAGGCTATACGCTGCCCCTGGCGTGCCTGATCAGCATCATCCTGGCCTTCAGCCGTTTGTCGGCGGATAACGAGATATTGGCCATCCGCACCAGCGGCATCCATACGAAAAAGATCCTTTTCCCTTTGATGATCTTGGGTGTTGTCATCAGCTTAATATCCATCATCCTGAATGAAAAGATCATCCCCTTTGCCCATTATGAGCAAAGGCGCGTCCTAAAACAGCTCGGCGCCAGCAACCCCACCGCCCTTCTGGAGGCTGGGATTTTTATCCATTCCTTTAAGAATCAAATTCTTTTTATCCACAAGATCGAAGATAATAAACTTTATAATGTCACCATCTACCAGCCGCAGCCCAATGACCGGCCCACCCGCACCATTATCGCCAAGCGCGGTGAATTTACGCCGATCCCCGGTGAAAACAAGATCAAGATCAAGCTCATGGACGGGACATCCGATGAGATCGACCCGCGCACGCCGGATAATTTTTACAAACTCAATTTCAAAAATTACTTTATGACGCTGGATATTTCCAAAGAAGAAGGCGAAGGCAGCAAAAAACCCAAAAGCATGACCTTGAAAGAACTTACCCAGGAGAGGGAACGCCTGCAAAGCTTGTTTATCGATCCGCGCCGCATTGACACGGAATATCACCGCAAGATCACCTGGTCGTTCGCTTCGTTCTTCTTTATCCTCTTAGGCTTTCCCATGGCGGTCATCACGCATAGGCGCGAACGGACCATCAATGTCGCGTTAGCGATGGGCTGCGCGGTTGTTTATTATTTATTATCTTTGGGGGCGGAGGCGATCAGTATCCAGACCTCTATCCCGCCTATGCTGGCGATGTGGGTCCCCAATGTCATCGCCGGGATCGTTGCCATTTTCTTAAATTACAAACTGGCCAGGACTTAAGAATGCGCATTATTGACCGATATATCGTGGGTTCCATCATCCAGATCTACTTAACGACCATCATCGCGTTCTGCTTTCTTTATATCCTGATCGATCTCGCCAGCAACCTGGATGAACTGATCTCGCGCAAAGTGCCTTTCGCAGTGCTCTATCAATATTACGCCTCCTTTTTCCCCATCATCCTGACCCAGACATCAGCGATCGCCTGTTTGATCGCCACACTTTTTGTCTACAGCCATCTTAACTACGGCAACGAGATCATTGCGCTTCGCACCAGCGGCTTAAACTTCTGGAAGATCGCCAGACCCGCCATCGCCATAGCACTCCTGGTCTCATCTTTTATTTTCTGGCTGAATGAAGAATACGTCCCCAACGCGCAGGCCAAATCCGAACGCATCCGGAACGCCAACATGGTCAACGAGGATGACAGCGCGCACCGCACCAAGGCCAAGATCACCAACTTGACCTTTTACGGGCTCAAGAACCGGCTTTATTTTATCGATAAATTCGACCCCAACACGTTTGAGATCGAGGGGATCACGATCATAGGGTTTGACGGTGAGCAGAATATCCGCGAAAAGATCAACGCCTGGAAGGGAAAATGGACCGGGATCATCTGGAAATTCTATAACTGCCAGATCGCGGAATTCAGCGGGACAGACATCCAATCACCGACCACCGTCACTTTTTATGAAGAAAAACTTATGGACATCAAAGAATCGCCGCAGGATTTTATGCGCCAGAGGCTCAACGTATCGTCGATGAACATCCAGCAGTTGAAAGATTATATCTCAAAATTTTCCAACAGCGGGGCGGTGAAG
>MHFY01000089.1:19562-19838 GCA_001805375.1 Omnitrophica WOR_2 bacterium GWA2_47_8 | reverse complement strand
AAGGGCGGGGCGTTTCCTCCGCCCGTAGCGGCCTGGCTCGCGCCGGCGATCTTCTCGACCCTGGCGATAGTTTTGATCAAAACTAAAGTGGAATGATTTTTTAATGGTGTTCGGCTATGGTTACGATGCCCGTTTCGTCTTTCGGTAACGTCTGACGTAACCCTTTTCCGATACAGGCTTCCTAGCCCTAACCGTTACCGTAATTAATATTTATAAACCCTGGCAAGCCGATTACCGAGACTGCAGACGACTTCGTAATTGATCGTAGAACTTAAA
>MHFY01000089.1:6670-19549 GCA_001805375.1 Omnitrophica WOR_2 bacterium GWA2_47_8 | reverse complement strand
CCGCCGTGATCTCTTCTCTTCCCTGCCGTCCTAAAATGACCGATTCCTCTCCCAATCTAACATTAGAAACCTTGGTCACATCCACCATTACCTGATCCATGGTCACCCGCCCTAAGATCGGGCATCGCTTCCCCCCAACGAGGACAGAAGCATTATTCGAAAAACTCCGCCAATAACCGTCGTTGTATCCGATCGGAATGGTCGCGACCGTCATATTTTTCTTCGCGATAAAAGTGCGTCCATAACTGATGCTTCTTCCTTTGGAGATCTTCTTTAAAAAGATGACCTTTGATCTCACGCTCAACGCAGGCCTTAATTTAATCTTGCTTTTTAAGCTGCTGCTTGGGTAGAGGCCGTAGATCATCAGGCCTGCCCGCGCTAAATTCAGCATATCGATTTTATATCCGGCTAGGCCCATGCTGTTGGCGGCGTGGATATAAGGAACGATCAAACCCATCTTATCCAATTGCTTGACCAAAAGCCGAAGCTGTTTTATCTGCTCCTGCGTAAAACGTTTATCCGTATCTGCCGACGGAAAATGCGTGTAAATCCCCTTAATAGACAAATTGGGGAGCTGCATGATCTTTTTGATAAATTCCGGCGCGTCTTTATGCCAAATCCCCAAGCGCCCCATGCCGGTGTCGACCTTCACATGCACATCGATCTTTTTATGTTTAAGTTTCGCGTAACGATTAAGTGCCTGGGCCAAAGGAAGCGTACAAACGGTCGGGGTTAAATTATATTCCACAATTTCTTTAGGGAACGAAACCAACGTGCTCTCAAAAAGCAGGACCGGCTTTTTGATCCCGTTTTTGCGCAACAGGATCCCTTCCGGGACATCCGAGACGCCGAAAAAATCCACCCCTAACCGGTCCAGAAGCGATGCTACCTTTAACATTCCGTGGCCGTAGGCGTCCGCCTTCACGACCGCCAGGATATTGACCCTTTGCGTTTTCTTTCCGGCATGCTGCGGAAGAGCAACTCGTTTGATCTCTCTGATATTATGAGCGATGGCCTTAAGGTCGACTTGCGCCCAGGTCAAGGCAAGAGGCTTCTGTATATTTGAATTAGAGTTCATTTTTGGACTTGGCAATCTTCCGGATAAAGATAAAGAGGAACGAGTGTACTGATGTTATCAAAATCTTTCTTTTTAAAACGCTCCAACGACAACAATGCTAGATTTTCGGCTTTAGGGTACCAATTGTCTGGGTCAGCTAAAACGACGCCTGATTCTCGGGCAATTTTATCCTGCAGCAAACCAACGCCGTCGCCGACCAAGATCATCCCGGGCTTCATTACTTTTAATACCTCATCCGCAGAGAGAAGTAAATATTTACTTTTTCTTTTTAGGGCTATTCCCTTCTTTTGATAAAAACACGTGTAAAATAAATTCCGTTTGGCATCGACAACTGTCAAAATATCCGCGTCCTCTTTAACATTCATGGCCAGGCCATCCAGACTGGATATCCCGACCACCGGTTTTTTCAAGGCAAACGCCAGGCCTTTGATCGTCGATAAACCGACCCGTAAGCTGGTAAATGATCCCGGCCCCAGCCCGACACAAAAGCCGTCCAGCTTGGGCAAAAGGACTTTGGCTTGACTTAAAATTTTATCGATGGCTGGAATAATGGAATCCGAAAGGACTTTCTCAAGGACGATGTCTTTTTGAGCCAGGACTTTTTCTCCATCCGTGACCACGAGGCTGAAACTCTTGGTTGAGGTGTCTATTGATAATATTTTCATAATATAAAGAAACAATCACCAAGATACAATAACCAAATAATTTAGCAATTTATAAATCTCAAACAGGTCATTGAATTTTAAAATTTATTTGGTGATTGGTTATTGGTCATTGTATCTTAAAATCCCTATATTTTTCCCCAACCGGTTCGATCTTGATCAGGCGTTCCGTAGGTCCCTGATGTGAAAGCTCCACCTTCAAATATTCTTTGGGTGTCAGATCTTTTAATTTCTCCGCCCATTCCACCAAGGTCACGCCTTCTCCGTAAAAGAATTCTTCGTAACCCAGTTCCAGGATCTCTTTTCTGCTTTCCATGCGGTAAAGGTCAAAATGATACAGCGGATATTTTCCCCGATAAATATTAAGCAAGGTAAAGGTCGGGCTGTTGACGTCCTCTTTCTTGACTTTCAGGGCCTCAGCAACACCTTTGGTGAACGTGGTCTTCCCGCTTCCCAGATCACCGAAAAGACAGACAATATCCCCGGGCTTTAGAAGTTTAGAAAGACTTTCCGCCTGCTTTAATGTTTCTTTTTCGTTTTTGGATAAATATTCCATCAAAAGTGTTTATACCCTATCGCCTGGATGGTCCGTAACTGGTTATTTTTATCATGGATCCTGATGATCTCGCGCTCTTTGGTTATTTCACCGATGTGGTAAAACCGTAGTCCCTTTTGTTTCAAAAGCATCTTCGCCTGCAGGATCGGCAGCGTAAAGAGAAGTTCAAAGTCCTCTCCATCATACAGCGCATTCTTCAGTGCCGCGCCGGGAGCGAAAGGGATCTTTTTCTCATGAAGGATCGCCCCTACTTTACTTTGTTCCAAAATATGACCTAGATCCGCCGCCAACCCGTCGGAAATATCGATCATGGCCGTCGGGTTAAAATTCCTGACCAGATATTGCGCTTCCTTCACGCGAGGGATAAAAGACAAATGCCTTCCGGTTTTTAAAGAGTTGCCCAAAGGCCCGGTGACAAAGATCTGATCGCCTTTCCGCGCCCCATTCCGCAGCACCAAATCTTTCTTTCGCACTTCTCCCAAGAGAGCAATATTCACGACCACCTTGTCGCTTTTGACCGTGTCTCCCCCCACAACAGCCGCATTAAATTTCCGGCAAAGGGCATTGATCCCTTTATAAATATTCAAAGCAAACGAAAGCGGCTTGTGGACCGGAAGCCCGATGGAAACAACCGCGTAGGTCGGGATCCCTCCCATGGCCGCGATATCGCTGATATTGCAAGCCATGGCCTTATAACCGATGTCCCGCGCCTTTGCGGAAGCCAAAAAATGCACATCCTCGATGAGCATATCGGTCGTGAAAAGCAGGAATTTATCTTTATTTAAAGAAAGGACCGCCGTATCATCACCGATCCCTTTGATCACACCCGGACGTTTCAGCGCGCCTTTTTTGATCAGATCAATAAAACCGAATTCACCGATATCGGATAATCTCTTCATAAAATAAGAAATCAAAGCGTCAGAGCATCAGAATGAGAATTCAGAGAACAGAATATCAGATTAACCTCTAGGCTCTGATTTTCTGATAATCTCTATCTGATAATCTGATTTTCTGATATTCACCTCCTCAATGTCTTCTTGATATTCTTTGCAAACGGCGGGCGGATGATGCCGTACTCGGTCACAATGCCGGTAATGAGCTGATTATCGGTCACATCAAAGGCGGGATTATAAACTTTGACATTAGCAGGAGCTGTTTGGACGCCGCCCATATGCGTCACTTCACGAGCCGAGCGTTCTTCGATCGGGATCTGTTTTCCGCTTTTGATCTTTAGATCAAAAGTAGAACGCGGAGCCACGATATAAAGAGGAATGCCGTGGTGCTTGGCCAAAACCGCGAGACTATAGGTTCCGATCTTATTGGCGGTATCGCCGTTTGAGGCGATACGGTCGGCACCGGCAAAGATCATATCGATCTTCTTTTGTTTCATCAAAGTCGCGGCCATGTTATCGCAGATGAGCGTTGTATCAATATTCTGTTTTAATAATTCCCATGTCGTCAGTCTCGCGCCCTGCAGAAGCGGGCGGGTCTCGCAGGAATAGACCTTGAATTTTTTGCCCTTTTTCTTGGCGCTGTAAAACACACCCAGCGCGGTGCCGTAATCGACGGTGGCGAGCGCCCCGGCGTTACAAACGGTTAAACAATTCTTACCGGACTGAATAAGTTTTTCGCCAAAATCTCCCATCTGACGGCATACTCTTTGATCTTCCCTGTAAATGGCCTGCGCTTCTTTGTGCAGGAGTTTCTTGATCTCAGGGATTGGAAGGTCTCTATGATCTTCCACTGTCTTTTTCATCCGGTCGAGCATATTAAACAAGTTAACCGCGGTCGGACGCGAGCTTCCGATATGATCGCAAAGTGCGTAAAAATCTTTATAAAATTTATATTTATCGCTGCCTTTAAATTTTTTTAATCCCAGAAGAACACCAAAGGCTGCGGCAACGCCGATGGCCGGAGCCCCGCGCACAGCCAGCGTTTTAATGGCGTGCCACATCTGCTTTTCATTGCGGCAGTCAATATAAACTAATTTTGTGGGAAGTTTGCGCTGATCGATGATGCGAGCGCAGTTATTGATCCATTTTATTGTTGAGATAGCCATAATAGTTAAACTTTTAGGCGGGTCCTGCCCCTCGATATCCCCGTCATCCTCATATAAATTGCGGTGACGGGGATGCCCCTTCTCGGGTCACCCGCCTATTTCTTTTCTACTTCAATCCGGGGGAATAAAGCCTCGTGTAATTTCAATTTAGTCCCCGACTTCAATTCTCCCCACTTCAACCCAGTTCCTTCTGCTCCTAGAACATCCAAAACTATTTTAGTCTTTCCCGGCATTATAGGATTTAACGCCACGGCACTTAATCTCAGAGCTTCTGCCGCAGTATATAAACAATGTCCCGCAGCAGCCTTATTGCCTTCTTTAATTAATTTCCACGGAGCTTCCTTCTCTAAACTTGAATTAGCCACTTGCACTAAACTCATAATTGTCTTAATAGCTTCATGTATTTTAAAAGAATTAATATGGATTTGTGCTTCTTGCCATAACCGTCGTCCTACTTCGTGAGTTGTATGTATAAGTTTTTCAGATACGAAAGATTCTGGTATACATCCTTCAAAATGTTTATTAAGGAGCCCACTTACCCTATTTAATAAATTTCCAAAATCATTAGCCAAATCACTGTTGTATCGATGAATAAAATTTTCAAGTGTAAAGTTTGCATCATCACCCAAAACCATATCCCGCATAAGATAATACCTCACTGCATCTTCACCATATTTATCCACTAGATCCAGAGGATTGATCACATTGCCTAAAGATTTACTCATCTTGGTCTCGCCGATCAGCCACCAGCCATGGGCAAAAACCGTTTTGGGCAGCGGAAGCCCCAGAGAAAACAGCATCGTCGGCCAATACACGCAATGTGTGGTCAGAATATCCTTGCCGATCAAATGCACATTGGCCGGCCACCATTTTTTGAACTTCTTCTCATCGCTCCCCCAGCCGGGAATACTGATGTAATTGATCAGCGCGTCAAACCAGACGTACGTGACGTAATCTTTAGCGAATGGAATTTCAATGCCCCAGCTCAAACGGGATTTAGGGCGGGAAATACACAGATCACCCAATGGCTGACGGAGGAATCCTAAAATCTCATTTTTTCGATGCTGCGGCTGAATAAATTCCGGGTGGGTTTCGATGTATTCAATGAGCTTTTTTTGATATTTGCTCATCTTAAAAAAATAATTCTTCTCTTTCAGCCGTTGAACATCGCGGAATTGCCCGGATTCTTTTTCCGTGTCCGTGATGAACCTTTCTTCGGCCACCGAATACCATCCCTCATACTCTGCCTCATACACATCGCCGTTATCATAAACTTTCTGTAACGCTGCCTGAACGATCTTTTTATGCCGGTCTTGCGTGGTGCGGACAAAATCATCATACTGAATGCCTAATTTCTTCCAAAGATCTGTAAAGCGAGGAGCTAGATCATCGCAGTGCGCCTGGGGCGACATACCTCGTTTCTCGGCCGCCTGCTGGACTTTTTGGCCGTGCTCATCCAGGCCGGTCAGAAAAAACACCTCGTCCCCGGCCGTACGATGATAGCGCGCCAGACAATCGGCTAAGATCGTCGTATAGGCATGGCCAATATGCGGTTTATCATTAACGTAATAAATGGGTGTTGTGACGTAGAATTTAGAGGACATGGATAAGTATTGATCTTTTCTTTAAAACACCTTGGAGGTAATCAATATTGATGTTTGTTATCTGATCTGCAATAAACTGTACAAACATCAATTATTGGCCTACGGTGGCAGGGGTTTTATCGCAAGAGACCTTGATGACGCGGCCTTCTCCCAGATCAACGCTGATCATACGCCTGATCACATTCACATTCACGACTTTTCCTTTTCCTTCAATGGTGTCGACCTTATCGCCGACATGAGGAAGCGTGCGGGCCAACTCTTTGTAGGCGTTAAATTCATAGGCCATGCAGCACTTGATGCGGCCGCACACACCGGAAATGCGCGACGGGTTTAACGGCAGGTTCTGGTCCTTGGCCATTTTGATGGACAAAGGATGGAACCCTTTCATATAAGAGGAACAGCAAAGCTCCCGCCCGCAGACGCCGTAACCGCCGACGATCTTGGCTTTGTCCCTGACCCCGATCTGTTTTAATTCGATCCTCACCCGGAACGATTTGGCCAGGTCCTGGACGAGATTCCTAAAATCCACCCGGCCTTCCGCCGTGAAATAAAAAATGATCTTACTGCAATCGAACGAATATTCCGCCTTCACGATCTGCATCTTGAGCTTCCGCTCATTGACCTTGCGCTCGCAGTTGTTCATGGCATCGATGGCCTTCAAACGGTTGTTCTCGATCTGCTTGGCATCGCCTTCGGTGGCCTTACGCAGGACCTTGCCGGTCGAGGCCTCAGCCTTGCCTTCACACACTTTTTTTGAGTCGGATAGAACACGGCCGAATTCCGAGGCGCGCTCCACATCCAGGATGACCAAGTCATCACGCTGACACTCGATATCATTCAGATCATATAGCTGAACAGGGCGGTAATACCCTAATTGGACTTCGATAAGTTTTCCCATGGAACCTCCAATAAGGGATTACACAGATTTTAAAACCGCAGATTACACAGATATCTGTGTAATCCTGCCTTTTTTATCTGTGTAATCTTTTTATTATCTTATCTTTTCTTTCAATAAATTAAGCGCGATCTTGACGTTCAGATTGTCGCTTAATAGCTGCATCGAATAAATGATCTGGCCGATAATGCCGTTTAAGTCATCCAATGAATATTTATCCTGGATCCGTAACAGGTCTTTCAACCGGTCCCGGTTCACCAGCCGCTTCTCTTCCATCCCCTTTTTAAGAAGAACGACATCCCGAAACCAGCTTAAAAGGACATCCAGGGCTTCTTTGGTCTTTGATTTTTCCGCCAGGATCTTTCCGATATAACTCTCGGTGTTCACGGAAAAAAGGAAGGCATCGATCGCCTCATTCTTCTTTTGGAAGAATTTAGCTTTGTTTAACGCCTCCGCTTTTCCGAAAGAACCTTGCGCGAAAAACGACAAGATCCGGCCTTCCGATTCCTCTATATGATACTCATTTAACAGGAGGCTGACAACTCTTTCTTGCGGGGCGCCGGGAAAATAGATCCGGTGGCAGCGGGACTTGACCGTATCCAGGATCTTTTCCGGTGAAGCGGAAGTTAACAATAACAGGCTGTCCTTGGTCGGCTCCTCCAACGTTTTCAAAAGGGCGTTGCCCGCTTCCAGCGTCAGATTTTCGATATTCCGGATAATAACGACCTTACGCCGCGCCTCAAACGACCTTAACTGCAGCTGAGTAATGACCCTGCGAATGTCTTCTATCTTGATCGTTTCGCCGTACTCGCATTGCACAATTTGGACGTCCGGATGATTGCCGCTGTTAATTTTAAGACAGGAAGGACACGTCTCGCAGCCCTCTTTAAACGAAGGGCTATTTTTTTCGCAATTCACCGACTTTGCCAAAGCCTGGGCGGTTTCCAACTTGCCTACACCGGGAACACCGACCAAAAGATAGGCATGGGCCAGGTGTTTATTATTAAGCAGCTGAATGAAACGCCCGATGATCTCTTCGTTAATTAACAGGGAAGCCATATAAAAATGATTACACAGATTCTAAAAGCAGGATTACACAGATAATTTATTACATCTGTGTAATCATTTTTTGATCTGTGTCATCTCTTTCTTATTAAATTATCAATATACCTTCTTACAATTTGATGGATCTCTTTTTTACCTTTATTGACCTTGATCACTTTAACGCGTTTGGGTTCTTGGCGGGCGATCGCATGATAACCTCGACGGACACGATTGTGATATTGTAAACTCCGCAGTTCAATGCGGTCTTTGACTTTTCCTTTGCGGGAGAGCCCTTTTTTTGTATCGATATCAAAAATAAAGGTCAGATCCGGTTTTACACCCTGGGTGACCACCTGGCCTACTTTTTTGATAAAATCCATATCCACGCCGTTGCCGTAGCCTTGATAAACAACCGTGGAATCCAAAAACCGGTCACAGACAACATTAATCCCTTTTTTCAAAGCCGGGATGATAATCTCTTCGACTAACTGCGCCCTGGCTGCCATATAAAGAAGCGTTTCGCACACGTCGCTCATACCTTTATTTTTCACGTCCAAAAGGATCTTGCGGATGGCCTCACTTATCGAAACAGCACCGGGCTCACGGATAAAAATGACCTTCTTCCCTTTTCGCTTCAAATACTGATAAACGAGCCGCGCCTGCGTGCTTTTGCCCGAACCCTCTGATCCTTCAAAGGTGATGAACTTTCCTCTATGCTTTTCTGTAGTCATTTGTCGGCCAGCCGTAGATTTCAATAAATATATTCTTCATGCCATATAGAATAACTTATGGAAGTCTCTACTTCCATAAATATTTTTATCAGAGGGCCCGAACAGTCAGAAATATATGCATTATTGACTTTTTCCTTAACAAATAAACGGTGGTAGTCAATATTAGGTCTTTTTCCCGAGAGAAAAAGTCTAATATTGGGTTCCTTTGTTCATTTAATTTGGAAAAGACCAATACTAGCTTGTAAAATCCGTTAAGACAAATTTTAAGATCTTTCTAGTTTTAGTGGATGGCGTATATCGATATGCATCAAGGATCAAATTTAAGCCAGCGGCTTTAAATCCAGCCGTATACAAAGCGACCCCTTCCTCTAAAGGCTCAGAATAGACGATTAGTCTTTCTTTTAGAAAGCTCATGGGTGTGATGGATAAACCTTTTGTATCATTCAAAATTTCTATTGCTTCACCGACCTTGGGAGAGATTTTTAATAATTCATCTTCAAACGCATCAAGTTCAGCCGGCAATGAGTATATCCCTCTTCTTACAAAAACGACTGATGATCCTTTAATAAAGATCATTTTCCATTCTTGATCTTGAATCAAATAATCCATGACTTGATGCAGAGTCCCAAAATTTGCATCTAGGATGGCGATATTAAACCTGTACTTCGATTGCATTTGATCCCAATAATTTTTTGGATTATTCGTGATCTTAAGATAATCCAAATAAGCCTGCGGATTGACTTGCCGGCCATCCGCGATAGGCTTTATGTCGGGATAAGCGTTCCAAATAATGGATCCGCCGTACCCTTCCCAGGCAAAGGCTGGTCCGGTGATATGGGATTTTTTAAGCAAGGCCAAGGCATCCACTGGATTATAAGGGTCCAGATCCATGAAGAATATTTTGTTAGGCTTTTTGCTCAAAAAGACGGTTTGGTTTAATAAATAAAAAATGTTCACGAGCAAAAACAAGGCCAGCCCAGCATGCAAGATATAATTCATGGGCTTTGCATACTTCATCGTTGACCATAAACTTTTGAAATCACAGGAACGACAGGCTCTCCAGAGTATCGTAATACAGATGCAGATAAAAAGCGGAAAACCTCGGCTTGAATAAAGAAAAGAAAACAATGAAACAATAAATAGCAGCCATTCGGTTAACTTTGTTTTTGAATCGGCATTCAAACAATAAATAACAGCGATAACCAACAGGTAGAACCATATCCCCTGCCAAGAAAAGATATGGGAAGGCGGCATCATCTCTATAATAGAATTGAAGAATAGTTTTCGATTGATGCCGGCCGGGTCGACAATGGCATAATAGGGCCAAATAGCTCCTTTAAGCCCGTAGGGATTGATGAGAAAAGCAGCAAAATGCCCAAAAATGACTAGCAGCAATGCGTGAATTTTACTCTTACATAACGCGGCCTCTTCCTGGTCTGCATTTTTTTGATACTTTGATTCTATATATTTGACTAAATATGAAAATAAAAAGACCCCAAGGATCAATGTTCCAAAAACAAATACACCGACATGGAGGTTAAACCACAAGATGGATAATAAAGGAATAAATAAAAGGGGTTTTGCCCCTTTGTTATCCCGATGATTAAATAGAATAATTAAATAGATTTGAATAAAAATGAAATTGAATAACAGCGGCCGCAAGACTACGCTGAAATTCAGTCCGAAGCTTATTAACAAAATAAGGATTACAAATAAATGAGCGGGTATATAGCGAAATGATTTGATTATAAAAAAACTAAGAATCAAGATAAAAATAACGGTTCGAAAAATCTTTAGTCCCGGCAATCCACCGAATTCAAAAACAAGATAATAAATGAACGACCCTAGCCATTGCGTGTGTACCCATGGGATTATATCGGCCGTGCAATTGAACACATCATAACGCGGTATGGCAAGATGCGTGAAGATCCATTTTCCGGTGCTGAGATGCCACCAAACATCTTCGGTCTCGATTGGCCTATAGAAGAAAAGAACTAAGAATATGCTAAGGAAGGATAGGTTAAAGAGTCTCAATATTCTATCTGACATCTAAGTTACACAATCCGGATTATCGTCAAATATAAAACACGCCCGGGGCTGACTCAGGCCATTTATTGATAAGTTTTAAAGCCTTATATCCATCTCCAGGACTGTCCGTCTTTGGTGTCTTCCACCGCGATGCCGCGTGATTTTAAAAGGTCCCGCAACTCGTCGGAACGCTTGAAATCTTTTTTCAAACGGGCAGTTTTTCTGTCTTCCAGCAATTTTTCATCCTCTTGGTCGAGATCTTTGTCTTTTTCCCGCAGGAAAAGCCCGAAAATATTCTTGGCCAGATCTTCGATCGTCTCAACAGCCGCGTAAATGACCTTCAAATAATCCTTACTTTCCTTTTCCTTATCGATGAATTTATTGGTCGCGTTGACCAGGTCGAACAGATGGCCCAGGGCCAGGGCGGTATTAAAATCATCATCCATCGCGCTTAAAAATTTTTCTTTATGCTCTTCAATAAAATCCACGCCTTTGGCGGGCGATGATTTTTTGCCCTTCAAAAGGCCATACGCTTTCCAGAACAGAACGTCAAAACGCTGCAGGCCCTTGTACGCCTCCTGCAATTTCTCGTCGCTGTAATCGATGGGGCTCGCGTAATGCGAAAAAAGAAAGAACAGTTTAAGCGTATCCACGGTGTATTTCTTCAGGGCATCCTCGACCGTGATAAAATTTCCCAAAGACTTGGACATCTTCTGGCCGTTGATGGTCAAAAGCCCGTGATGGAGCCAGTATTTTGAAAAAGGTTTGCCGGTCAGCCCTTCGGCCTGGGCGATCTCATTTTCATGATGGGGAAAGATCAGGTCCCGCCCGCCGGCGTGAATGTCCAGGGTCTCGCATTTCAAATGTTTTAAACTCATACAAGAGCATTCGATATGCCATCCCGGGCGCCCAGCTCCCCACGGGCTGTCCCACGACGGCTCACCGTCCTTAGATTTCTTCCAGAGGGCGAAATCCAGCGGGTCCTTTTTCTTTTCACTTAGATCAATGCGCACGCCTTCCAGCATCTTTTCGATGCTTTGGCCGGAGAGCTTGCCGTAGTGCTTAAATTTTCTTACCTTATAATAAACATCGCCGTTCATCTCGTACGCAAAACCGCGCTCGATCAGTCCTTCGATGTCCTTGATGATGCTTTCGATATTCTCGGTGGCGCGCGGTTCTTTGTCCGCCTTATCAAGGGCGAGCATCTTCAGATCCGCGTAATAAGCTTTGATATTCTCATCAACGACCGCTTTCCAGTCTTTTTTTAATTCATTGGCCTTGTTGATGATCTTGTCGTCGATATCGGTGATATTACGGACAAAATTGACCTTAAATCCGCGGTATTTCAAATAACGGCGCACCACGTCAAAGACATACAGGCTGCGCGCGTGGCCGATATGACAGCGGTCATAGACCGTTACCCCGCAGGTGTAGATATTAATGACCTTGTCTTTGATCGGGGTTAATTCTTCTTTTTTCTTGGTGAGAGAATTGTAGATCGAGATCGACATGACAAAACTTAATTTCCCTTTTCTTCCTTATCTTCCAATGTTTTGATCCGCCGGACCAGATCTTTCAGATGCTGCATAATGGGATCAGACACATGGGCGTGATCCATCGTCATGTCCATTCTAAGGCCGTCTTGTTTGGTGATATGGGCAGGCACACCGACCACGGTCGCGTTGGGCGGCACGCTTTTGATCACGACCGCATTGGCACCGACGTAAGAATTGTCCCCTATTTCGATGTTGCCTAAGACCTTGGCGCCGGCGCCCACGACCACGTTATTGCCGATGGTGGGATGCCGCTTCCCGGTCTCTTTACCTGTCCCGCCTAAGGTGGCGCCTTGAAAAAGGGTCACGTTATCGCCGATAATACTTGTCTCTCCGACCACAACACCCATCCCATGGTCGATAAAAAGCCCTTTACCGATGGCGGCACCGGGGTGGATCTCGATCCCGGTAAAAAATCGCCCGATCTGAGACAGCGCCCGAGGCAGGATAGGGACTTTAAACTTCCAAAAAAAATTGGCGATCCGGTAAAAAATAAGCGCGTGAACGCCGGAATAAAGAAGCAGGATCTCCAAATCGCTTTTGGCGGCCGGATCCCGGTCACGCGCGGCCTTGATCTCGTCACGGAAACCCGCAGCCAAGATAATATACACAGCAATGAGGATAATAATATTTATTAGCCAGCCCATATTGATCTCCTTTAATGAGTGC
>MHFY01000089.1:0-6615 GCA_001805375.1 Omnitrophica WOR_2 bacterium GWA2_47_8 | reverse complement strand
TTTTCCTATTTTGATCCTACGGGAGAAGGCCGAGTTTGATTAATGCCCTTCTCAATTTCTTCTTCAGTTAACGAGTTATCCGGTTTATCCTTTTCAAATACCCTCTCATCTACCAATGCCCCCAGTTCGTCATACATCCTTGTTATAATTAAATACCCTTCCGCATAAACATCTTCCTGCTGTTTTTGGCCATTTTTATAAAACTTCCAACGGCGCCCGTTTTCCGCACTATCTTTAATATCTAAAAGGGTTATCAAATTACCGTCCCGGTCATATTCCTTATAGGCCCCGGATCGAAATCCCTGGCGATACATAATTTCCGCTTTAAGCAGACCGTTCTCGTCATAACTTTTGAAAAGACCATCCGTAAGATCATTTTTCATCGGTGCGACCTGCTGAAGGACCCCCGACTTATAATATTGTTTTACTTCGCCTTCCAAGCGGCCATCCTGGTAATTTTTTGAGATCATCAAAACCCCATTATCATAAAATTGCTTAAAAACGCCCTGTTCCTTCCCGGACACAAAATAGGCCCCTTTTTCTATCTTACCCGTTGGGAAAAAGAAGGTTTCCTTTCCGTCCTTTTCACCGTTGACATAATTTGCCTCGAGCTTAAGCTTTCCGGCACTGTCAAACTCCCTGTAACGACCGTGGTACTTGTTATCTAAATAACTGACCGACGTTTTTAATTTACCGTTCTCTTGATATTCTTTAACCGTTCCGGAGAGGTTCCCTTTTCTATATTCTTTATGCGAAAGCAGTGTCCCACCGGGAGAATATTCTTCCCAAATGCCGTTCAATATCCTATCCCTATAAAAAGATTTTAATCGAAGATAACCATTCTCAAAATATTCCCGTCTTAATCCATCTAATTTACCAAATTTATAATTTTCTTCCAGCTTTAATTGGCCCGTTGGATAGTATGTCCGGTTCAACCCCTCTTTAAGGCCGAAACGGTAATTGAACCAATTCTCGACCTTTCCATCCGGATAGTAGCTTTTATTGATACCATGCGGCTTATTCTCCAGATAATTTTCTTCAAGCTGAAGCTGGCCTGTTTCGTAATACAGCTTGCCACTTGCTTCCTTTAGGTCATCTCTTATCCAATCCTCACGCTTAAGCTGGCCATTCGGGTAATAGGACCAGATCTCCTTCAATGTATGATCCGGATATACGGTGACTTTAATACGGCTGATGATCTGGCCTTTTTCGTCTAACTGCTTTTGCTCATAACTATCGATGGGCTTGACTTCTTTAGGCTTTAAGGTCCCATCAACCGCGGTTTGCTTGTCTTCTTCTTTCTGCTTTGGATACTCGCCGATTATTTCGCCGGTTCCCCATTTCGCGGACACATATTGGCCATCCAAAACAATAAAACAGATAAAAATCAGGCATGAAATAATTTTTCTCTTAAAATGATCTTTTGCCATGCATAGATCTCAACTCTTGGCCTTTTGCAATAAAACAACCGCGTAAGCGGCCATACCCTCTTTGCGGCCGACAAAACCCAGTTTTTCCTGGGTCGTGGCTTTGATATTGACCAGGGATTCATCGATGGCCAGCCGAAAGGCGATATTAAAACGCATCTCTGCTTTATAAGCTTTGATATTGGGCTCTTCCGCCAATAAAACAAGATCCACATTCTCCACTTTAAAACCCTTTTCCTGGACAAGATTGTTCACTTTCTCCAACAATAATAAACTGGAAATATTACGGAAGCGTTCGTCCGTATTAGGAAAAAGTTCGCCGATATCGCCTGCCCCTAACGCGCCAAGAAGGGCATCGCAGAGGGCGTGCAGAAGAACATCCGCGTCGGAATGGCCGTCAAGTCCTTTTGGATACGGAATTTCTACGCCCCCCAGGATAAGCTTTCGCCCAGCTGTTAACCGATGGACATCGTATCCTAAACCAACTTTAAATTGCACATTGAAATCCTCTTATAAAAAAGCCTTGGCGATCTCAAGGTCCTCGCGGGTCGTGATCTTGATATTCCTATAATCGCCCATGACAATCTTGACCTTAACGCCTAACCGCTCAACCAACGCCGCGTCGTCGGTGGCGTGGTTATTTGATCTTTGATAGGCCTTCACCAATATCTCCCGTTTAAATATCTGCGGTGTTTGGATCTCCCACAAAGAGTCGCGGTTTAACGTCTTTTTAACTTCCCTCTTACGCGGTGCGATCACTTTGATGGTCTGCTTCACCGGGACCGCGACCACTGCGGCAGAAAAGGCCTGGGCCTCTTTCACCGCTTTTTCCAAAAGGGCCTTTGTCAAGAACGGCCGGGCGCCGTCATGGATCACCAGAAGGTCCGTATCCGCGTCAGAAGCCCTGAGACCGTGAGAGACGGATTCCGTCCTTGTTTTTCCACCGGGAACGACCTTCACAACTTTCGTTAATTTATATTTTTTGATCAGATCTTGGACTCTTTTAATACTGCCGGCGTGAGCCACCACAATAACGCTGTCAATTAACGATGATCGCTGAAAAGGCCTAAGTGTGTAAGCTAAGATCGCCTTCCCTTTAAGCGGAATAAAAGGCTTAAGCGTTTTGCTCTTGAGTCTTTTCCCAAGACCTGCGGTTGGAATAATAGCTTGGATTTTCATTCATGAGCCGAATGGTATTAATACCTTGTTACCTGAATTCTTAGAAGAACAAGGTACTATACTGTGTCCATCTAAACAAAATTTAGGTAACACAGTATTAGTTTTTTAGTTTGGCAAAAATGATCCGGCCGCCCTGCGTCTGCAGGACGGAAGAGACCAAGACAGCCTTCCGCTGGCCAAGCATGCGCCGGGCATCACTGACCACGATCATCGTCCCATCATCGGTATACGCCACCGCCTGGTCAGGTTCTTTTCCCTCCTTGACCAGCCGGACATCCAACTCTTCACCGTTAAAATAAACCATCTTGGCGGCATTGACCAGATCATTGATATTTAAAACAACAACTCCTTGGATAGAGGCCACCCGGCTTAAATTATAATCCGTTGTCACAATGCGGGCATCCATGAGCTTAGCCAAAGACACCAATTTGGTGTCCACCGGACCGACCGCGGAATCATCTTCCTCCTGGATCCGCAGGTCCATCTCCGGGTCTTTCTGCATCGCGCGCAGGATCTCCATACCCCGTCGGCCGCGCTGACGCTTGATCTCATCCTTAGAATCCGATAATTTCTGGATCTCCTCAAGCACGAACCGGGGCACGACCAGGCGCCCGGTAAAAAAATTCGTTTTATAAATATCGGGGATCCGGCCATCGATGATCGCGCTGGTATCCAGCAAAACCACGTCCTCTTTTACGTCCTGTCTTTTAAACCGGACATACGGCACGATCAAATGGAATTCATCTTTCCCCCGCAGGGCCATGACCGCCCCCAGGTACGAAAAAAGCAACGTCAGGATAACACGCGACACGGATTTGACATATTCCCCTAAGGGCAAAAGCGAAAGGATATCGGAAATAAGTTTGGCCATAAACACGCCCAACAGAAGGCCAAACACCATGCTGGAAAGCCCGCGGACCGAAACCCGGCGCATGCTCATCTCCGCTAAGATCAAAAGGACCGCAAAAAAACTGCCGATCAAGGCCCCGTAGATCGCGCGTTCACTGATCGAGCCGATGTAAAACCCAATGATGCTGAATATCAAAAAAAAGAACACACGAATAAAGAGTAAAGTCATCTTTTTATCTCCTTGTTAGTGTCAAGTTTCACGTGTCAGGTTATGAATGCTTTCAAATCACTTGAAACTTGACACTTGAAACGATTACAAACAATCCAACGCCTCTTTGACGTTTCCAGCGGCGATCAATTGGATCTTGGTATTAAAAGATTTTCCATCCGCGCTAAAATTATTTTTGGGGATGATACATTTTTTAAAACCTAATTTCTCCGCCTCTTGGATCCGCGCGCTCATCTGATTCACGCTTCGGATCTCAGCCGACAACCCCACCTCGCCAATAAAAACGCTGTCAAATGGAACGATCTTGTCCAACAAAGCCGACGCGATGGCCACAGCCACGCCCAGATCCGCCGCCGGGTCGACGATCCTCACCCCGCCGACGACATTCAGGAAAATATCTTTATCGTACAAATTTAAACCGATGCGTTTTTCCAAGACCGCCACCAGCAGGGCCAGCCGGTTCGGGTCAAACCCTTGGGCCTTTTGGCGCACCACACCGAAAGTGGAACGGCTGACCAACCCTTGGATCTCGACCAAAAGCGGCCGTGTCCCTTCCAGGATGGGGACCACGACCGACCCAGAAGAATTCTTCGGCCGTTCGGATAAAAAGATCTGCGACGGGTTTTTAACTTCTAAAAGGCCGCTGGATGTCATTTCAAAGACACCGATCTCATTAGTGGAACCAAAACGGTTCTTTGTCGTGCGCAGGATCCGGTAACTGGAATACCGCTCTCCTTCAAAATATAAAACCGTGTCCACGATATGCTCCAAGACCCGCGGGCCGGCGATCATCCCTTCCTTGGTCACATGGCCTATAATAAAAAGCGCTATCCCTTTGGTTTTAGCCAATTGGGTCAAAAGAGACGCGCATTCACGCACCTGGCTGACGCTCCCCGGGCTCGAACTGATGTCCGGATGGAAGATCACCTGGATAGAATCGATGATCAAAACCTGCGGCTTCACATTATTGACGTAATTTGTGATAACGCTCAGATCCACCTGATTGACGATATAAAGAGAATCGTGTTTGATCGTATTCAAACGATCCGCCCGCATCTTGGTCTGCTTGACGCTCTCTTCGCCGCTGATATAAAGGACCTTCGGCCCCTTTTCACTCAAAAGGCAGCCCATTTGAAGCGCGAGCGTTGATTTTCCTATGCCCGGATCGCCGCCGATCAACGTGACCGAACCATTGACCACCCCGCCGCCTAACACCCGGTCCAGTTCCACGATCCCGGTCGTTAAACGTTTTTCCTCATCGATATTGATCTCGGTCAATAACATAGGCTCATCGCGGAAAGCCACGCCCATTGAACTTACCTCTGAGGCAGGCTTCGAAACAGTCTCTTCCACAAAAGAATTCCAGCTGTCGCACTCTGAGCATCGCCCAACCCAACGGGGGGATTGCGCTCCGCAGCTTTGGCAAATATATAAAGTTTTTGTTTTAACCATGGCTTAAAATTCGATCGTCTGTTCTAACCCGAACATATCCGTGCCTTCTTTTTCCGATCCGGGTGTCTTATTTTCTCTGAGCAAATATTTTAATTCCGTGGTGCTGGATTCTTCCTCGGCCTTCACTCTTTTGAACGTCCACTCTTTTTGGCTGCCATCGACATTGACCAAAGGCGATTTGGTCAAACGCTCAAACTGCTTTGAAAAATTCTGCCGGTCGGCTAAATTTAAAGGCCCTTCGATCGTAAAAACCGTCCCGTCCAGCTGGGCGATCTGAGAATCGCTAAGATAAATGAACGGATAAGCCCCCTCCACGTTTAGATCCATGCTGCTGTACTCCCACTGGTCGATCTTCCCGCCTTCGGAATGCAGCTGGCCTTTCAGGGAAACATATCCGATCTCTCCGGTCAGCTGAATTTTACCCGAGACCGTGCCGGCGGCATCAATATCATCTTTCTCGAGGAATGTTTCCAAAAAGTTCTCAAGATCCAACTGGGTTAAAGTTAAAGTGACATTTAATTTAAAAGGGAAAGACAGATCGACATACCCCTGGCAGGTGATGGTCCCCAGTGAAATAGAATTGAAAAAAAGCTTTTTATCTTTTACCTCAAAAGACCCGGAGACCTCGCCGGAAGGCTTTAAATTCAGGAGGGAATTCTGGCTCCAGACATTCCCGCTCAAAGAGAGATTATCCTTGTCTTTATTAATGATCTTGACCGAACCGAAAAGGTCCGTCGTCAGGTCCAAAAGGGAATGCTGCAGATGGTCAATATTGATCGAGACATCGAACTTATCCTGGGAAGATTGGGTCCATTGCGTTGAGATATTGCCTTTTTCGCCTAAGGGGAAACCAAAAGAATATTTCTTTTTTAAGAAATCAAATTGGCCTTCGAAGGGAACAGAAATTTTGGCCAGAGAAGACCCTGCGGTTAAAAAAAGCACAGCCCAAGCAAGAAAAAAAGATCGCTTTTGTTTTTTCATGATTACACTGATTTTAAAAATCGATTACGCCGATAAAAAGATCTGATCCGTGTAATCTTTTAAAAATCAGCGTAATCACATTTCATTTTATTTAAAAAAAAGACTCTCGCCCTCGCGCTCGACCTGAATTTTGTCCCCATCTTTAAAGCGACCGGAAATAAGTTCCTCGGCCAGAGGATCTTCTAAAAGGCGCTGGATCGTTCTTTTTAAAGGCCGTGCCCCAAAAACAGGGTCAAACCCCTTTTCGATCAGAAGCTTCAAGGCGTCCTCAGAAAGGGTGATACCGATGTCCTTTTCTTTTAAACGGTTCGCCACTTCTTTAATTTCAATAGTCACGATCTTGGTCAAATTTTCAATGGTCAGGGATCTAAAGACAATAATGTCATCGATCCTGTTCAAGAATTCCGGTTTAAATGTCTTTTTGACCTCTTCCAGCAACCGGAATTCTTGAACAGGATCGATGACATTATTGTCTTTAGATCCCTGACCATTGAAAAT
>MHFY01000088.1:6661-8295 GCA_001805375.1 Omnitrophica WOR_2 bacterium GWA2_47_8 | reverse complement strand
TCAAAGCATACGGGCGAACCTAATAAAGCTGAAACAAAGACATTGGTATCAAGTACGGCTTTGGGTTTTGGCATACAAACGGCGTTGAGCTCTTTTTACAGCTTGGGCAATTTTACGAGGGGAATTGGTTTTGGCTTTGGAGCGGATAATCGAGGTGATCTCGCGCATTCTGGCAGCGAAGAGTTTATCCTCCAGCGCCTCCAAAAGCTTCAACCGCTCACGAGGGGAAAGACGAGCGACAGCTTCTTTAACTTCTTCATAGCTCCATTTAGATTTTTGTTTAATCATAGACAAACTTTAGCATCCGCCTTTTCACGTGTCAAGGCCTATGTCGGGAGGATTGGATTAATTATCATGATGGCCGGATCTTTGGCGAGTTGTTCTTCCGGAGCGGGTGTGCAGGCTCCAGGTGGTTTCGCGCTCTGGTTCTCGATCAACTGGCCGATCGTCGTCACGGGAGGGGCAATTGCTGTAATTGCTCTTTGGTTTGGATTGAGTGCCTGGTTAAGCCAACGGCACAACAAATCCCCGCCGTCAACGGTACAGCATGCTCGCACCCCGCTTCCCGCAGAAGTTTCACAAAATGAGCCAGCAGTTTGCAATTATTTCCAGGCAAAGGTTAAACCTGAGTTCATTGATAAAAGCGCGCCTGTTGTTGAATCAGAGCCGGTTTTTGTAAAAGAAAATCCGGGATCAGCAAATCCGACTGTTGATCTTAGCGGAGCGGGTGATCCTTTGGCCCAGAGATTAGGGTTTTTAAATTCCGCCGCGATGGCGCGTATTGTTAACAGCGATATTAATACCCGTATCAGACAGATAAGACTTTTAAAGACCAGAGACAAAATAAATAGCCCAGGAAATTTGTCTTTCAGGATCCGTTTGGATCCCGGTTATTCGTCCATGAGCGGATTTGAAAAGACTGGATCGACACTTATTATAAATCCATCACCATTCACGTCGCTGCCGGATCGGTTTAAGATCATTGTGGTGAGAGTGGCAATCCTGCATGAGATCTTGGGGCATGCCTCAGGGTTTGATGACGAGGCTGTCCTGACGGAAGAAGACATTAATCTCACTCTTGAACTTCTGTACCAGCAGAATGAATCGGTTGAAGCATACTTGGAGGCACTTTCGAGGGTGCTTGAGAACGATTCTCCGTATGTGAGCGATCTGCGCACGGTCATTGACCTCGGGAAACCGGGATCCAGTGACACCTCGACACCGGTCATTTTTGAGGGCGGGCTGCAGCCAAAGTTCGATTCAATTGTCGTTGAACCTGGATTTGCCGGCGATGAGGCACAGCGCCGAGATCTGGTCAATCGGAAAGCAGAAGCCTTGTTGTTTAAGCTGGAACATATTTATACCGAACAAAACGGCGATGCCATTGCCTTGGAGATGTCCGAGGACAGATTGGAATCCGCGACACTTGATTTGAGAAAATATAATGTACCGGCCCAGCGGATAGAGATTGTCATCAATGAGACTGGTTGCTCCAAGACATATTATTTTAAGATTTTAGAAAAGAAGATCATTCGAAAAATAGAAACACCGAGCAGCATTATTAAGTTGACGGACACGCTCATTCTTTTGCTCAAAGGTGATGAATTTGAGATCCGGCCTTCGCGATCCAGTTT
>MHFY01000088.1:5730-6522 GCA_001805375.1 Omnitrophica WOR_2 bacterium GWA2_47_8 | reverse complement strand
GAATTATTAGAAAGGGAAGAGGGCAATTTGGTTTCCGCCCGGGAAAAATTGACGGGAATTGATCAAATAACGGTCAATCCTTCTGTGGATATTGTTCAGCTCACCTCATTGCACGGTTCTGTCCAGAGGATGCCGGATATTGTGACAGCCATTGGCGGTTTGAATATCCTTGTGGTGAACTCCGTTCAAGAGGCCAGGCATGTGGCTCAAATGGTTTATGATGTTTTACCCAACGGGGGAGTGTTCATCGTAACAGGATTTACGCGGGGGTACCTCTCTGCCAAAGAATTCCGCGAAATTGGTTTTGAAGTGATGAATATGAGCATCCCGCAAAACTATCCCAGAGCCGTGCCTCGGGAACTTTATATTTTGAGGAAGGGGATAAGGGAAAACGGGACAGCGCCCGTTAATGGAGGACAAAGATCGGATCCCAGCCCCGGCGAGGGAGGAGATCGTGCTGCGGCCCAATCCTTGCTCAAAGAATCTCTATTGAAGGAGGGATATAGGCTTGAAGGGGAGGATGAAGTGCCTGATATGCAGGATGAATTGTCAGCAGCGCATTCGCGTGTGACCACAGTTTCTTCTGTGCCTGATCGTCCATTGATCATTTCGGTGCGTCGGTGGCGAGGTAATTTTTCTTATCTGGTGCATGAAGGCCAACTCATGATCATTTCCGGCATGGAAGCGAATGAACATGTGTGGACTTCGGGAATTTATACCTGTATTGTCTGTGGATTTAGGGCGATGGTCGCGGGAAAACCCATTCATGGCGTCATTCATTTTCTCAGCACG
>MHFY01000088.1:0-5706 GCA_001805375.1 Omnitrophica WOR_2 bacterium GWA2_47_8 | reverse complement strand
CAGAACGACATTTTTGCTCGCGATATAAAAGATACTTTTACAGCCGAATTTCCTTTTGTGAAATTTATCCTGGAAGATAGATATAAACCTTTCGGGTTTGGATCATTTTGGATGTCGTCCAAAGGATGGGTCCTGCACAGAGAATATACTCCTGAAAACGGAGCCTATGAATATCATTCTTTCGTCGGTATTTGGGGGAAAGATGGTATTTACCATCAAGTGGATTCTAGGAATCCTCTGCTGGTTGCCATGGAGGAAAGAGCGCGTCAGACTTCTCCCCCCGGTACGGGCAAGATGTTAGGCCTGCTGATCGGCCTTACCTTCGCCGGATCTTTGGCGAGCTGTTCTTCCGGCCCGGTGGCCCAAGCCGCTCAATCTGCGGCGTGGTGGGCGGCACATTGGCTTGGGCTGGCCGGCCTTGCGGCAGTCGCCGTTATGATTCTGTTAAAGAAGCTTAATAAATTCTTCAATAGAAATTTCGGCGTCTTTCAGAATTCCCTTAAGCGTCCAACGGTCGACTTCCCGGTGGTCAGGAATGATCAAAGTTATTTCGGTTTTGTCGTTTCGTATTTTGATATGGCTGCCGCGCTGGCCTACGCGAGAATAGCCGATCTTTTCAAAGGCCTTAACAACTTGGCGGCCCGAACACAGCGGTGGCTTAGGGCTCATAAAGCAAGTTTAAGGATTTTACTCTTTCGAGAGGGGCGGGGTGTTTTAGGGTTAGTTTCTAAATATAAATGGATAGCTTCTCTAATATTATTAATAGCTTCTTCTTCGGTTTTGCCTTGGCTCCAGCAGCCTTTAAGCGCTGGGCAGTTGGCGACAATATATCCGTCTTCACCTTTTTCTAAAACAATCTTCATGTTGATCATCAGTGTTCTCCTATTGCAATCTATTAAATATATAACATTTTTATTTAGACGAGTCAATTTGAATTTCATTGGATTGGCCTTATTGGCCGGCTGTTCTTCCGGCCCGGTGGCCCAAGCCGCTCAATCGGCGGCGGGGTGGGTCTCGCCGTGGGTATGGATCGCCATGATGATCGGGATCGTCATTGTCGCTTTATTAACAAAACATTTTCTATTGAAGCCAATTCCGGTTGTTCAAGGTATTGAAGAATTGCGAGAAATGATTGCTAAGCTTTTGGGTGACCCTCTTAGACATGGACCTATTTTTATGATCATCGACGGTAAACGAGGAGTAGGCAAAACAGTTTTTGCTCGGCAGATTGCCAGGGCTCAGGATCAGCGCATCAAGATTTTCTCTCATGATGAAATTCCTTTCGATCGGCATAATCCCGACTATGTGGAAGATTATGTCTTATCCCATGGGGGATCAGATCATAAGTTAGTAATTATTGAGGGTTATGGGACAAAACGTATTCCTAAATTTGGCCGGCTGAATATTGATATTTTGGTGAAGATAGACACCAATGAGCGAGCCAGAGATGAAAACCGCTTGATACGAAATGGCCCTCAAGAATTCTTGCTTTACCGGATTGGTCAAGCTTTTGGATTGGAGCACACAGAAGCCATGCGCGGTGTCCTGGTAGTGAACTTTTTGAAGTTTATTATTATTGAATTGAGTGAATTAATTGGAGCGTTGGGGTATTTATTGAAAAAAGTTATCACCGTAGGACTGCATCAACATCGATATGCTGTAGTTTTGAATAATGATCCCGCGCATCGCTTGCCGTTAACAGCAACGGTTAATTTGATTCTTAGTTCTCAAGGGGAAAAAGGCGATGGCATCCGAGATCCCGGCCCCGGCGTGGGGAAGACGTTAGGCCTGTTGCTCGGCTTTACCTTCGCCGGATTGTTGACCAGCTGTTCGTCGGGGGCGGTTGGTCAGACTGCTCAACCTGTGGCGTGGTGGGCCATGCACCAGCACGGTGCATGGTGGGCGGCACCGTGGGTATTCGGTTGGCCGGTGTTGGTGTGGGCGATCGTGTTGATTGTTTGTATTTTGGCAGTGTTGCGTTTTTCCCCTCGCATTGAATCTTATCGGCTAAAGCGGGGATCCAAAGTCATGATGATCGGACTCGTTCCTGTGATGATTGGTGCCATGGCCTTTTTTGTACCGTGGTGGCTGCGAGTCGCGGCTAGTATTTCGGGAGCCGTTATTTTTATTTTGGGCGTGGAAATAATTTTAGACTGGAATTTTTCTGGGATTTATTCACTTTATAGGTTTCTTTTGTCCCGTGCGCGTTATCCCATCGGCCAGCGGATGAATGGATATATCCTGCGTTCTTTTAGGCCACATACGATATTGTGTGTCCATTTGGATCGAAAATTAAAATCAAAGGATGCGGAAAATGTCCAACATCACGTAATCAGATTTCTTTTGTCGGCGCTCAGCGATTTGCTTATCTTAGCCGAGAGCATTCACGGCAAGAGTTTGGGTCATGTTGATGTATTGAGGATGAAACATGATTTGTTCGCTAATCGTAAATTAAGGAAAATTACAGGATCATTAGGATTTATTGTAGGAGAAGAAGAGTCTAAGAAGTGGGCGCCAATGCATTTAAGGGTCATCGATCGAATTTTTCCGCGGCCTGTTGCTTATATCACGGCAGATAGATTTCTTGAAGCCATCCCGGTGCTGAGAGAAATGATCAAAACTTATCGTCTCCGGTTGGAGAAAAAGAAGAAAAAAGGAACAGCCTGCTACGAAACAAGGCCCGCTTCGATTACAAAGCGAGGCGAGCGAGATCCCGCCTCCGGCGCGGCGGGAATGAACGTTGTTCGGGGTCTTCCTTTTGATAATAAGGGAATTATCCGGCTAGCCGATCCAGCCGTCGATCTGCAAGAACTGGATATTCCCCAAGAGAAAGGATCGCACAGGACAGATCCTAAGAACGCGGGGATGTGGGTAAGCTTGTTTGTGATCACCTTATGCGTGATTTCCGGTGTCATCGCGATCAAAAATATATTCTTTGCCGGGATGTTCTTTAGCGCCACGTTGATCATTAGCGGTGTTGTTTTAGCTCTCATGAGCAATAGAGCGATAAAGCAAAGGGAGGCAGCCAATGAGAGGCTTGAAGCAGAAATTCTAGCTCACGATCGAAGAGATGAAATGCGCCTTGTGTCGCCTGGCCCTAGTGAAGATCCAGATGAGGAAAAGCCGCAGGACCACCCCATAACCCCGCAAGCGATGTTCGAGGCGGCCCGACGGGCGCGCAGTGAGCACCTGTATGAGCCGTACATTGCCCGTGGATTTGAAAAGTTAGGATGGATCTATCTTCGCGCGGCCGTGTATCTGGATATGGAAAAAAGAGGCCCACCGCCATCACCCGAACAGATCGAAGAAGTTATTAAAAATGCCGTTCCCAAAGAACTGGCCCGCCTCAAACGGATCCCCATCGCCACGTACCGCAGTTGGAAAAATAAATCCACCCGGCTTCGCCTGAAGAAAATTTTAAATAACGACTGGGCGTATTATCATTTGAACCTCCATGAGAAAACCTTCAAGCACGATTATGCTATTAAGAAACAACGAAGAAGCCTGCAGAGCGAATACCGCGCCGGTTTAAGCGATTTTATTACCCTGGCCACCGGCTGGAATTTAGACATCATCCGTTTAAATTACGCCCGGACAAAATTGCGAGACCAAGATGAAGATCAATCTCCTGTGATCGGACAGATCGATGCTTTGGTGGAACAGGTTAGGCTGCGGTTGCAGACCTTCAAAGATTTCAGCGATTCACTGTTCCCTGCGGAGCTGATAACTAATATTGAGAGGATCTATGTCCACTTGGCGGTACAGCCTGACGGTTCCCGCCGGTTGAATGAGCCGGTAACCAACGCCATCATTAATTCGGCGATCCGGGCGGCGGTCGATCTGCTTAAAGGTCGTTTACCGGATCGCCTGCGCCAGGAAAAATATTCCTTCCGCCGGATCCGGAAAGAGAACGGCAAGTACCGCCTGCGCGCGCAAAGTTATCACAAGGCCGGCATCTGGCAAAATGAAGTGATCGATTACACGGACAAGGGATTTGACAGCCTGCGCGATATGTTCCGTTCCGTCGACCACAGCATCGATTCGGCTGTGAAAGAATTGCAGTGGCTGAAAGAAACAAAGGAGACCCTCGAACGGCTGCAGACGTATCAGGCCGGGCAAAAAGAAGAGATGCAGAAAGAGATCAAGGGGCGTTTAAAGAAATTAAAACGCGTGAAAGTCCCGGAAAAACGTTTGGCGCGGGTCATTTTACAGCAGGTGCACGGCATGCTGGACCTGCCGGAGGAATATTTCAGCCGGGTGCGCAGCCTTTTAAGCCTGGCCGTGGAATTTTTGGACCTGCGCGTTAAAGAAATAGAAGCGATCGTGCGCGGGACGCAGACCCGTCGGCTTTCCAACATGCGCGAAGAGGTGAATATCCGCCAGCGGGCCTTGAGCGCAAAAACGAAAGACGTTGCGGAATTTCTCAAACAGGGAAAATATTGGCTTATCCGTAAAACGCTGCAAGATCATATCCTTAACCCGGATGATGACGCGTATCTGGACCCGGCGGAACCGAAATTCAATTCACTTGTCAACATGCTGCAAAAACATCTTCTGCCGGTCTTAAAGAAACCCCGGCGGAGCAACGCGGATCATGAAGCCATCCGCGAGGCGGTTTCCTTCCTGCGCGGGAAGGTTTCGATCGATGAATTCTTGAACGAATTTATGCGCGCTTACCGTGACCTGTATATCGAAAGTTATTTCGCAAATGCCCTGCTCGCCCGTGAAGAGGCCTTCCGTAAGACTTTTGAAATGTTCTTCAACCGTACCGAGCCGCGGTATCAAAAGATAAAGCAATTCCCTCATCTTTATTGGGCGGTCTTTTATTTATCCTCTTTTGTCTCGCGTTACGCCAAACGCAAGGCCAAGGGACAGCCTAAAAAAGAAAATCCGCTTTTCTTGGCGTTGATGAATGACATCCTGCAGAAGCAGGTCGCGGCCGTCGGCGCCAAGCATCTTTCGGATTGGCTGCCCCAAGGGAAAATCACTTTAACCGCCGAGGAACAGGCAGAGTTCGACAAGGCAATGAAGTGGCCGGGTGAAGACAGGGCCCCGCCGGCGCCGTTATCAGGCCGGCCCACCCTGATATTTGAACCGTTTTCAGCAGCATTTTTACTTATCGGCCTTTGGAAAATATTCGGCGGCAGCCCATGGCTTCAGCTTGCAATTAAAGTCAGCTTGATCTTTTTCGGTATATGGATGCTGGAGAGAGCTCTTCGCCAAGAACCGCGTAATATCCTTATGCGAATTTTAGACCGGCTGTACTTAATTTATATCGAAATTATAAGGATCCTGCCGTATGTCTTTAAACCTTTCACTATTTTAAGAGTCATCACCTCGCCTTTGAGCTACTTAGATAAGAGGCTTTGGAAACAAGCGGGGAAAGACCCCCAACAGTTAGTACATTTGCTGTTGAAAAAAATAAAGACAGAAAAATATGTTAAACAAGAAAAAGTCCTAGTTAGGTCTCCGAGGATCAAAGGCCACAGGAGACATTTGGTTCTCGGCGATGTGCAGGGCGATCTAAAAGGCGTTTTGATCATTTTAGGTCAGCTTGGGATCATCGACAGTGAAACCGGTGATTGGAGATCCGATGCGCCTAGGGATCTGGATATTGTATTCCTCGGCGATATCATTTGGCGGGGAAGTTTCAGTTTGGCGACTGTTTGGTTTATTAACCGTCTTAAAAAGGAAGCCGCCGTTTAC
>MHFY01000087.1:4722-5633 GCA_001805375.1 Omnitrophica WOR_2 bacterium GWA2_47_8 | reverse complement strand
AATGGAGGCCCGTTTGACGGGACAAACACCTATCGATACGGGACGCAGCGAGTTGACGGGAATACGACGATCCAAGAGTTATTTCCCTCAGCACCGGCTCATGAACTCAGATCAGGCATGAGACATGCCTTTGGGCCATTTGTTATTACTCCAACAACAAACGCGGCAGCCATCCAGCGCGGCCGGCAAATAGCGCGCCTCACCCACAACGCCATTGTTGTTAACGCAGAAAACGTTAATCACAACTCCTGGTTTAAGCTTGAAGTTTCTCCAGGGACGGGTATTTCGCGGATGCCGAATGTTCCCGCGTCAGAAAGAGCTGATCTGATGCGTCAAGCTATCGACAGGATCAATCCGTACACTCTTTCCGGTGGACAATGGGTATACCCTTATGAAGGGCTATGGGCATCCGCCAAGCCCGGCACATGTCCTTACAACTTCTTTGGGCAGCCTCACGGGGCTAATACCGGAGGCGTTGATGTGCAATACGTTTATAATGGGGCGGTTCCCCTGTTTAATTCGATAAATACCGGCACAGCCGTCGTTGATGCATTGGAAACATTAAAATTGATAGTCGATGGGACTATTCGCCGCGATAATATGGGCTTGCATTATGATGCCGCAACAGGCAGGCCGGTCACCTACCGGGATTTACTTACCCGGATGGGGACAACAGCAAACAATCCATTAATGGTCCGCCGACAGTTTAATCTTGTTTTTGGAAGAGTTAATCGGCACAGACTGTATAATACTTGCGGCCGTGACTATCCCTTATATCAATGTACGAGGGATAGCGCATTATTAAGCAACTATGACGCCAACATCGCATATCTACCAGAAGTTCCTTACCGTTATGAAATGGATTTAGACCCAAATAACAAATGGACTTCCCACGATCACCAGCATGCTGT
>MHFY01000087.1:4522-4664 GCA_001805375.1 Omnitrophica WOR_2 bacterium GWA2_47_8 | reverse complement strand
GATTACGTAATGGAAATGGCCGAAGGGGTCATATTACTCGCGGCGATCAATGATGAACCCAACGGGGCACATATTCGGGATTACTTAAGAAAATCCAGTTTGACTCCTTATGAAGCTACCGCCGGGAACAGAACACTTTTAC
>MHFY01000087.1:0-4509 GCA_001805375.1 Omnitrophica WOR_2 bacterium GWA2_47_8 | reverse complement strand
AGGGTTAGGCCTTTTTCTGCAGGGCCGCTCTGCCGTTGATGATGTTGTCACCAATGAGATCCTGGGTATCATCGCGCAGACTATTCCATTGGGGCAAATGAGGGATATCGGGCTCGCCGGAGATAGATACACTAATGAGGACTTATTCCCTGCTGTGGAAGCTCGATTGTCACAATATTTTGGTGCCCCTGTCAGGATCGCTGAGGCAATACAGCATTACGAAAGCTCGTTGTATTTTGGAGCAGTCTTAAGTTTAGTAAGGGCTCTTGAACAGAGTGAAAATCCCGCAGTTCAAAGCAGTCTCCGGATAATGAAGCAAGGTTTGAAGGAGACGGGCACAAAAGCATATGATTACTCTCTGGGGACCCTTAAAATAAATAGTGAAGGCCTTCGAGCGTCGCATTATAAGATTGCTCACAAGGTGGAATTTATCGACTCAAATCCGAGAACCTTCGCGATAATTCCTACGATATTATCCGCGCGGGATCCGGCTTATGCCCTGGATCTGGCCCCATCAGAGGAAAATTTTAGAGGCTATCACCCGTGGGTTACAAGTAACGTTTGGGATCCGGACGTGCAAAGGCATAATAACAGCGAATTTGTTCATAACGGCACGCGCTATCGCACCATACCCTTGTTCACTGATGAAAGACAAGGCGCTGATCACTACAAATCTATAATGGTGTGGGCCCAGCAATATGCAGCAGCCTTCGGCAGCGGCGGCGGGCCTCAATCAGGCCCGGCATCAGGCGGGAATGGCGGGAATTTTGCAGGAGGTGTGATGGACCTGTCCACTAAGGGAGAAGAAGCTGTCCAGGAAATTAACGCCAGCCAAACAGTCAAATCAGCAAAAATAACGGATGAAGAAACGATCGAATAAACAGAAAACTGAAAAGCGGCGCAATGTGTTAGAACTCATTTCTAAAACTCGCGCCGCTTTTCTTTTAAGACCCTATCCTTCTAATAACTCTTTCACCTTCTGAAAAATGCTGGAGTGAAGAGGATCCAAGAAAATTGGTGTCAGAAAGATTGATGTCAGAAAATTTAAATTCGCTAAAGGGGTCAGCGCAAAATAAAACCAATTTCTTCATCATTGTTCGACCATGCGCACGTTAAGGCTTCCGCATGTGGTACATCGTACGATCGTGTGGGGGATGACGTTACGGTAGGGCTTGTATCGAATGTGCTCTTCCTCTGGGCAACTCCACCCGGATCGGGTGGAGTTGCCCCTTTTAATTATTCTCGACACACCGAAACTGTTCACTGTCCCTTAAAGAGGATCGGCGACGGCGGTGTTCCGTGATCATTGTATTGCGGATATTGCGGCTCGATATAATAGACGGCCGGAGTTAATTGCTGGGCCCTTTCAACCAAGCTAATGAACTGCACTTTTTGACCCTGCGGATCATACCCCATCGACTGACGGGCGCGGTTTACAACATTTTGATAATTGGCGCTTCCTCGGTAAGGGGAATTTTTCAAAAGCAGCCCGAATTCCGCCACCGCTGACGCGAATTGAATATTATTGGATGCCGTCCAAAATGGGACATCCGCCTGACGGATCTCTTTCACCAATTGCTTGCCCCAATTAGATTGCGGATCCTTATAACGGATTTTAACCGTCATCAATTTATCCCGATCAGGAGCAATGATCTGCGGAAAACTTATCCCCTGATTGAAATTATAATTCGGGATAACTTCGTACAGGACCGTCACCGAATGCCCGGGGCCCATTTCACCGGCATCTTTGCGGCTGTTATGAAAATCCGCATTCGACATCTTACGGGTATCGTACCCGACCAAACGGTAAGATGAAACCGTCGCCGGGTTGAATTCAACCTGGACCTTCACGTCCTTGGCGATCGTAAAAAGATTGGTCCCCAACTCATTGACCAAAACTTTTTCCGCTTCCTGGATACTGTCCAAGTAGGCGTAATTGCCGTTCCCAGAATCGGCCAGCTTTTCCATTTTGGAATCTTTCAAATTCCCCTGCCCGACGCCCAGAACGGTTAAGAATACGCCTTCTTTCCTCTTATTCTCGATCATGCGGACCAGTTCCTCATCGCTGCTGATGCCGACGTTAAAATCCCCGTCGGTCGCGAGGATCACGCGGTTATTGCCTTTGGCGATAAAATTCCTTTTCGCCAGGCCATACGCCATCTGGATCCCTGCCCCGCCGGCTGTGCCGCCGTTAGCGTTGAGGTTATCAATGGCGTTGGTGATGATCTGTTTCTGGTCGCCGGGGACAGAATCCAGGACCACACCGGCGGTGTTGGCGTAGACCACCATGGACACATGGTCCTGCGGCCCTAAGCGTTCCACCAATAAACGAAACGCGTCCTTTAATAAGGGAAGTTTGTTCCAATCCGCCATGGAACCGGAAACGTCGATCAAGAACACCAGGTTGCTGGGCGGCAATTCAAAGTTATTTAACGTCTTTCCCTGCAGGCCGAGCAAAACCAAATGATGGCCGGGATTCCAGGGCGCGGGAATGATCTCCGGCGTCACCGACATCGCGTGCTCATCCGTCGGCTGCGGATATTGATAAGAAAAATAATTGACCAACTCTTCAATGCGCACGGCCTCGGCCGGAGGAAGCTGACCTTGATCGATAAACCGGCGGATGTTGCTGTAAGAAGCGGTGTCAACGTCGATGGAGAATGTGGATTGCGGGTTCTGCTGCGCGTTACGGAAACCCTCTTCGAACGTGTACCCATATTCTTCCGTGTTCCCGTAATAACTTGGCGCAACGGGTTGATAAATTTTCGGCATTGCCATTCCCGCGGCCTGCGGCGGCGCAAGCGTCTGAACCATAGGAGGCGCCACAGTCACAATAGGCTGTTCGTAACCGAACTGTTGAACTCCACCAGTGCCGCGGAGTGCCATGGGTGCCGCTTCAATGGAAGCGACGTCATTGGACTGGATCTCCGAAGCGCTTTTGGCGCTCACAACCTGTTTATACTCTTGGACCGCCTGGCCCTTACTTCCGGCTGATAAACTCGTCAACTCGGCGGGCTTCCCGGCCACTTTTTGAGCCCCGGCAACCATGGCCGTATTTTTATCATAGTCACTCTTCAGATAGTACGGCTCATACTGCACGGTGCTAAATCCAATGGTACCTAAACTTGCTATTTCATCCGTTGCTTGTTTCAATCGACCAACCATTCTTTGCTGGGTGTACGTATGGAACAATACCGCGACAACTCCTACCACAATAACCAAACTGCCGGTGGTCCTTAATGCGAATGTCCTGTTCATTTTTGTACCCTCCTTCGATTTCTCGAAAACTGTTTTGATTTTTTGTTCCGAATCGAGAGAGAGAGTTTCATCAGTCAACTCTTTGAGAGAAGAGGACATTTTCTGTAAATCATTAAAATATTTCTGGCATTCCGGGCACTTTGAAAGATGAGCCTCCACCGCTTGCTTTTCTTCGGCGGAGATCTCTCCATCGAAATAACCGGAAATCAATAATCTTATGTCATCATGCTTTTCCATATTAAAAGCCCTCCTTTAAAACAGCGGAAAGGTCTTTGCGTAATTGCTCACGGGCCCGGAAGATCAAAACCTTCACATTGCTTAACGAACAGTTCAATATCTGACCGATCTCCTCATAACTGAGATCCTGATATTCCCTCAAGATCAGCGCTTCCTTTTGATCCGCGGGCAATTTGTTAACGGCCATTTGAATATTTATTTTCATATCTTCTTTTTGGGCGTCCTGGCCCGGGTCTTGCTTTGGGTCGGGGATCTGAAATTCCTCCAACTCCCCGCCGGACTCTTTTTGAAACCACATCGAAACATTTCGTTTGCGCCTGCGCAGGCGGTCGATAGCCGCATGATGCACGACCGTATAAAGCCAGGTTGAGAACTTTACTTCCGGCTGATACGTATACTTTCTGGAAACAATGGCCACGAACGTGTCGGCCACCACATCTTCCGCGTCCGCCCGGTTGGCTAAAAAACGCAGGGCGTAGTTGAACATCTTAAGCTTGTACCGTTGGAAAATGATCTCCATAGCTTGCGTGTTCCCTTGAATATACTGCTGTATCAGCTCTTCGTCTGTCTGCTGCATATCCTCTTCTTCTCTCTCACGCTATTAAACGCACCAAGTTTTAAAAAGTTACATAAAAAAAGCACATTTTTAAAATGTGCTTGTGAAGGCTTTTTCTTCATAAAAAAACAACCCTAAAATTCCACACCCACCCGGGCGCCTATTTCGGTGGACGTGTTTTCCGGTTCATATCCGGTCAAAAGATATAAATATCCGGCAGCCGTGTTCACTTCTGAATCGTCAATATGCCAATATCTTATAAACGGTTCAACAAAATAATTCACCTGTTCCGTCTTTTTCGTCAGCTTTACGGACCCGCGGGCACCCAAACCGCTATGCTGCTCATTTTTGAGGTCCGGAAGGCCGCCGTCAACATCCGTTAATTTGCTGACCTGTGTACCCTGCAAAAACACGTCATACTCCCCCTGGACCTCGATTTCCCATCCCCCATTAAATAA
>MHFY01000086.1:1775-5754 GCA_001805375.1 Omnitrophica WOR_2 bacterium GWA2_47_8 | reverse complement strand
CCTGGATAGTGAAAAGCGCATTATCCAGATCGTCAATAATTATGAAAAGATAAGTTTTAATTTTGGGCCTACATTATTGTCCTGGATGCAGTCTCACGCCAAAGACGCGTATCACAGTATTTTGGAAGCTGACCAGGAGAGCCAGAAACGTTTTTCCGGGCATGGGGCGGCCTTGGCGCAGTGTTATAACCACATGATCATGCCCCTGGCCAACGCAAAAGACAGAAGGACACAGGTGGTTTGGGGTATCAAGGATTTTGAATCCCGTTTTAAACGAAAGCCGGAGGGGATGTGGCTGCCGGAAACCGCCGTCGATATCGAAACTTTAGAGATCATGGCCCTGGAGGGGATCAAATTTACGGTCCTGGCCCCGCATCAGGGAAAACCCGTGAAAAAAGTGGATAAGAAGACGGAAGAAAAATCCATCGATGAAAAAAGATCCGACGTTAAAGAAATACCGAAGAAAGTTGAACCCATCGACCCTGCGAAGCCGTATCTTTGCCGTCTTCCTTCCGGAAGGTCCATCAGCGTGTTCTTTTATGACGGTGTCGTTTCCCACGAGGTCGCTTTCGGCGATCTGCTTAAGAATGGAGAAAATCTTGCCCAAAGGCTTGCCCATGTGCCCAGCGGCCAAAAGGAAGGGCTCTCGCATATCGCGACCGACGGCGAAACCTACGGCCATCATCACCGTTACGGGGAAATGGCCTTGAGCTATTGCCTGTATTTTCTTGAGGAAAAGAACTTGGCCCGCTTAACTATTTATGCCGAATATTTGGAAAAGTTCCCGCCTACCGAAGAGGTGGAGATCATTGAAAATACTTCCTGGAGTTGTTTCCACGGTGTTCAGCGCTGGCAGGATAACTGCGGTTGCGCGATCCATTCGAGCCCGGGCTGGAAGCAGGATTGGCGCAAGCCTTTGAGAGAATCTTTGGATTGGCTGCGAGACCAGTTAGCGATCATTTATGAGCATCAAATGAATGAATTCAGCGATGATCCTTGGGGGTTGAGAGACAAGTATATCGACGTTGTTTTAGACCGGTCGAGAGATAATGTGGAAGGGTTTTTAAGATCGAATGCCAAAAAGGAACTTTCTTTCGAGGAAAAGAGCAAAGTGATAAAGCTGCTGGAGTTGCAGCGCAACTGCATGCTCATGTACACCAGCTGCGGCTGGTTCTTTGATGAAATTTCAGGAATTGAATCAACGCAGATCCTTCATTACGCGTCCCGGGTCATTCAGCTGGCGCAGCAATTGACCGGTACGGACCTTGAGCCGGAATTCCTAAAACTTTTGGAAAAGGCGCCCAGCAATGTCCCGGCCTTGCAGAACGGCGCGGTTATTTACGAGCGGTATGTTAAGCCGAACATCGTTGATCTTTTAAGAGTCGGCGCGCATCACGCGGTTTCTTCTCTCTTTGAGCGTATCTCCAAGACAGCCCAGATCTACAGCTATACCGCGAACAATCAAACGTACGACCTGGTGGAGGTCGGAAAACAGCGCCTCGCCGTCGGGAAAGCGCTGATACGCTCCAACATCACATGGGAAGAAAATATCATCAGCTTCGCGGTCCTGCATTTAGGGGACCACAATTTGACCGGCGGCGTCCAGGAGTTCAAAGATGAGAAGTTGTTCAACAAGATACATAAAGAGATCAAGGATGTTTTCAGGCGCAACGATATTCCGGCCACGATACGCGCGATCGAGAAATATTTCAATTCCGGGCAGTATTCGCTCTGGCATCTTTTTAAGGATGAGCAGATAAAGATCCTTTATCAGATCTTAGACTCGACGCTGGAAGAGATCGAATCATCCTTAAGGCAGATCAACGAATATCATTACCCGATCATCCAGGTCATGAAACAGCTGCACATCCCGCTGCCTAAGGTCTTGGCCAATACGGTCCTGGTCATGCTTAACAAGGACCTGTTGGAGGCCCTCGGGAACGGCCCGGATTTTGAACGGCTGGAGAAATTGGTGCAGGAGGTCAGGGAATGGTCGCTGGAGATCGATAAGGTAACGCTGGAATTCGTGGTCAAGCAAAAGGTCAACGGCCTCATGGCTGATTTCCTAAAAGAACCGGAAGGGGCCGGCGCCCTGAAGACATTGGAGACGCTTTTAAGGACCTTAAGCCCGCTGCATCTTAATCTGGACCTATGGCGCACGCAGAACATTTATTTTTTTATCGGAAAAAAATTTCATTCCAAAATGCGGGACCGCGCCGGGCAGGCGGATGAAAAAGCCAAAGAATGGCTTGAATATTTCAACCGTTTGGGGGATTATCTAAGGGTGAAAGTGGGTTAAATAAAGGATAGAAGCAAGAAGCGAGAAGCCAGAAGTCAGAAAAAACCACGCTGTTTCAGAGTTGTTTCAGACTTCAGACTTCCAGCTTCTGATTTCTTTTAATAATGTCTATGGACAGAGGCAGCGGCATTTTACTTCATATTACGTCTTTACCGTCCAAATTCGGCATCGGCGATTTTGGGCCGGCGGCGTATCACTTTGTTGATTTCTTAAAGGACACGGGCCAGAAATACTGGCAGATCCTGCCTTTAAGCCCGACGGGCGCTATCACCTGCCATTCCCCGTACAGTTCGTATTCCGCCTTTGCGTTAAATCCGCTTTTCATAAGCCCCGAGCTTCTCATCGAAGAGGGATGGCTGAAGGATACCGACATCCGGTCCAACGCGAGTTTCCCCGACAATCTCATCGATTATTCGGCGGTCTCGGTCTTTAAAGGATATTTGTTTAATTTTGTTTTTGATAAATTCAAAGAGAAATTAAAGAAGGACAAAAAGTACCAGCAATTCTTAACTGAGCATAGATACTGGCTGGATGACCTGGCGTTCTATCTGGTGGCCAAAGAGAATTGCGAGTACAAATCTTTTTCAGAATGGCCGGAGGATATCCGCGACCGCAAAAAAGAAGTGATCAACGAGTTCCAGGATAAATTCGCCGACCGCATTGAAAAGAATAAATTCCTGCAGTACCTGGCGTTCAAGCAATGGCTCCTTTTGAAAAATTATGCCAGAAAAAAAGGTGTCAAGATCATCGGCGATATCCCGATCTATGTGGACCATGACAGCGTGGACGTCTGGACGCACCGCAATATCTTTAAGCTGGAATTGAACGGCCGCGCGCAGTTCATCGGCGGCGTTCCGCCGGATTATTTCAGCAAGACCGGCCAGCGCTGGGGCAATCCGGTCTATGATTGGAGTAAATTAAAGGGGACGGATTACGACTGGTGGGTGAAACGCATCGAACATAATATAAAATTGTTCGATTTTATCCGCATCGATCATTTCCGCGGGTTCGCGCAGTATTGGGAGATCCCGGTCTCCGAGCCGACCGCGGTCAACGGCCGCTGGGTGGATGGGCCGCGCAGTGATCTGTTCACTACGTTAAAGAAGAAAATCCCGCAGCTTCCCATTGTGGCTGAAGATGTGGGGCTCATTACCGATGATGTGAGGGAGCTGATGAAGGAGTTCGATTTTCCCGGAATGAAGCTTCTGATCTTCGCCTTCGGCGATGATATGAAAAAGAACCCTTACCTGCCGCACAATTATGAAGAGAACTGCCTGGTGTATCCGGGGACGCACGATAATAATACGATCAAAGGCTGGTTCAAAACAGAGGCTCGGGAATCTGAGAAGACAAACATCGAGAAATATTTGAATAAAAAGGTATCGGTGGATGACATCAATTGGGAGTTTATCCAAATGGCCATGGGGTCTAAGGCCAATGTCGCGGTCAGCGCCCTGCAGGATGTTTTAGGCTTAGGCCAGGAGGCCCGGATGAACAAGCCAGGCACTATTGAAGGCAATTGGCAGTGGCGGTTTGAGCCGAAGCGGACCCTAACCATGCAGATCATGAAGGACCTCAAGAAGTTAACGGAAACAACGAACCGGTAATTTAGGGCTAAGGGATAGGGGGTAAGAGGTAAGTTGAACGAAATTTCAAAATTTAATCTTTCAGTTTTTACCC
>MHFY01000086.1:0-1583 GCA_001805375.1 Omnitrophica WOR_2 bacterium GWA2_47_8 | reverse complement strand
GTCAATCTCGACGACGCCACCCTCAAAGACCAAATCTACGCCCAATATATGGAGGCCTACAAAAGAGGCGTCTTTAACTACATCAAGGAAGACTACGACCAATTAAGCAACCAACCCCTCCCACGCAAATACTTCTCGGGTGGAGAAGAATTGACCAAAATAGTTCTTCAGCATTCCAACAGCCACCTAAGAGGAAAAGGGATTTTGGGGAAGGGGTTTATATTGAGCGTTTCTTTAACTTTAGCTGCTGTATTGGGATTTGCAGGCGGTGTCAACGCAATACAACCAGTCTCTCAACAAGAAGTGATAATTTCAAATACTGCTGAAGTTCCAGAAAAGCAAAAAAGTCTTAATGCGGAAACCAGGGATGATGATGTTGAGAATAAAGTTGAAGATTTGTTAGAGCCTCTATACAGCATGCCCCATCAGCTTAATTGGGAGACGCGCAAAAAGAGATACAAAGAAACCGCAGACGCTATAGTTAATTTGGGACCGAAAGCAGTGGTATATTTTATGAGGGAGGCGAGTACGTTCTATAATATGAATGCGTCGGTTCATATGCGTTTAGTATTGTCTGAGATGGATGAACATATAAAACAGCTTCTTGCGAATCTTAATGAGTCAAAATTAAATTTTTCTGATCGTGCAATAATTATTGATTATGTTAGTGGCGATCGTGATCGTGTGCATATTATTAATTTAAACAAGGACAATACGCAATACGCTTCAGACACGTTTAATGAAGAGGAGAAAGCTGTTTGGAAATTATTTTCATATGCAGGGGAGCATTCAATAAAAAGGAAATATGGAGCGGGAGAGGCGTATTACCAGGGGATAGCAAAGGAATTAGATAAAATGGGTAAAACATCGATTACAACTATACTTAATCTAATAGGCGATTATACTGAAGAAGAAGGCGGGTTTTTCAAGTTTTTTGAAGCGATGAGGTCTAACGATTGGCTTGTTAGAAAAAGAGGAGAGCCGAATTATTTTGGGTGGCATATCAAGTCGGGCATAAGGGGAGCCGGAATTTTAGATTCTATTACGCAGTGGCTAGAATATGTATCTTTTTCTCATCCTTTCACCGATGCTCTAAAATCAGACTTTAGAGGGGAACCACTCGAGGGAATGATAACTTTTTGGAGTGAGTCAGATCCACGAAGACGAGAAGGATTAATTAATTTTTTAAAGATATGGAACTATGATGATGAAATTGCGGCATATGTTAAAAGCCAATTTAAAAGAGCGGATGTTCCTCCAGAAAGAAAGCAAATTTATTCTCGTTTTCATGTGGCGTTAGGGAAGGAGAGTCTTCTTTGGTTTGACTTTGGTTTTAATACGCGTGATGCCACTGATGAAAGTAGTTTAGTGATAAATGACGAGAATGAAGTTGTCCGATCGAGGGGGAAGGGGATAGCACCCGATTCCTTCGCCCCATCCAGCTTGCCGATCAGTGCTCGTGAAGCGTCGACCGTGAAGAGTGAAGCGCAAGATGATTCGAGATACGCTTCACGAGATACGAACGACGAAGTGGGCGGTATCGACATGAACACAATCGACCTCGACAAACAAGGCGCCGGGGT
>MHFY01000085.1:3368-13352 GCA_001805375.1 Omnitrophica WOR_2 bacterium GWA2_47_8 | reverse complement strand
TCCAGAATTCCGATCTTTTGCTGGTCATCGGTTCCAAGTTATCCGTCGGCATGATGGGATACAAGGCCGCGCATTTCGCCAGAGAAGCGAAGAGAATTGTGGTCGACATTGATCCCGCCGAAGCGACAAAGAAGGCCCTGCACGCGGACCTGCCGATCAAAGTCGACGCGAAATTATTTATGCAGGAATTAATTTCTGAAATTCAAAAAGAAGATATCGTGTTCGATAAATCCGATTGGCTTAGCCGATGCAAGGGATGGAAGAAAAAATACCCGGTCGTCCTGCCGGAATATAAAGAAAACAAAGACCGCATTAATTCCTTCCATTTTATTGATGTGCTTTCTGACAAATTAGAAAAAGACGCTGTGATCTGTACCGACATGGGAACGAGTTTTACCTGCACGATGCAGACCTTTCGTATTAAAGAAGGGCAAAGGCTTTTCACCTCCGGCGGCCACGCGCCCATGGGTTTTGGTTTGCCGGGCACGATCGGCGCTTGTTTTGCCAATGACAAAAAGAAAACGATCTGTATTAACGGCGATGGCGGATTGCAGATGAACATCCAGGAATTGATGACCATGGCGCAGTATAAACTGCCGATCCTTTTATTCGTGTTCAATAACAACGGATATTTGACCATAAAATTGATGCAGCAGAATCATTTTGGAAGATACGTCGGCTCTGACCCCAGCAGCGGCGTCGGTTCACCGGACTTCGTGAAACTTGCCGGAGCTTACGGGATCAAAGCCGTGCGCATCAATGATCAAAAAGAACTCGATGAAAAAATAGATTCTGTTTTGGCAGAGCCGGGACCATTCCTTTGTGAAATTATGATGCCGGAAAACCAGGCCTTGATCCCGCGCGTTTCTTCGTTGAAGAAACCCGACGGCTCGATCACAGCCAAACCGTTAGAAGACCTATTTCCCTTTTTAGACCGCAAAGAATTCGCGGAGAACATGATCGTTAAACCCATTGAACCTTTAAAGTGATGATAACCAAAACCGCAGACAAACATTTGAACGATCTCGCCATCATCATGGCGCCTGGTTTGGACCAGGTGGCGATCGCCAAAGAAAATATCGAGGCCGGCACGCGCGTTGATGCGCAAGGCGGCGGCTTTGAAATAAAAGATTACGTGCGCAAGGGCCACCGTTTCGCGATCCAGGATATTTCATCCGGTGAGTATTTAAAGCAATACGGCTATCCTTTCGCGAGGTCCAAAGGCATCCAAAAAGGCCAAACGGTTACCACCGAGAATATCGAGAACGTCGTGCCGGATGTGAGCCCCAAAGATTTTAGCGCGCCGGCCGCGACACCGTTAAAGAAGGAATACAAAGATAAAAAATTTTCCGGGTTTGCCCGAAAAGACGGCCGGGTGGGTACGCGCAATTATTATCTGGTCGTCCCGACCTCAATGTGCGTGAGCGAAATTTCCCTTCAGGTCGCCAGTTCTCTGGACAGCGATCCGGAAACATTAAAAAATTACAAGAATATCGACGGCATTGTGGCGATCCCGCACACCGAAGGCTGCGGATGTGATTCAACCGTACAGATCGAACGTTTCCTGCGCGTGATCAAAGGTTTTGTCCGCCATCCCAATGTCGGAGGGTGCATCCTGATCGACCTGGGCTGTGAGCAGACCAATTACGAACGGATGAACACCTATCTTAAAGCGACCTGTGAAGAAAATCTCAAGCCCATCGATTGGATCACGGTGCAGAAAAGCGGCGGCACCCAGCAGACCATCGAGGGCGCGAAGAAGATCATTTTAAACCGTTTAAAAGAAGTCAATGCTAACGAACGCAAACCGTTTTCCATCAGCGAACTCGTGGTCGGCACCGAATGCGGGTCTTCGGATTCTTTTTCCGGTATCACCGCCAATCCTTTGATCGGCAATGTGGCGGATAAGGTCATTTTTGCCGGCGGGAAGGCGATCCTTTCCGAAGTTCCGGAAATGGTGGGAACATTCGGCATGCTGCTGAACAGATTTCGTTCCTTGGATGTAGCGAACCGGTTTCAGGAAAAACTAAAATGGTATGAAGAGTTGGCGGCGCGAATGGGTTATACCCTGCAGGCGAATTTAGTGCCCAAGAATATTTCCGGCGGATTGATCAATAATTACGTTAAGAGTTTGGGCGCGGTCATGAAAGGCGGCACCACCGCCATCGAGGACATTGTCGAATACGGTGACACGGTCACGAAAAAGGGATTAAGCATCATGCAGGGGCCGGGAAGTGACCTGGAGTCGATGACCGGCATCGCGGCTTCGGGCGCGACGGTCATGTGCTTTTCAACCGGCAACGGCACGCCGACCGGCAGCGCGATCTGCCCCATCATAAAAATTTCATCGAATGATTCCACCTTCCGCAATATGCGCGAAGACATGGATTTTAACGCGGGACGTATCATCAGCGAGAATATATCCATTGATGGTCTGGGGAATGAACTTTTAGAAAAAGTGATCGTTGTTTCTTCCGGTGAAAAAACATGGTCGGAGAAATGGAAGCAACGGCAGTTCCAGGTATGGACCGCCGGCAAACTATCGTTATGAAAATGATTACACCGATTTCAAAAAAGATTACACAGATTGTTCTATCTGTGCGACCCTTCCTTTAGATCTGTGTAATCAAATTGGAGGAGTTTCTTTATGAGCAAACCAAAAATTTATGTCGTTCAATTCGGGACCGGGTCAAATCTTGACCTTCTGCCTTTGGCCGCGGGGTTATTGGTCTCGCGCCTGAAGTTGGAAAAAGAATTTTTAAAGAAGTACGACATCGGCGATATTATTTTCGGCCGCACCAATGATCCGAAGGGATTGGTCGATTCATTAGGCGAGATCTTCGCCATTGGGATCAATTGCTCGTTATGGAACATGAATTTGGGGATGGCGGTCGCTCAGGAAGTAAGAAAAAAATTCCCCAAGGCCTTGATCATGACCGGCGGCCCGTCCATTGCCAAAGACGCGGAACTGGTCGGCCCTTTCTTCGAACAAAATCCCTACATCGACGCGATCACCACCGGCGAAGGCGAAGAGGCCTTTATCTCCATGCTCAAATATCATGACGAAGGAAAAAAGTTCGACGATATCCCGGGCGTTATCTACCGCGAACGTGAGACCGGAAAGGTCGTGTACTGTGAACATGAAGAGATCTTGAACATGCCGGACTTGCCGTCGCCTTTCCTGGACGGCACCTTCGATGAGATGTATAACAAGCAGCGCGAACGGTTCTCCGGGATCATTTGGGAGACCAACCGCGGCTGTCCGTTCACCTGCACCTTCTGCACCTGGGGAAATTATGCCTCCCGCAAGATCCGCTACAATTCCATGGAACGGATCGCGCAGGAGATCGAATGGATCGGGAAAAATGAGATCAGCTACATCGCCATGACCGACGCCAATTTCGGGATCCATGAAAGGGACGTGCAGATCGCGCGGATGCTCTCAGATTGCAAGAAAAAATACGGCGTGCCGAAATTTGTTTCCTTAAGCTGGGTGAAGAATTCATCCAACAAGGTCCTCACCATCGGCGACATCTTAAGAGAAGCGGAGATCAGCTTCCGCGTCACCTTGACCCTGCAGAGCACCAAACCGGAAGTTTTAAAGGCCGTCAACCGCATTAACATGAAGAGAGACGTCTACGAAGAAGTCCGCGACGCGTATCACAAAAAACGTTTATATTCTTATACTGAATTGATCATGGCCCTGCCTTTGGAGACCCTGGATTCGTATCTGGGCGGGATCGACCAATGTTTGAGCAACAGCACATTCGATCAAATTTATATTTATCCGTTATTCCTTTTTCCCAACACTGAGATGTCGTCGCCCAAGAGCGTCAAGGAATACAAGCTCGAGGGGCGCATGACCACCGGCGGCTATACCAAGAGCGTGGACTCCTATAAGATCGGCGAGGGTGTGGAGATCGTCATTAGCACATCGACCATGTCGCGCGAAGATTGGGTCGAGGCCTTTGTCATGGGCTTCTTTACCGTCGGTATCCATGACGATCGGATCGCGTTCTTTGTCTTCCGCTATCTCAACAAAGAATTCGGTGTCAACATCATGGAATTCTGCAAATTCTTCAGAAGGATGGCCTATGAGCAAAATTTGAACGCCACCAAAAAGATCTTTGAAAAATTAAAAGACCGCGCCTTGAGCGTTCAAGAAGACGGGACAACGCATTTGATCGAACCCGAACCTTACGGCGGGATCTGTTACGATCCGCCGCAGGCGACCTCGCTGGAGCTTCTCTATAAGCGCGACCAATTCTATCCGGAACTTTTCGCGACCGTGGGCGCTTTCTTGCGATCAAAAAATATCGAATATGATAAAGACGAGCTGAGGGACCTGTTCATGTTCCAGGAAGCGGTGATGGCGCATGCCAACGGCCCGAAATGGTCGACCTTCACGCTGCAATATGACTGGCTGGATTATTTTAAATTCGCCTTCAATATGGAAGAGGAGAATAAAGATAAAAAGGTGCAGAAGGTCAGCAAGACGTACAAGGCCGTGGATGATGCCCCCTGTTACGGCGACGCCACGAAATTCGTCAAAAACCATTTTGATATCCGGGGTGAACCGGCCTTCTATGAATTATTTGATGAAAATGGCGTTAAGGTTTTCCCGCCGGTGGACTTGAAACATGACAAAGGCGGATTGTCTTTGACCGACAGCGAGACCCAGGCTTTGGAAGAGGACAAGGTGGTCAGCAAAAAAGACGCGAAGATAACCGAGGTCGTGCATCTCGGCGAAAAAGTTGAAATTGTTTTATAGAAAAATATTTAACAACAAACTACGGGAGAAAAGATTATGAACTTATCAGTACTATCACCGGATGAATTCTTGGACAAGGACCGCTGGAAAGAGTCAATGGTCACGCCTAATAAGGACCTGATCGTTGAATATCAGTCCGTTAAAAGCGCCTATTTTACGGCTTACCCGTCGCCGGGGACCTGGTATGAAGGTTTTTCATCCCAAGATTACGGCAATGCCATCATCGAGGTGTTGAGCCGGAACCCTGAACTGCCGATCCAGTTCTATGTCCATTTTCCTTATTGCAAGATCCAATGCTGGTTCTGTCAATGCTACCAGATGGTCACGCATGACCGCGACAAGATGGAGACCATGGTCAATTATCTGATCAAGGAGATGGACCTTTTACTGGCCCTCTTTAAAAAGCACGGTTTAAAACCGAATTTCAACGAACTGCATTTGGGCGGCGGGACACCGTCGTGGCTGCCCATCGACCTGTTCGACCGCTTGGTGGATAAGATAGGCACCTTTATCGACCTTAAAAAGATCCACGAATTCGCCATCGAAGTTGACCCGCGCACCGCGGACGTGGAGAAGATCAAACACTTCCACAGCAAAGGCGTCAACCGCATCTCGTTCGGGATCCAGGATTTCGCGCCGCAGGTCGGCAAGGCCGTCAACCGTGAACATACCGAAGCAGAGATCGCGGAACTTTTAAAGACCCGTCATTTGTTTAAGGGTGTGAACTTCGACCTGATCTACGGCCTGCCCCGGCAGACAAGAGAGTCGCTCAAGGAAACACTGGATACCGTGTTCCGCCTTTCTCCGGACCGCATCGCCTTCAGCATCCTGGGTAACCGCCCGGATGTTTTTAAACATAACGCCATGATGAAAATAGAAGAGATCCCCGGCCTTATTGAAAGGGCCTATATGTGGGAAGATTCATTCCCGGCCTTCTTGAAAGCCGGTTATGTCCGCGTCGGGATGGACCATTTCGCGAAACCCAATGATGAGATCGCCCAGGCAAAATATAAAGAGACCCTGTTCAGGAACCAGATGGGTTATTCGCCGGGGCGTTTCGCGGATGTCTGCGCGATCGGGCCGTCGGGCATGAGCCGTTACGGAGAATATTATTTCGCCAGCTCCTATAATATTCCCGATTATTTTGAATTTATCGATGAGGGAAAATTTCCGGTCGTCCGCGGGTATAAACTGGATAAAGACCTGGAGATCCGCCGCGATATCATGAACAAGATCATGGTCTACTATCATGTGAACTATGATTATTTCAGCCATTTGTATAACATCGATTTCAAAAAATACTTTGCCCAGGAGATCGAAGAGCTCAAAGAATTCGAAGGCATCAACGCGATCCAGATGAAAGAAAATTCTTTCACCGTGACCTACTTCGGAAATTATTTCCTGCGCAACCTGTGTTTGGTGTTCGATAAATTGAACCTCAAATACATGCACAACATTGAGTCCGGCAAGGTCATCCGAAAGGAAAAAGTGGTGGTGTAGAAAAAATGATTCGACGCGCGTTTTACCATACGCGTCGAATCATCCTAAGCGAGCAGGACGAGCTTAGGAACACAACATAAAAAATGTAATATGAAATCCTCACAAATTGATACAAAGCAAAGCACCCAGAGCGGCCTCGGCCGCTCTGACTTTTTTAACCTGAAGGGTAAGCGGGTGATCATCACCGGCGCTTCGCGGGGCTTAGGCTCGGTCTGCGCCAAGGCCTTGGCCGATCAAAACGCGCGGTTGGTTTTGATGGCGCGCTCCAAAGAGCAGTTGGACCAGGTACGCTTCGCCTGCAAAGATCCGGACCAGCATTTGGTGTCCGCGTTCGACCTCACCGATACCGCAAAATTACGAGAAGAAATTAAAAGAGCGCAGGATTTTTTGGGCCAGGTGGACGTTGTCCTGCATGTGGTGGGCGGCGGGTTGGGTTTACGCGACCCTCTTTTATCATTTGATGATATCTTGAAATTATTTTCTCTCAATGTCGCGGTTGCGGCAGAAATAAACAGACTCGTTGTGCCGTCGATGATCGAACGCAAGGCCGGCAACCTCGTGCACGTCTGTTCCATCGCCTCAACCGAAGCGACCGGCTCGGTCGGATACAACACCGCCAAGGCAGCCCTAGCCGCGTATGTGAGAACGTTAGGACGCGAATTAGCCGCTAACGGCATTATCGCCACCGGAATTCTGCCCGGCGGTTTTTACGCGCCCGGAAATTCCTGGGAACGTTTGGAGAAACAAAAACCGGAAGTCGTTCAAAAATTTATCGAAGAAAAACTCCCGCGCAAAATCATGGGCAAGGCGGAAGAGATCATTCCTTTAATTTTATTTCTGTGTTCCCAGGCCGCGTCCATGATGGGCGGATGCCTGGTGCCCATCGATGCCGGCGAAGGAAAAGCCTTTTTATCCCATGACTAAACCAAACGAAAAATTAGCGCAGTACGCCGAAAGTTTACGCGGGAAGTATCTCGCCAATAACAAAGTCCTCTTGATCCAGACCCTGCAGCTGCAGCTGGACGCTTTTAATAGGGAGATCGCCAAGAACAAGGGGCTTTACGCCTATCCGCCTAACGGCCTGCAGTGCCTGGCCAAGGCGCTCAGCGGCCGCAACGTCGAAGTCAAGATCTTGGACCTCAATTATGAATTCCTGAAACGGATCAATGAGGACGATAATTTTGACCCGATGAACTGGCTTTCCATCGTGGATGACTGGCTGGAAGATTTCAAGCCGTCCATCGTCGGCGCCACCAACATCGGCGTGTCCACCGACCTTTTTAAATCCACTCACCCGCTGACCGGTGTGCTTAAGCACGTTATGGACAAGGGCAAATACATCGTGATGGCCGGCGGCCCGGTCGCCACCAATGAATACGAAAATTATTTGAAGCACGATGTCTGCCATTTTGTGGCGGTGAGCGAAGGCGAGAACAAGATCAATTTCCTGTTCGACCAGCTTTTGAATGAACCCGGCAAACACAAAGAAACGCCGGGCATTTATTTTAAATTTAATAATGAAGTTTTAGAAACCGAAGGCCAGCCGGATGTGGTGAGCTTAAGCGGAAATCTGATCAGCGTTTACGACCTCATCCCCATCGAAAATTACAACAACGTCGGTTCGTTAAATCCATTTTCAAGAATGGTCGGGCAGGACAAAAGATTTACCGGCATTCAGCTTAACCGCGGCTGCCGCGCGAAATGCAAGTTCTGCGGCGTGCCGACCTTCATGGGCGCGGGCGTGCGCGGGTATCCGTACATGGATGTTTTGGATGAGCTGACCTATTTGACCGAAAAGCGCGGGGTCACGCATTTTGAATTACTGGACGATGACTTTTTGGGGCCGACGAGCCTGCGTGAAGAAGTGATCAAGCTTTTAGGGGGGATGTCGGTCTTAAGGAAAAAATACGGGATCACCTGGGCGGCCGGCAACGGCCTCATCGCCGGTTCCATCACCGATGGGATCGCGCAATTGATCCATGATTCGGGGTGCATCGGATTCAGGATCGGGATCGAATCCGGCAATCCCAAAATGCTCAAACGGATGCGCAAACCCGCGTCCGTGCATTCCTTAAAAGAATTCGCCGTGAAGTTGCGGGAGTACCCCGATATTTTTGTGGGCGGGAATTACATCATCGGCCTGTTCGGCGAAGAGACCTTCGGCGAGATGATGGACACCTATGATTTTTCCTGCGATCTGGACGTGGATTGGGCCGCGTTCTCCGCCTTCCAGTTCACCAGCAAACTGACGGTCCAGTCGGAAAACCTCAAGCACGACGGCAAGGCCGCCACGGAATTCAATCCCAGCAAAGATTCCGCCAGCCGCGAATTGCGGACCATGAAGGGCATCCGCTTAGGGCTGGATGTTTTTTCCATCCCCAAAGACGAGGTCCCGTCGCGCGACCAGATCAAGGAGATCTGGTTCGTGTTCAATCTTTTATCGAATTATATCCATAACAGGAATTTCCGTCCGGAAGGCAACCACGCCAAGCTCGTTTCCTGGCTCGAGGCCATCCACATCACGTACCCGCAGAACCCGTACATGACGCTGTTCGCGGCATTAGGTTATATCCTGCTCGGACAGACCAAGCGGGCCCTCGAGCGCCGTAACCTGACAAAGACGCTTTTGGAAAATTCCGAATACTGGCGCTACCGTTTTTCCCAATTTGAATTAAATGACCTGGTCGACCAATTCCCATCCAGGCCGGATGAGGTTTATTATCTCTTGAAAAGTTTACGCGAAAAATACAGCTACGGCACGAAAGGAAAGGAAGAGACACATGCGAGAGTTTAATGCTTTAAGGGCTTACCCACAGCCGCCCAATCCCCGGGAGGTCGGGGAAGGTATCAGAACGATCAAGAATAAAATTGTCGCCTCGTACCGCGATGTCGGGTATTACGACGGCGAGCGCAATAACGGGTACGGCGGGTTTAAATACGACGGCCGCTGGAAAAAGATCGCGGAGACGATGTGTGAAGATTACGGGATCAATGAAAAGACAGCGCTCCTGCAGATCGGGCCGGAAAAAGGATTTCTCCTGCACGATTTCCGCGAGAAATTCCCCACGATGAAATTAAAGGGCTATGAAATGTCAAAATACGCGGCGGAAACTTCTATGCCGTTGGTGAAGAATGATATCACCGTGGGGCGTTATCATACGTTTCCCTATAAGAACCAGGAATTTGATTTTGTGATCGCCATCGGCGTTATCTATACGTTAACGCTGGCGGACGCGATTTCCTGTTTAAAAGAGATCCAGCGCGTGGGCAAGGGCAAAAGTTTTATTACGCTGGGTTCCTTCTTTGACAAAGAGAGTGAAAAATTATTTAAGAGCTGGTCGGTGTTAGGCTCAACGATCCTGCACGTGAACGACTGGGTTGAGGTCCTCAAAGAAGCCGGCTATACAGGCGACTACACGTTCGTCAATTCAAAGACGTTGAATCTGCTTGAGAAAGCTCCTGTAGCTATAGAAAGATAATTTTTATTCGCGGGTCCTGTCCCTGCGGTGTCCCATCGCCTTGGCCTAATGGCTCGGCGGCGCTGGGAGCCCTCCTCCAGGCCACCCGCTTCATAAATGAAAAAACTTAAACTACCTATAATTAAAGAGCCTCTTCCGGAACCTAAAATTCTTTCCATGGATGACTATCTGGAATTTGTCGAATTTAACTTGAAATATACGTCGTTTGACAGGGAAGTGGATAAAAAATGGAGA
>MHFY01000085.1:2264-3332 GCA_001805375.1 Omnitrophica WOR_2 bacterium GWA2_47_8 | reverse complement strand
CGAGAGACGATACGGGCCTCGTTACCTTAGCCAAATTTGACCCGCCTTTAGTTAGGCGAAGAGTGTGAAGTTGTAGTTAGGAAGGGAAATGCGGTTGGTGCGGAATTTAGCTGAACATAGATAGCATTATTTCATGAGGGACAGGCCTTGCATGATAAAAAAAATAAAAGAAACAGCAAAGATCGCTGCCATTCAAACAGCAATCCTGTTTTTTTCTCTGTGCCTTTTAATTATCGCGGTCGAGATGCATTATCGGTATAAATACTCCTTTAAACTGCCGAAAAATGATTATGAAACCGTCACTTGGGGAATTCCCACGAAGAAAAATAACCTGGGATACAGAGGGCAAGATTTCGAGATCCGGGCATTTGACCGGACGGATCATTCCATAATTTTGGTCCTGGGGGATTCCCTTACTTGGGGGGCAGGGCTGGATGAAAAAGAGAGGTACTCTGACCTGCTGCAGACCTATTTGCGGTCTGAAAACCCCGGCCTAAAGGTCACTGTTTTGAATTTCGGGATACGGTACGGGGCGACAACGAAGCAGAGGGACATCCTTCGTTCTTATTACAAGCAAATTGAACCTGATCTGGTCATCGTTGGATTTTGTATCAACGACCCCCAGGAGAAATTTCAAAATTATAGTAAAGAGCGGGAAGAATATTTTTCGAAAATAAAACCGCTGTTGTCTTTCTTGAAACACTATAAGATGAAAGGTACGCATCAGCTTGTCTCGCAGGTTTATGAGAATGTTTTAACCGTTGCGAAGAAAATTCCCCGGTGGCAGGATGCCTTAGACCGGGCCTACGATCAGGATTCCGCCGATTGGCATAGATTTGAGGATGCCTTGAAGGAGATCGCCGTGATGTCAAAGGAAGTAACGCCGAATCCACCTGTATTCATATCCTTGAATCAGGGGGCTTCCAATCTGGCCCCAACGGATTATAATAAACCCGATCCGGTCCTGAATAATTATTTCTTGCGGTGGTATCATCAAGCCGAATCAGCGGCGAAAAAACATGGATTCATCGCGGTCAATTGTGAGGAAGAATTTAAAGCGCAGTTGAA
>MHFY01000085.1:0-2187 GCA_001805375.1 Omnitrophica WOR_2 bacterium GWA2_47_8 | reverse complement strand
CAAAACGATCAACTAGTACCATGCAAAATCCCGACGCAAAAGCGCCAATATCGTTAAATAAGAAGGAAGGCGTTTTGGCCGGCCTGCCTGCCGGACAGGCAGGGATTCCGCCCCGTGGATTATTCCGCAAGGGGCTTCACACCCAACTCGGATGGACGGATCTGAAGATCAGCCGGCTGTGTTTGGGGACGATGAATGCCGGGAGCGTTGGGTTATAATCTAACTTTACAAATAGTCAGTCTAAATGTATAGTACGTTTTTGTGGGATATTGATTAAATCCCACTTGTATCTATTCCCACTTGTGGTATACTTGTAGCAAAAGGAGGCAAACCGTTATGTATAAGGACAATATCGTAAAAGACACGCATTTTGAAGAGGTCGCGGAAGTGAAACTCGATTCCAAGAATCGGGTCACACTGGGGAAGAATAAGAGTGTCGGTAAAACCAGCATTTATAAGGTTTACCGTAACGCTATAGGGCAGATCATTCTGGATCCTCAAGTCACCATCCCCGCTCATGAGCAATGGCTTTTTAAAAATAAAGAAGCCGCTTTGGCGGTCAAGGCCGGTTTAGAAGATGCGAAAAAAGGCCGGTTAGTGAAGGCGCCGGAAGATTTTTCAAAATACGCGGATTGACATTCATCTATGTTTGAACTGAAGTTTACTACGGCGGCACATGATCAGTGGAAGAAAATTGAAGGAAATCCTTCAACGGCCGGTTTAAGCAAACAGATCAAAAAATCGCTAGGATATCTTCAAACAAATCCTAAGCATCCGTCATTAAACACGCATCCTTATGATTCCATTGGGCATCCTTGGGATCCAAAGCAGAAGGTATTTGAAGCTTACGCTCAAAATAATACGCCCTCGGCTTACCGTATTTTTTGGTGCTACGGGCCGGATAAAAAACAAATAACCATTATTGCCATTACGCCACATCCATGATGAAAAAATTTAAACTTCCTATCATTAAGACGCCTCTCCCGGAGCCTAAAATTCTTTCCATGGACGACTATGTTAGGTTTGTCGAATTTAAATTAAAATATACGTTTGACAGAAAAGCATATAAAAAATGGAGAAAGATGTCAGCTGTCAATGTGCCGTTTCGTTTCAAATAGTAAATGAAGGTAAAACTTGAAAACATTTCAGCAGTTTGAAAAGACACTTGAGAATATCCCTTCGACCACCTCCTGGTATCTGGCGGATCTGGGCGAGGCGCGGGGCAAGCAGGAGCTTTTCACCAAACAGTCACCGCAGAAATTGAAAGTGCTGCGTGAGCATGCCCTTATCGAAAGCGCGGTTTCGTCCAACAGGATTGAAGGGGTGACCGTTAATCAGAAAAGGGTGGGGACCATTGTTTTTGGAAAGGCCCATCTTAAAGACCGCAGCGAAGAGGAAGTGCGTTCTTATCGGACGGCGCTGGATTGGATCCATCGGGAAGGTAAAAAGATCCCTGTTTCCGAGCGGACGATCCGTAAACTGCATGAAATGAGCCGCGGCGAGATTTGGGACGCCGGCAAATATAAAGAGAAGAACGTGGATATCATTGAAAAGCTCTCCGGGGGACGGGAGCGGGTGCGGTTTAAGACAGTTGAAGCTTCGAAAACACCTGTCTTTATGAAGAAGCTAATCGAGGCTTGGCAGGATGCTTTGAAAGAAAAGGCTGTCCATCCCTTGATCGCGCTGGCCGCGTTTAACCTGGATTTTCTTTGCGTTCACCCCTTTCGCGACGGCAACGGACGTGTTTCAAGGCTGCTTCTTCTGCTTCAAACTTACACGCTGGGTTATGAGGTCGGGCGTTACATCAGTTTGGAGCGGCTGATTGAACAGAATAAAGAGCGCTATTACGAAACCTTGGAACAAAGCTCGCAACGTTGGCATGACGGCAAGCATGATGCCTGGCCGTACATCAATTATCTTTTGTATATTTTAAAGACGGCTTATCAGGAATTTGAAAGCCGGGTGGGGCAGATGAAAAGTCCGCGCGGGGCGAAAACAGAGTTTGTCGAAGCCGCTGTTCATGGATTTGATAAGAAATTCACTCTTTCTGACATAGAAAGGGAATGCCCGGGGGTCAGTCGTGATATGATCCGGCTTGTGCTTCGCGATCTTCAAAGATCAAAGAAAGTCGAATGTATCGGCCGCGGCCCTGGCGCCTTGTGGAAGAAAAGGGGTAATACCTCTAAA
>MHFY01000084.1:4809-5738 GCA_001805375.1 Omnitrophica WOR_2 bacterium GWA2_47_8 | reverse complement strand
TGTAAAATCGGCGTATCCACCTCGATGTAGCCGTTTTGCTCAAAAAAACTTCTTGCGGCTTGAACTATTTTTGTTTTTTTAAGAAAAATTTCCTTTGTCTTCGGATTCATCAGAATATCGAGATATCTCTTGCGGAAGCGCTCTTCCACGTCCTGAAGCCCATGCCATTTTTCAGGGAGAGGCCGGAGAGATTTTGAGAGAATTTCCCAGGATGATGCCTCCAGAGTGGGTTCGTTTTTCTTGGTATAAAAAGGCTTGCCTTGGGCCGCGATAAAATCTCCGATGTCTATGGTTTCAAAAAAGAGCTTAAAAGAAACTTCGCCGATTTTATCTTTTGCCAGGAAAATCTGGAGTTTATCCGAACCATCAAAAATATCCAAAAAAACCGAACCACCGTGCTCGCGTTTGGCCATAATGCGGCCGGCGACGGCAATCGGTTTTTTTGAGCCGGCCAGTTTTTTAAAATCTTTTTTAAGGGGAGCGATTTCGCTAAGCTCAAAAGAAGAAACGGCCGGATAAGGATTTATTCCGGCTTTTTTAAGAAGTTCTAATTTGGCGAGCCGCGCTTTTCTAAGTTTTTCAAAAGCACTCACGTAAAAATCTTGATTTAGATGATATCAAGAATATGATAGCGTATTTCGCCTCTAGGTGTATAGACAGTCACTGTGTCCCCTTTCTTCTTGCCCAGAAAGGCGCGCCCCAGGGGCGATTCGTTTGAAATTTTCTTTGCGGAAGGTTCCGCCTCTTCCGAACCGACGATGGAAAAAGCTTCTTCCTCGCTTCCCTCTTTTCTGGCTTTGACGGTGGAACCCAAATCCACAAAGGAGCTTACAGTGTGCGAAATTAGGACGGCGCGGCTTAGGATGTTTTCCAGCTCCGAGATTCTGGCCTCTAACGCCAGTTGTTCGTCTTTGGTTTCCTGATACTCC
>MHFY01000084.1:4526-4763 GCA_001805375.1 Omnitrophica WOR_2 bacterium GWA2_47_8 | reverse complement strand
CCGCAATTTCTTTGCGGTGTCCGTCTTTCAGGTCCATGAGTTCTTTTTTCAGGCGCAGAAATCCGGCCTCGCTCAAATACTTCGCGTCTTCATGCCGTTCGTTCATATTTGGAGGAGTATATCGGCTCTCAAATAAGGTGTCAACTCTTTAATTTCCAGTTCCCAGAAGCTCGCGTCCGTAAACGCTAATCCACTCCACGATTTGGCGGGAAGCGGCGGGCGCCCCCACCAGATTCG
>MHFY01000084.1:0-4496 GCA_001805375.1 Omnitrophica WOR_2 bacterium GWA2_47_8 | reverse complement strand
TCGCCTGAGCCTCCGGCACCTCCCCCTCTCCCGCCCGCACTACCATCTGCCCCCTTAGAAGAATCCCCCGGACCGCCGGGCGAAAACCGTCCGCCAACACCGGCATTACCTCCCTGTTTCTCCATATTTATTTTTTCAACTAGGGCCTCCTGGACCGCAATGGCCTCAGGATCTAAAATAACCTTCATGACCTTCATGGTAACACCCAGTTCTTTGGCACCGGCCTTCTGCTGAGCTAAATTCATGGTCGTAACTTTAATAAGATCCTGCGAGGTGTTGATCAAATGCATGAATTGAGCGATCTTCTCCAATTCTCCCGTGCATTCCAATTCCGCATAATATTCGACAAATCCTTTTCTTTGCTTTTCACCGGAGGGATTGACCTTGGCCAAGGTGACCTGCGCTTCCGAGGCCAACTTTTCAAGCTTTTGCAAAAATTCAGAATTGATCTGGTAAGGGTCCTTATCTTCTTTTCGCAGATACTGATTTAAGACCTGACGTTCCGCCAAAATATGGTCCTGATACGATAAAAAACGCATATCGCGCCTGATGATGCTTTCTTTATCTATGATCTCCTGGTCCAGCGTATGCAAACGGGAGGTGATCGGCCTTAAGAAAAGCGCGTCAAACAGGGCCAACACCACCGCCCCGGCCGCGATATAAAAAACCTTTTTCTCTTTTTCGGATAATTTATTATAGAAATTCTGGATCACTTGGCTTCCTCTTTTTTCGCTTCACCTTCCGGCGGTTTTTCACCCTCTTTAACTTCGCCTTCGGGCTTCGCGACTTCCGCCGGTTTCTCTTCCTCGTCCTTGGCGCTTTCTAATTTAAAAGACATCTGAAAAGTCGCCACGTCCTTGCCCCGTTCTTTTTTAGAACTGCTGGCGATCATCTTGGCATTCTTGAACAATTCCGAATCTTCGATCGTGGTAATAAAGGCGTAAGCAGTTGAACGTGTCTCAGAAATACCGTCGATATTGATGGTCCCGTTCTCTTCCAGGACAATGCTCTTTAGATAGATCTCTTCCGGGATCTTCTTATAGAGCTCCTCCAAAACCTCCAAGCTCGTCATCCGGTGATTCAGATAATCCTTAACGATCCCAGTCGCCGTTGCCACCGTTTCCAGCTCCTCCACGGCTTTGCGTTTTTGTTTATATTCATCGCTTATCTTACTTAAGACATTGCTTCTAAAATAGATCTTGGCAAAGAATATGGCGAAAACAAGCAGGAGGATCACCAAGGAAAACGCGGCCGCCTGCACGACCTGCAGTCCTTTTTCCTCGATCGAACGCTGGACCTTGACTTCATCGGGTGTTAAATCCACCTGCATCGGCGCCGAAACATTGAACGGCGCCATGACATCTAAAAAGGATTCATCGTCATATTCAGAAACAATCTTGAGCATGACCGGCTGGATGGCCTTGACCTGGTCGAGATACGATACAACCTTGACGGTGGCTTTCAATTTTTCCTGTAACAAGGGCTGCAGTTCTTTGATCTTCGCATCATCGGTCGTTAAGATGTAGGTGTCGGGAAGTTTATTGTCCTCATTTTGATAGGATTCGATGGATTGCTGCAGCTCAGTGATAAATTTATTCTTAGCGTCCTGGCCTTCTTTTATGAAATGCTCCATGCCGATAGGGATGTTGCGGCAGGCGACCACGGTGTTATTGGCTTCGATGGTAAAATCCGTAAAATATTTTCCGGCGTCAATGATACCGATGGGCGGCTGTTCCGCCTTAACGTTTAAGACCTGGGCATAAAACTTGGCCTTTGCCTCCGGAGCGAACAGGATCTTTTCCAGCTTTACCCCGGCCTGTTCAAAAACACTGATCTGCCCCTTAATGACCTGCCGATTGACAATGATCAATAATACCTTTGTATAGTTACGGGAATATTCACCGATCTTGATGTAGCCGATCAAAATATCCTCCCGGGAATACGGGGTGTGCCGGCCGGCCTGCAGATCAATAATGGATTTAATTTCATCGGGGTTAGTGGACGGGATCTCGATATTTTTGGTGGTCGTTAAACTGGAGGGGATGACACTGACGACATTAGCGGCCTTGATCTCCATTTCCGACAAGGTATCTTTTAAAACCTTACCCACCTCTTCGGGGCTTTGGCCTTTAATGTCTTTTTTACTGACATTGATGATCTTCTGGTCGGCGCCCTTGCCCTTCAGGTGAATGACCTTTAAGGTTTCTTCCGTTAAACTAATAGCGATGGTATCGCTGGAAGCGAATATCATCTAAATCTCCCGCCAGTAAAGGAACCGTTTATCCAGGGAATCATAAACACATTGGATCGTTTTGATCTCATTGCTCATTTTAAACTTTCCCCGGCTTTGTACAAAAAAATAATCCGAAGTTGTTTTTAATCGAAAACTGACGTTCAGCGAATCGACCTGATCGATTTCCTCCTGGCTTAGTTCGGTAAAGGATTGCAATTGTTCAATGACCATATGGCTGCCGAAAAAGACATTATCATCGGCGGTCGCCTCCTGGGCGTCATTACCCCGACGGAAGGCCATGACCTTTCTGATGACCTTATCTTTTAGCCCCAGGGCCGAGAGGACCGGATAGGGCGCGGTGTTGATGTTGACCTTCCCATCGCCGTAGATCGTAACAAAGGGAATAAGCCTTTCATAAAGATCCGCGCTCATCCCCTCAACCAACAATATCTCATCTAATGTTTCAAATCTTCCCTTTTTAGGGGGATAGTTCAGGCGGCCATAAGAATCTTCTTTTAAAAACTGGACAATCTCCTCTTTGACCCCTTCCCGCCATTCAATAAAAGAAGCGGCGATATTTAAAGCCCCTCTTTCTTCCAAACCCAAAACCGACCGCACCAATTCTTTTATTTCCGAAAAACTGGCCTCATTAAGATTTAATTTGCGCTCTTCATCAACGACGCCTAAATGGCTTTCCTTGGATTGCAGGTCATCCGAAGGCTCCTCATACATCATCGTCACCTTATAATTTAGACCGTCAATGATAAAGGACCCGCTTTTATCGTTATGCATGAACATTTTTATCGGGGCCGTCAAAGACGCCTTATTTGCCGACACCAGCTTAACCGATTGCTTGACCCCCGCATCCGCAAGGAAGCGCAATTGGCTCTTCCGCTCCAGGCTGGAAAAAAGCAAGATCTTCTGCCGGCACAGGATACCGACGGTCACCGCCAGGAATGCCAACAGCCCCAAGGCCCAAAGGGCAAAGATCAGAACAGTGCCTTTTTCATTTCTTAAATTAATCATTACAGCTGCTGTGCCATGGGCATAAAAATTAATTTACTTAAATTCTTTTCCTGGCCCTGTCCATCCAGAAATGTGACGTCGATACGCACGCCGCGGGGCATTTCATCCGTTATCTGGGTGGAAAACAGCCTTCCTTCCGAATCCCTTAAAAAATATTTAAATCCCACGCTTTTTATCTTGCTAAAAATCAGCCTATCTTCGCCGGAAAACTTACGTTCGATGGCCACACCGTAATTCGATTCACGCTTATAAAGATCATCGCTCAGGGGATCAAAGAAATACTCTATCATCCCTGGCTCTTTGATAGCGGCATCCTTCCCCTGGGACTTCTGCCAGACATTCACACGGGAAGGGAACGCAAAGCTGTTGGTCCGTCCCTTAAAGTAAAACTTGGAAAAGGCGTAACTGTTATCCAGTTCCTCATTAATCTTTTCAAAAAAGATCGCGATGTCCTCCTCCACACTCAGATGCTGGCTCCGGCTCCAAAGCTTTAAACCGTTAGAAAAGGCGTTGTAAAGGGTCAGGCTGATCATCGTGACCAGAGAGACAACCAGGAGGATCTCAACCAGGGTAAAGGCTGAAAACGACGCCCTATTTTTTATATAAATACGCCTGCCGGGACAGCTGGACATTCTTATTCCCCTCCCGCCACATGATCTTTAAATAAACAAATGAAAGATCGTTGAGCTTTGCCACTTGTTTTATATCAGCGGAAAAAACAAAAGATATCGGCCGATTATTGATCTGCACGGTTTGCGCCTGTAACGAACTCGCCTCATCGACGGTACCGCTTAAGTAAAATTCTTCCTGCAATTCCTGGATCTTATTGTCCAACAGAACGTCCCCGTAAAGCCGGTAGCTGAGATGCTGAATGACATTTAAACTCATAAAGAACGATCTATAAATAAAAACGATGCCGCAACCTAAAATAGCTACGGTGACCATTAATTCAAAGAACGTAAAGCCCCTGCTGCTAGAATCTTTTAATAACCTTATCGCACGCATAAGCCCGTTATTTCCAATTGACGATATCGTCTTCTTCTTTTTTGGCGTCTTTTCCTTTGGAATAAAGATCGTAGTCGCCGCGATGGTCTCCTGGGGAAACATACACATAAGGGTGCCCCCAGGGGTCCGTGGGTTCTTTTTCGATGTAAGGGCCGTTCCAATTAGGCGGTTCCGGGCTTTCAGTGGGGGCTTCCAGCAAAGCGCCTAATCCCTGTGCGGTCGTCGGGAACAT
>MHFY01000083.1:17921-23463 GCA_001805375.1 Omnitrophica WOR_2 bacterium GWA2_47_8 | reverse complement strand
GGATCGGGCTTTTTCCCCGCGTCATGGTGTCTTTCTCCCTGGATACGGCCTCAGAGATCTCTTCTATTAAGATATCTCCTCTCACTGAAGGGACAATTCTCACGCCGCTTTTGACAACGGTCCTGGTATTGCTTATTTTGGCCACGCTCGCGGCCATTTTGACCTTACTGAAAAGAATGGCCATAAGATCCTTGCCGGTAACAAAAGCGCAGACGTGGGGATGCGGATATTCTGCACCCACGCCGCGCATGCAGTACACAGCATCATCGTTTGCGGAGCCTATTTTACAGATATTCCGGAATGTATTAGGTTATGCTGTTAAAGGCGGCAAGCCGCAAGGATATTTCCCTCAAGAAACAGAGGCCTCCTCCCGTATCGTGGAAGCTTCGGAGACGGTCTTTTTCCGCCCGCTGTTCTACTTTATCCGGTTCTTATCGGCAAAATTAAGGATTATCCAATACGGCTATACGCAGCTGTACTTATTTTATATTTTTACTTTTCTTTTGATCGTGCTCCTTTGGAAAATGGTTTAGAGGCAAAAAAAATGGGAATCCAAATCTTATTGCACCTCAGTGTCGTTCTGATCCTGTCCCCCTTGCTGATGGGGATCATCGGAAAGACGAAGGCCTTCTTCGCCGGACGATGGGGCCCTCCCTTACTGCAGGTCTATTACGATATCGGAAAATTATTCCGGAAAGGAAATGTCTACAGCACCACCACGACCTGGATCTTTCAGGCCGCGCCGATCATTTCTATGGCGGCGATCCTGGCCTCGGCCATGCTGATCCCTTTGGGCAGTTTAACGGCGCCGCTGCAATTCTGGGGCGATGTTATCCTTTTTGCGTATCTCTACGGTTTGGCCAGGTTCTTTATGGTCCTTGCCGCGTGGGACACAGGATCAAGCTTTGAAGGCATGGGCGCAAGCAGAGAAGCGGCTTTTTCGTGTTTAGCGGAAGTGGCGCTCTTTTTAAATTTTATGATCCTGGCCCTCTTATCCAAAAAGCTTGTGTTATCGGAGATGATCCAAGGCAATATTTTATCCGCGTGGCATTCCTTTGGGCCGGTCCTTCTTCTGATGGGCGGAAGTTACTTTATGGTTTTACTGGCGGAGAACGCGCGTATCCCGGTGGATGACCCGGCCACACATTTAGAGCTGACGATGATCCATGAAGTGATGGTCCTGGACCACAGCGGATGGGACCTGGGCTACATTCTTTATACAAGCGCGATTAAATTATTTATTTTGGGAAGTTTGTTCGTCAATATCCTGATCCCCTCCCATGATCTATCACCCGTCCTGCAGACAGCGATCTTCTCTGGCGGGATGATCATCTTGGCCGTGATCATCGGAACTGTAGAATCGGGTATGGCGAGGATCCGCTTAAACCGTGTTCCTCAACTACTGATTAGTGCTTTTGTCTTAGCGCTCGTTGGATTGCTGGTCGTCCTGCTGAAAAGGCCGTCCGTTTAAATCGGACGAGCCTCGTTCCGCCAAGAATTGTGGCGGAGCGGAAAAATGACGGAATGTAATGGTATGTGGTTAGAATTGGCCTTGATCTTAATTGTTTTTTTGGGGGTCATTATCCTGGGCAATAACCGTCTGGGAACGATCATCCAGATCTTTGCGCTGCAATCTTTTGTCTTAAGCACAACGCCTTTATTGATATACCCCGGCCTTCACGCGGTCGCTATCATGATCGTAACGATCATCCTGAAAGTTATTTTGATGCCGAGCTTACTTTTTTGGGCGATGCGGCATGTGTCGATACGATGGGAGGTCCAGCCTCTGATCGGATACGGGAAGACGCTTATCTTGGGCGGTTTTCTTATGAGCGTGGCTTTTTTAATTTCTTCCAAGTTAGAGCTGCCCGCCAAAGAAATATCGAATTTGTTGATCCCCTCAGCCTTTTCAGTGGTTATGATGGGATTTCTGCTCTTAGTCAGCCGGTTCAAGGCCATAACGCAGGTCATCGGTTATCTGGTCATGGAAAACGGGATTTTCCTCTTCGCTCTTCTTTTATTGGAGAAGACCCCGCTTCTGGTTGAGATGGGGATATTGCTGGATATTTTTGTGGGCGTGCTGGTCATGGGGATCGTGGTGAACCATATCAACCGGGAATTTGGCAGCGGAAGCACGATCAATTTAACGAACCTAAAGGATTAATTCATGGAGCTCATTGTTTTATTAGGCCTGCCTTTCTTCATGGGGATGGTGGTCTTCTTTGTGAATCAAGACAGGTTTAAAAAAATACTTTTTCTGTCAACCACGTCCCTTCATCTGCTCACAACAATGAGCTTTTGGCAGCGGAAGCCGCATGACGTTCAATTCAACGCTTTTCTGGGGTTTGATGCTCTAAGCCTGTTGATCTTAGGGCTTGTCAGTATTTTATTCTTTGCGGTTTCAATTTATCTTATCGGTTTTCTTAAAGAAGAAGAACACCGTTCCAACCGGATTTTCATCGCATGCCTTTTGTGCCTTCTCTCGGCCATGACACTTGTCACCTTAAGCCGGCACATGGGGTTATTATGGATCGCTATTGAAACAGCAACTTTGTTAAGCGCCCCGTCCATTAATTTTTACCGAAACCCGCGAAGCATTGAAGCGACCTGGAAATATCTGCTGATCTCCTCCATCGGCGTCGCCTTGGCATTATTGGGGACCCTCTTTTTAGGCGTATCCGCGACAACGATCAAGACCGTATTCCTGGAAAATATTTTGAACAATGCCGCCTCTCTTTCCCCGTCCTGGCTGAAGCTGAGCATCATCTTTCTTATCGTCGGATACGGGACCAAAATGGGATTAGCTCCGATGCATACCTGGAAACCCGACGCCTATGGCGAAGCGCCGGCTCCCGTGGGCGCCATCATGTCCGGGGCATTGACCGGATGCGCCTTCCTAGCTATTTTTAGAGTCACCCAAATCTGTTTTCATGCGCATTTAGAAAAATTTGTTTCTCCCATCTTTATTCTTTTGGGGCTTTTATCTTTGGGAATAGCCGCGATCTTTATCCTAGGGCAGAAAGATTTTAACCGCATGCTGGGTTATTCCAGCGTTGAACATATGGGGATCCTGGTCTTAGGTCTAGGGCTGGGCGGCGGGGCCATCTGGGCGAGCCTTTTTCATGCGGTCAACAATGCCTTTGCCAAGGGGTTGATCTTCTTAGTCGCCGGGAACCTTTACCAAAATTTTCGAAGTAAAAAAGTTTCCGCCGAAGGCGGGCCCGCCGCGGGCGGGGAAATTATCCGCGGGGTCATCCACCAGCTTCCCGCGACCGGCCTCTTTTTGATATTAGGATTCATCGTCATTGCCGGGTTCCCGCCTTTTGGGATCTTTTACAGCGAGCTGCTGATCTTAAAGGAAGCCATCCTGACGCAACGGTATATGATCGTGTTCCTTTATTTTCTATTTTTGTCAGTGATCTTTTGGGGGTTTTCAGAAGTTATTTTAGGGATGGCGTTTGGAAAACCAGCCGACAACGCTCCCCCCAAGATCAAAAAAGAAAATATCTTTACGATCATCCCTTTGGCCATACTGACGTTTGTTTTGTTATTCTCGGGGGTTTTTGTGCCTCAATTTCTTTATGACCTGATCAATGAAGCCAGCGCCCTTTTGGGAGGATGACCTGTGGAAAACCAAAGATTACATATTCATAATGGACAAAGCTGGGAATTGACGGCTGTTCCTTTATTGGATGAGAATTCATTCCGGCAAAGGATTTTAACGGAATGCGCGCGGGGCGCCAGGCTCGTTAATTTGTTCGCCTGTCCCGAAAGCAGCAGCCATATAAAGATCTTTTCGATGTTAGGCAATGACCAGGAAGGCACCCTGTCCACCTCCTCCCTGAGGATACCGCTTAATAATGCGTCTTTTCAATCCCTGACACCCGAACTCCCCCAGGCGCACATGTTTGAAAGAGAAATGGCGGAACAATTCGCCCTTAAGCCCGTCGGGCATCCTTGGCTTAAACCCGTACGGTATCATCACAATTACCTCACGGGATCCGGCCTTGGGCCGGAAATTGCTTCAAGCCCCATTCCGGAGAATTATCCGTTTTATCGGGTGGAAGGCGCAGAAGTCCACGAAGTGGCTGTCGGCCCGGTTCACGCAGGGATCATTGAGCCCGGGCATTTTCGCTTTCAATGCCATGGGGAGGAGATCCTCAATCTGGAAATCCAGCTGGGCTACCAGCACCGCGGCATTGAAGAAATGATGGAAAAATTTTCCGCAGAAAGGGCCGTACTGTTAGCCGAATCGATCGCCGGAGATACGGTTATCGGACATGTGATGTCTTACTGCAATATCATCGAATCATTGAGCGACTGTGAAATATCTCCCCGGGCAGAAACCATCCGCGCCATCGCGCTGGAATTAGAGAGGCTTTCCAATCACGTGGGAGATTTAGGCGCGTTAAGCACGGACATAGGATTTTTACCGCCCTCCGCGTATTTCGGCCGGCTGCGGGGAGAATTTTTAAACTTATTAATGGAGTTAAGCGGCAACCGTTATGGAAGAAGTTTATGCCGGCCCGGCGGTGTTTTATTCGACCTGGATCACGACATGGTCTCGGATTTTCGAAAACGCCTATTGACGGCCAGGAAAGACCTAAAAGAGATCTCTGATCTTTTTTTTACCAAGTCCTCTGTCCTTTCAAGGCTTGAAGGGACAGGGGTTGTCTCCAACAAGGCCGCGAAAGACCTGGGGATCGTTGGGCCAGCGGCCCGTGCGTCGGGATGCGGGCTGGACGTCCGCACGGATTATGCCTTCGGGATGTACCGCTTTCATCATATCCCTATTTCTACGGTTGGTTCGGGGGATGTTTATGCCCGCTCATTGATCCGCTGGCTTGAGGCCCAAAGGTCCATCGAATTTCTTTTAGATGTGCTGAACCACATCCCGGACGGTGATCTGTATACAAAACCGCCGGCATTAAAACCAAATCATATGGCTCTGGCCATGACAGAGGGATGGCGGGGAGAGATCGTTCATGTGGCGGTGACGGATTCCAATTCCCGGATCGTACGCTATAAGATCAAAGATCCGTCTTTTAATAATTGGGCGGGCCTTTCTGTTGCCGTGCAGGGCGCCCAGATCTCGGATTTTCCGCTTTGCAATAAAAGTTTTAACCTGTCGTATGCCGGGCATGATCTGTAAGGCCGCCCGCTCTGGCGGACGAGCCTCGTCTTTCCTTAATAAGATAAATAGAAAAGGAAGGGAGAATTAAATTTATGTGGGGAGTTATCATTAACCGATTTAAACAGGGATTCAGGACATTGTCCTATCCTAAAGAGATCCCGCCTTTTCCCAAACGGTTCCGCGGAAAACCGGTGATAAGCTCTCAGGAAGCTCCCTCTTCGATCGATAAAGAGAAAGATCCCCTGGGGGCGGTCGGGTTGAGAAATAAACTCACGGTCGATATGGGAAAATTATTGTTTAATGAAGATATCAAAGCCGTTTCTGCAAAAAATATTTTAACTTATTCATGTGATCATCGCATGGCTGTTTCCAAAAGAGAAGATTTAATGCTCCAGGATCATGAGGTCA
>MHFY01000083.1:14847-17913 GCA_001805375.1 Omnitrophica WOR_2 bacterium GWA2_47_8 | reverse complement strand
TGGTCTTTGACCTATCGCGTTTCGGGATCCAATTTGTGGCGTCTCCCCGCCATGCCGACGGCCTAATGATCACCGGCCCGGTGACGAAGAATATGGAATTAGCTTTAAGGAAAACTTATGACGCTGTTCCTAATCCTAAGATCGTCATAGCTGTTGGCGCCTGCGCGATCAGCGGCGGTCCATTTGTGGATGGAAGCAAAGTCCGCAATGGAGTCGATAACATTATTCCTGTGGATCTCTATATCCCCGGATGCCCGCCGCACCCATTGACGATCCTTGATGGATTGTTACGAATACTCGATAAACTGGAGAAAAAAGACGATAAATAAGCAAACCCTTAACGGTCGGAACGCTTATTGGACGTATGGACCTCTGACGTTGGCAGCCATTGTGCGAAGACATTTTGAAAGACTTCATCAGAAATAATCCCCTGGGCCATAACCTCATTACCCGCCGGCGTCAAATGCCCATCCCAATCAAAGAACAGCTTCACTTCATTGCGGGCTAAGAAATCATCCAGGGTCTCAATGCACGGGATCCCCTTCTCTTTCGCGTAATTCTCGATTAATTCAAACGGATATGTGTCCGTATATATTTTGTTAGCCTCAAAACCCCAGGGCAGACGCCCCGCCCCCCACTGATCTTTCCCGACATGGATCCCATGCGGATAAACGACCAAGATAAGCGGGATATGCTGTTCATCCAAAAGCTCCTTTATTTTGGTCAAATATTTGGTCGTTCTCCCCCAATGTTTTTCTATCAGATCTTTCTTTTCGCGCCCGCGCATCATCAAAAGCCCGTCATACTCAATGAGGACATCATCCGATTCAATTTCTTTGGAGTTGATGATCTCAGCCTTTGCCTTCTTACCCTGCATCGCGATCGTTAAATATTTCTTAAAACCCAAATAATGCATTTTCTCGAACGTCCGGACGACTTTATCATGTAGATATTTACAGAAAGCACTATATTTAACAAGAGTGAGCCAAAGGCTGCGCTTTCCATCGATATAAGTTAAGTCAAACCGGATGATCTCTCCCTTCTTATCGTAGACGGCATGGCGTTCTGAATGCCAATCATCCCATAGGTCGGTCAGATCAAACAACAGAAAGACAGCGTCGGGCTTATATTTTAAATGAATATTGCGCAAATTGACATAATGCTGAATGGGCGAAGAATGGCCGATGCCGGCGTTGATAACTTCTGCTTTTACATTCCGTTCTTTAAATTTCTGCCCTAAAAGATACGGGATCGTCTGATGGTCCTGGGACCCTACTCCAAAAGTAAAAGAATCCCCCACAACAAAGATCCGCAGGGTATCCGGTTTCTTTTCTAAACTAAAGTCTTTCCCCCGATAACCGAACTGATTTATGTTGGCGGTATAATCATATTCACCCGAGACCGATGAAAGGTTATGAAGGACAAGCCCCGGGTCAAATAAGTATTGCGTGCTTTTTTGCGTTGTCGTTAAGAGAGGATTCGGCGGCCCACGGAAGATCCTGAAAAAGACCTCATTGACGATGAACAAAGCAATGAGTATCAGCAGGACCATAAGGTTATAAAAGATAAACTTCTTCACGGTAAAGCCCAGCCTCAGGCGTAACGCTGTCGGTCTTTCCAAGTGCCTCATGTTTTGGACCAGCGTTCCAAACCCCATGAATAATTTTGAAAAAAATGCCAAGTTGTAATTCTCTCGATATCCTTCGATATACGCCCGGGGGACAGATACAATTAAACCCATCGTCGTCCATAATAAAGCGCTTAACTGCACCGAATAAAGATTTGTATCAAACATCGTCTGGAACAGAAAACCAGCCAATCCCGCCAAAGAACCCAAGACAACGGCATAGCCGAAGGGATCTTTAATGATTCTTAAATTTACGATGCCCTTGTAGAACAATACAAAAAGGACCCACAAAAACGACATCAGGCCCAGGATCCCTGTTTCCGCCATCATTTGCAAATAACAATTATGAGCATATCCGCCCCATACCAATTTATATTTCGGGGCGACCTGAGAATACGTATTTAACCCTGTCCCCAAAACAGGATAGTCCTTGATAATATTCACGGCTTCCTGCCAATAACCTTTTCTTCCCGCCGCTCCGAAATTCCTGATCTTAAAATCAATGAGGTCTAAAAGCTTCCGCGAATTAAAATCGGTATTTTCCGGCCGCCTGAGATCGATCAATTCCCGTTCGTTGGTAACGTTATCTGCCGTAAAGGAGGCATTCCTTAACCTTTGCAAATTAGGGAAAAAAACCGCGATAAATAACAAAACGATTAAACAGTGGAACAGTAGCTTTTCTTTGCGTAAAAACGTGACAAAGGCAACGGAAATAAAAAATCCCGCCCAAGCTCCGCGGGAATAGGTCAGCCCCAAGCAGATCAACGCAAAGATCCACAAAGCGCTTAACCCGATCAATGCAAACAGGGGGAGATGTTTAAATTTAAATTTTCTGGGGCCCAGGAGGTCATTCACATGATCCCTTTTGGTGGCCAGCCAAAATAAAAGCAAACACATGACCAGCATAACGATGATAACAATATAAGACCCGAAATCATTGGGATGCTTAAAAGAAGCGCCGACCCTCCCCGGTGACACAACATAACCGTGGATAAAATCAAACGCCTGTGTGAACTGGAAGATCCCGTCAACAGCTATAACAAAAGCGGACAAGAGCCAGGCCAGAAGGAACTTCCTGATCCTCTCTTTTTGATTAAAGGCCTCAATGAAGATGTAGGTCATGAAGGAAACCTCAAGTGTCTTACAAAAGAAGGCCTTCAAGCTTAACTCAGGATATTGACTGACCAGGATGGTCAAAAAATTAACAAAAATAAAGATCCCTATCGGCTCACTTAGGGAACTGGAGACGGGCTTAAAAGATCTAAAGAAGAGGCCGATCGTTTTAAAAAAGGCTGATTTGTGCCCCTGCCTGCGTTCTTCCTGAAGAGCTATGCTGAAAAGAACGCCTCTTTTGATAAAAAAGACGACTTGGGCCAAACCCGCAAAACTTTCGATAATGGCGATCGAAATGGGCAGAAAAAAGATTATCGCATAGAATG
>MHFY01000083.1:14134-14834 GCA_001805375.1 Omnitrophica WOR_2 bacterium GWA2_47_8 | reverse complement strand
TATTTTTAAAAAAAGAGGAACAAGGTATTAACACTGTGTTCCTCTAAATATAATTTAGGTAACATAGTGCTAAGTTATAAAATTCATAATGGTTTGTATTTATGGGCGAATGCCTTGACGCAAACCGTAAACTCCTCTAAAATTGAACCATGCTTAAGGAGATTTCTTATTCCCTCTGTCCTCTTTTCTTTCTGTGCGCCGGCGTACAACAATCATTCTGCCTAGAGAACGAACCATTCCCCACCATCACAAATGTCTCTGTTTCCATGTCGAAAGAGGAACTCAACAGCCATTATCCCTTAAAAGAAGCGCGAAACCTTCGCGTGGAAGGCGATCTAGAAACATACACATTTAACCACCCGGATAGGTCTAAGACTGACACCGTGACCTTTTACCTAAACGATAACAAACTGTCCGAATGGAAATATGATGATCGGGAAGAACTGATCGATCAGTACTTAAGTGAATTCGTCAGCGGCGGCCTTCGTTTTCAATATAAAAATACCTCCCAAGCGCTGAAAAATGCCTTGAACGGGCTCCCCTGGGATGTGCTATTAACGGTCACGGACCGGCAGCGGCCGATCATTTTTCTGGATTATTACACCTCCGGCATTGCCCGCTTTGCCAGCGCGAGCGAATACACCATGCGCGACATCGACCCTCCCGCCTTTCAAAATGGCTTCTATATCATAAAGCTCGG
>MHFY01000083.1:11322-14126 GCA_001805375.1 Omnitrophica WOR_2 bacterium GWA2_47_8 | reverse complement strand
TCGATGCCGCCCCTAACACGAAGGCGATCGAAGGCGTCATCCTGCATGAGATCGCCCACCGTATCCTGGGACATCTGCAAAGAGGAAAATTCTCCTGCGAATTTGAACGCGAGGCGAACAGACTGGTCAAATCATGGGGTTTTGAAGAAGAATTCCAAGAAGCCCAAAAAACCTTTGGCAGCAAAGAAAAAGGCGACAGCCCTTGTCAGGATGAAAACATCCCTCCGGCATCAAACTAAAAGTTTTTTGGGCGTAGGCGCGTCTTTATCCAGGCCCTTCACTTTAAAGACGGTAGGGGTGGCATTGCTGATCAGTCTTTTAACCGGTGCGGATTTAGGAGTTTCGCCTGGATCGATCTGAGCGCACCGGCAGAGTTGGCCCCATGTTTTTATTCTTACGGACATAAGGTGTAAAGCTTCTATGGTCTTTTCATTTGCTGCGCAATAATAATCGTAAAAGGGCATGAGAATTCTTTCTGCAAATCTTTAGAAAGGAGCGGCCAATGAAGGTGAATATTAAACGTTATTTATTAGCTAGTGCTCTTGTTTTTATCTTTATTTTTGGTTTTGACTGGGTCTTTCACGGCATCGTTTTAAGCGGCGTTTACCGACAGACCTCTTATCTCTGGCGCCCGTCGGAATATATGGGCCTCTACATGCCCTGGATGTTATTGGGGCAGTTCCTTTTTTCTTTCATTTTTTGTTTAATATTTTTAAAAGGCTACGAAAATAAAGGCCCGGCGGAAGGAATGCGTTACGGGTTTTGGATCGCCGCCCTATTCGGCCCTTCATATTTGGTCCGTTACACGGTCACACCCCTCCCGGCCTTTCTTGTCGCGGCTTGGGTCATCGGTCTTTTTATCGAGATGATACTTGCAGGGTTGATCGCGGCGGTTATTTACCGGCCGAAACCGTAGAGGGAACTATTTTGCTTTGGTCTTATCGATAATGTGAACATCCCGTTGCGGATAAGGGATTTCAACACCCTGTTTGTTAAATTCTTCCAGGATCGCTCTATTGATATCGAACATCGCATCCCAATAATTGTCCTGCTTGCACCAAAGCCTGGCGTAAATATTGATACCGGAATCGGCAAATTCAGAGATCCCGACCTTCGGCGCCTTGGTTTGGGCCATGCGTTTATCCGCTTGGACAATTTTCTTTATAATTTCGATGGCTTGGGGAACATTTGACCGATACCCCACACCGACGGTAATATCTAACTTTTTATAGTCTGAATAATTATGGATGATCTCTCCGACAATATGCTTATTAGGAATGACGATCACATCCCCATCGACCGTCTTCACTTCCGTGCGGGGCAATTTAATATCCTGGACCTCTCCCATGACCCCATTCACTTCGATGATATCACCCACCTTGAACGGTTTGGTGAATATGAGCGTCGCGCCTGACGCGTAATTGGAAAGCGGCCCCTGCAGGGCAAAGCTGGTCCCAAACCCGACCACGCTGATCCCGGCGATCAATGGCGCGATCTCGATCCCGAATTTTCCCAGCGCCACGATCACGGCAAAGCTCATGATAAGAAGTTTGACGGTGCTTATCATGAATTTAGCGATCGTGACATCGATCTTGTGTCTAATAAGGAATTTATTAACGAAGCTCGCGATATATTTCGCTACAAACCAGCCTATGACAAGGACCAGGATACCGCCCAAGACCTGGAAGCTGTAACGGACCACGAATTCGATCAGCACATCGACCAAATGCTTGGCCGAATCCCACTGGGTCTTTATGGTGGACGTCGCGGCGGAAGCCACAGTTTGCGTGCCGGTTGTCTCTTGCGCGGAAAGCCCAGAAGCACATAAAAAAAGCAGTCCGCTGTTAAACACGATCTTGATAAAGTGATGTAATTTCCTGAACATAGACGATTATTTTAACCTTTCATTTAATTGATAAATGATACCTTCAGCAAATTGCTGCTGAGGGAGAAGGATCTTGCGGGCGAGGACCTCCACCTTTGTTTTTCCGCGGCTGAGACTTGTTATTGTGACAACAACATCATTTCCGCTTACCTTAGCCTTGATACTCCCCCCGGCTTCGTCGGATACTTTGATCTCACCGCCTAATTTCTTAAGCAAATCTTCAACGGCACTAAAGGCTGCCTTAGAACTGACATTATATTCAGCCGTGGCTGCCTTATTGCCGACAACCATCCCAACTATGCCGGCAGGCAAAAAACCCACGCCTAAGATCGCGGCCGCCGCATAGATCTGCGCGTTCTTAATAGCGGTCGGTTTTAAGGCCTCGATCAGGACCAGCGTGATCAATTGCTGCGCGCTGGTGATGTTCTTGAACGTCTTTTGTTTTATCCCCACGTCATAAACACTGACGACCGGGGTATCTGACTGGCTGAAATCCTTAAAAATGACCTGGCCGATATTAAGCCGCATCTCATCGATCTGCATGAGCATCTGCTTGGCGGGTTCTTTTTTCCCAGCCTTCGATTTCCCAGGCTTTCCCTCTGCGGCCGTATCTTTTTGCGCCACTTTGAGCGCATCGACATTGAGCTTTCCGTCTTTATTTTTGATGACCGTCATTTCTTTGAGGTCAAAAACGATCAGCGCCAGGTGCAGCTTGCCCTTTAAGATCGAAAATAGATCATACTCAACGGCCATCTCCGGGATATCCAGCATGACCTCGCGGGGAAAGCCCGGCGGATTGTACATTTTGAAATTCTTGATGCTTACGGCGTGCCTAAAGACACCGACCGATAAGCTGCCGATATCGACTTTTGCGCCGGCAACCTGGCCGGCAACATTCGTGACAATGGATTTGATAACA
>MHFY01000083.1:4728-11252 GCA_001805375.1 Omnitrophica WOR_2 bacterium GWA2_47_8 | reverse complement strand
AAAAGGGGGAGCCGTGATTTTTCTTATAAAACGGCGAGCCATCCTGCGAGTCGAAAGACGAAGCAGGATCACCTCTATGGAGCTTCCATCGGCACAACTGTTATTTTTAATAGTTCAGCGCCGCGGATGGCGGTCAAAACAACCGGCTGCCCAACCGGCCATTGCGATAAAAAGCGGTGCAGGTCATCAACGGTGGAAACCATCGTTGCTTCAATGGCAACGATCTGGTCAAATTCACGCAATCCCGCTCTCTGCGCCGGGCCGTTGGGTTCGATAGCTTCGATCTGTACGGTCGCCTGGTTCTTTAATTCATAAAAACGGGCGATGCGGGGGTCGATCTCGCGTTTTCTACCCGCGATCCCTAAAAATCCCCGGCGGACCCGGCCAACACTTAAGATCTGTGACGCAACCCATTGCGCGGTGTTAACCGGGATGGAAAAACTTAAGCCCTGGGCCATATAAATGATCGCGACATTGATGCCGATGACCCTTCCTCTTGAGTCAACCAGCGGGCCGCCGGAATTTCCCGGATTGAGCGGTGCTGTATGCTGGACGATATTTTCGATAAGGCGGCCGTCCGGGCTTCTTAAATTCCGTCCCACCGCGCTGATGACGCCGGTTGAGACCGTGGATTGAAAACCCAGCGGATTCCCGATAGCTATCGCCAACTGTCCGACTTTTAAAGAGTTGGAATCTCCTAATTGCGCAAAGGGTAAATTAGGCGCATTGACACGCAGAACCGCCAGGTCGGTTGCCGGGTCTTCTCCGACCACATGGGCCTCCAAGGCCTTGTTATCATTTAAGACAACCGTGAGTTTCGTGGCATTGTGGACCACATGGCTATTCGTTAAGATATATCCGTCCGGAGTGAAAATGACCCCGGAACCAGCGCCGCCCTGCTCCATCCCCTGAGGATGGATACGCCAGCCGATATTGATGCTCACCACCGCCGGCCCGACGCGATCCACGACATCCACCACCGCCCGTGAATAAGCATCCAATAATTCAGAATCTTTTAGAATATCTTTTTCTTCAAAAGACATGCGTTTTCCTTTCTCTAAGTTTTAAGTGGTAAGTTTTAAATGGTAAGTTATAAGTGATAAGTAACACCAACAATAACCGCATTGCCATCTTCATTCTTATTACTTATAACTTACCACCTATCACTTTTATTTCGCCTGCATAACCGGGCACATCTTGGGACAATTAACCATCTTTGCCGCGCCGAAACCCGCGCTAAACAGCAAAATGGCCGCGATGATCCCTACCAAAAGCTTTTTCCCTCCGCAGCAGCTTTTTTCGGTTGAACAGAAGGATTGTTCTTTACCTTCTTCCATTTCTTCCTCCTTGTGTTTTTTAGTTATTCAACAATACAAACCAACCAGTTGGTATGTAAATGAGCCAAAAAAATTTACCTTCTCACCCGATACAGCACATCTAAATAATGTTTAAAATGTATAAGGCTTTCTTTGATAGCGGTTTTATCATGTTTCACCCGCGCCAGGATCTGGACCCCTTCCAGCAAGGCGACAAAATATTCGGCCAGGCTTCCGGGATCAAAGGACGCCTTCGGGGCATATTTTTCCTTAGCGGATTTCATATCCTTCTCTATCCTCCTGGTCCACTCCTCGAAACCTTCCTCACACATACATCTGATCTCCGGGTACGTGTCGGCTGATTCCTGGGAAAAACACGCTAAAAGGCAGCCCCTGCTTAACTTATCGTCGGAAAATACCTTTATGAAACAATCGATATAACAATACAAACGCTTTAAAGGGTCCGTCCCTTCGCATCCCTCCCCATCCATGAGCTGATGGGATGAATCGCAAAACCGCTTCAGCAATATCTTCCCCAACTCATCTTTGCTCTTAAAATAATGAAAAAAACTGCCCTTGGTCAATTTGGCCGCTTTGCAGACCTCATCAACGCTGGTAGCGCTGAAACCTTTTTTAAGGATCAGCGCTTGAGCGGCGTTCAGGAGCTTTTCTTTTGCTGCCGGATTTTTAGCTTTCGTTCTCATCTTATTCGCATACCAACCGGTATAATTATAACCCAATTTTTTCCCTTGTCAAGGGGAGCCTTTTAAAAAACTATTTCTTCATTTCTTTAACCGATTTCCAATAAAAATAACCGATGGTTCCAATAGTCACGACCGGTGAAGCATAATGTGGAATATGCCTGCCAAAACTTTCCAATAGCATAATAACACCCAAGAAGAATATCGAATACATGGCCCCATTTTTAAGGTACGGATAATTCTTGATCTTGTCCACGCCCTTAATAGTCAATTCTCTGACGACAATGGCTCCCAGCCCATTTCCCAAGATAATAAGCGGCACCGACATGGTAAAGGCAAAAGCCCCGATAACCCCATCGATAGAAAATGTGGCGTCCAACACTTCCAGATACATCAACTTGCTGATATCCGACAGATGCGCGTTCTCCTTCATTTCATGCTCGATGCGCATGGCGTGCTCCTTAAATCCGTGGGTGATAAAAAACGCGCTGGAACCGATGGAAGCGGCAAAGGCCATCACAGCATTAATTTTTAAGGCATACCAAATAATGACCGTCAAAAGAACTGAAACAATGGAATAGAACCAAACCGCGCGTTTGCTTGCAAATTTCTCGACCGCCAGCCCAAATTTCTTAGGCTCCAAGAACAGCCAATGGAAAAATAAAAAGATCAAAAATATTCCGCCCGCGATGAGCAGGACAGGTTTCGATTGTTCTAACGACTGGACCACCTCCGGATTACTGCTGAAGGTGGACATCAGCGAGCCCCACATCCCCATGGAGGGATTGGACACATACACGATAAGCCAAGGCAGAAGGCCTCTCACCAAAAAAACGCTGAAAAAGATCCCCCAGATCAAGAACCATTTGCGCCACTTTTTTCCCATCGTGGACAGGACATCCGCGTTAACGACCGCGTTGTCCAAACTCGAGACAACCTCAAACACGCATAAGCCCAAGACAGTCAACACCAAAGCAAACCAATTCATTTCATTGTCCTTTTTTTAAAGAGGTATCACACTTTAATCGGTAAAACCACAAACGGTATTCCCTGGCTGTAAAATTTTCTCTGCATGGCAAAGACCGTGTAGTTATGCAGCCACTTGGTAAAGATCGTTTCCTGCGTGAAGACCAGCTGTCCGCCGAAAAAGACAGCGCCGGGAAAACGCTGGATCAATTCAGGCCCAACTTTTTCAATTTCACCGATGACATCGATCCCGACCCGGGTCACGCCCTCGGCGTAATAACCCTGTTTTCTCATAAATTGAACATACCGATCTATGTCTTTTTGGGCCTGGACCTGCAGATGCTCGACTTCCGGTGACCCCTTAAAATTTCCGGCATCGATAATCCCGATCTGCACAAATACAAAATTCTTGAACTCTTTTCCAAAAAGCCTAATGACATTGAACAGCGTATGCAATCCCAAACCGTTATAACCATTGACCATCAAGATCGCTGTTTTTCCTTTCCGGTCAAAGACGGGTTCTTTTTGCGGCTGGTCTGATTTGGCAGCGATATCCAGATCCGCGGAATCAACCAAAGCCGATAACCGTCGCAATTCTTTAAGGACATTTAAATAATGCCTTCTTATACCCATCGCCAAGGCGATCAAGGATCCGGTGATGACCAGCGTGATCCATCCACCTTCATAAAATTTTAAAATAACGACCGAGAATAAAATAACCGTAGTAAGCAAAAGACCGACCCCATTAATAACAAGACGCTTAAGCCAGGATTTAATGTGTTTGCGCATCTTCAGCCAATAACGCACCATCCCTAGTTGAGAGAGACAAAATGTAATAAAGACGTTGATACTATAAAGAACGACCAGGAATTTCACCGATCCGTGGGTGGCGATCATCATGATGAGCGCCGCTATCCCCATTAATAAGATCCCTTTTTGAGTGACCAGCCGGTCGCTTAAAGCGGCGAACTTTGTCGGGAACCAGCGGTCAACCGCCATATTGGCTAAAACACGCGGACCTCCGATAAACCCGGTCTGCGCAGCCACAAATAAGATCATGGCTTCTGAGATCAATGTCGTTAAAACAAAGATATGCCCGTTGGCTCCCCAATCGCGGGAGATCGTTTCAAACAGGACCGCATTAAGGGTCTTTCCCTGTTCCGGCTGCACATTATAAAAGAGATACCCCAGCATCAACCCCACAACCGTAAAGGCCAAAGAAATAGCCATATAGGTCATAGTTCTTTTACCGGTCTTGACTTTAGGCTCTCTTAACGTAGGAAGACCATTGCTGATAGCTTCGATCCCGGTATAAGTTCCCGCGCCGATACTATAAGCTTTTAGGATCAAAAAGATCATGCCCCATAAACCCATTTCCTGCCGGGTTGTTTGAATACTGGCCTGAACTGATTCCACCATATGAGGAAAATTTGCCACCTGCGTTATAAGGCCGTAAAAAATAATAAAAACATGAGTTAAGACGAAGGTCAAAAATACAGGCACCAGCGGAATAACAGTTTCTTTGACGCCCCTTAAATTTAAAATAACTAAAACAGATACCATCACAACGGCAAAATGAAGTTTAAAAGGATGCAAGTAAACCGGTAAAAAGCTAAAAAGCGCGTCACTGCCGCTGGCCACGGAAATCGTGATCGTTAAAAGATAATCAATAAGAAGGGCGCATCCGGCGATCATACCCACTCTGGGAGAAATAAGTTTGCTGGCGACCAGATACCCTCCGCCGCCCGATGGAAAAAGTTCAATGATCTGGGAATAACTGGCGCTGATAACAAAAACCGTTATGGCGCTGGCAAGAGCAACGAAAACACTTAAATGCGGATGGCCTCTCAAGGCCAAGAAGGCTTCCTCGGGGCCGTAACAGGAAGAAGATAGCCCATCAGAACCCAGGCCTACCCAAGCGAAGAAAGCAATAAGGGACATTTTATGGGCCATTCCATGGTCAAGTGGATTTAAGGCTCGTCCGAGAATGGCATGCTTGATTCTTTTAAGAAGCATAGATCAAAAAATTCCTTCGAAATGACCCTACAAATAAAAACCAGAGTTTGAACTCTGGTGGGCAGACAAAATATATTTAAGGATTAAATTAATACTAAAATAGGGGTTTGTCAATGGTTTTAACGCTGGCGTATTAAATATCAATATAAATATAAATAATTATGCGCTATTTGCCTTGTTTGTGCTTCTTTAACACCTCATCCAGTTGGCGCATGGCATCGGTTAAAAATTCTCGGCGCTTAATGACCGGAACAGGCTCACTCACTGCCGGAGAAGCCAAATTTGGCTCTTCCGGAGGATGCGGGGGTTCATCTGCCTTATCCAGCTGATTTAAAATATCGTGGGAAGTGACACTTTTAGCCTCTAAACTGGGGCTGGAAGCCTGATCCTCCTTCTCCTTAAGAAGCGCACTTAAGGAGATCGTTGTTTCTTGTTTGGCGATTTCCTCGGCGAGCTTGGGTGGGGCCTCTACTGATTCTGCCGCCTTAGGCTCTGCCGATGTTGGTTCGCCTGCGGGCGGCGGTGCCGCCTGAGGTTCGGCTGGCTTCGGTTCGGCTGCGGATAAGGGCGCGGCCGGGTCGGCCGCGTGAGCGGCTTTTGGCGCTTCGGCAACCTTAGGAGGTTCTTCTACTTTTGCAAGTTCAGCTGCTTTTGCCATTTTCCAGGTCACCCGCATCCCTAATTGACCGAGGTCGCAGGTAAAATGTTTAGCAAAGATCACTTCCGCTTCTTTCGGCGCTGTCTTAACGGTTTCCCCCTGGGCCATGGTCAAAGGGGCCAGGGTAAAATCACTCTTGGCTTCTTTCAGGCGCGTTTGGATTCCTGTCAAAACCGCGGCCATTAACTTGCTGAGAGGCTCGATCGCTTCCGGGGTCACTTCTTTTATTTCTTTGTTCAGCAGTTTGGCCGCGATCTTCATTGTATCTTCCGTGCTTACACCAAGGATAATATTCCCTTCCATTGCGCCGGAAAAATTCGCCCACCCCGCGATGGCATTGGAGGAAAGGGTAAATGCGCCGCTGGTTTCTTTGGCGTCTAAAGACAATTGTGCCTTGAAGGCCTCCTGAGCCGACTCAGAAACCGCCTTTGTTATCTGCTCGTTAAAATCCATATTGTTAATATAAAGACGGGGGAAATGCTTGTCAATTTGCAAATCATAAATTTATAGAAATTAAAACGAGGAGCCCGGCTGGGTGAGGAATTGCTTTTCTTCGGAAGAGGATTTTCTGCCTAAAATCTCATTGCGGTGGGGGAAACGGCTAAACCGCATAATGATATCGGAATGTTTTTTCGCGTAACTGAAACTGTATTGATAATAAGCTAAATTCTGCGGGATCGTCTTTTTAGCCTCTTCCACCAGATCGCCGAAATATTTAAAGGACAAGGCCTGCGTATCTTTTTCTTCACTGTGCATCAGAGGCATGTAGAGAAAAGTACGGTAAATAAGGAAAAACTCCTTGTCCGTTCCTTCTTTGACCGTGCGCAAGGCCAAATCCAGGGCGATCGGATCGGTCTCGAAGGCCTG
>MHFY01000083.1:3191-4602 GCA_001805375.1 Omnitrophica WOR_2 bacterium GWA2_47_8 | reverse complement strand
GATTAATTTTGTCCATATTAAGCTTTCAGGCGTCAGTCATCAGCTTTCAGCTGCTGAGAGTCCTGATTTTCCTTAAATAAATTCAGATGAGATCAGGATATCCCAATTATCTCTAGATTATTTTAGGGAAATTGGGGCTGACAGCTGAAATCTGAGAGCTATTTAATAAATAGTCCGTTCGGATATTCTGCAGGCTTTTAAAAATATTTTTCATGATATAGGGATTTTCTTTTTCAAATTCGCGCAGCATCTTCTTGATCTTCATCCGGTGCGACGTTTCATCATTGGCGCATTTGGATTGCCCGCCAATGGATTCGATATTAAGTTTTTTCGCCAGATTGACCATGTTCTCTTCCCGCTCATACGCCAAAGGCCGGATGATGGTTATCTTTCCGCCGAACAACTCCTGTTTGGGTTTCATGGCCCCGGTCTCCCCGCGGTAAAATTGATTCAGAAGGATCGTCTCCACAATATCATCCATATGGTGTCCAAAGGCGATCTTGTTAAATCCTAATCGGCCGCAGAAAAGGAACAACGCCTTCCGCCGGTTCTTCGACCACCAAAAACAGTCGATATCCTCCCACTTCTCACCTTTCAAAGACTCTACCGGCTCAATATGATAAGGAAATCCTTCATTTTGCAGATATTCAATAAGCTTCTGCGGGTTAAAATCCTCAAACCCAAAATCAATATGCACCGCTGAAAACTCGAACTTAACAGGCGAAATCTTCTGCCGGTGCCTTAAGACATGTAAAAGCGAAATGCTGTCCTTTCCGCCTGACACCGCGACCGCGATCCGGTCGCCCTCTTCGACCATCTTATAGTCGCCGATGGCGCGGCCCGCCCGGCGGGAAACGGCAATAAGTTCAGCTGATTCTCTTATCATTATGGTCATATTATTATCTTCCAATCAAAAACAGCGCCGGCCTTTTATCAAAAGCGGGCTTATTCTTTTTCCACTCGTTAATCGAAAGTGTTTTAATAAATTGCGTCGGCATCGTTAAATCCGCGGCCACGCAAAGCGCCGTCTTGGGATTCAAATTCAACAGGGCCTCTTCAAACAAATTCTGATTCCGGTACGGCGCCTCCATAAAGATCTGGGTTTGATTTTCTGCAAATACGCGCCGTTCTAATTCCTTTAACTTTTTAATGCGTTCGTCTTTTTCCTTCGGCAGATAACCGTTAAAAGCAAAATTCTGACCGTTAAAGCCGGAACCCATCAACGCCAAAAGGATCGATGACGGCCCAACCAGCGGGACCACCTCAATATTCTTCGCATGTGCCAGGGCTACGATCTCCGCGCCCGGGTCAGCCACGCACGGGACACCGGCCTCACTGATAATGCCGATATCATAATTAAGATTTCCCTCAAAAAACTTTTTTGCCTCTTGAAAAGGCGTGTGTTCGCTTA
>MHFY01000083.1:0-3147 GCA_001805375.1 Omnitrophica WOR_2 bacterium GWA2_47_8 | reverse complement strand
TTATTTTTCATATTAATCCATTCCTTTGCAGATCACTTTTAAGCGGGTCTTTTAAATTCAATGGGATCCTTCCCCACCACCAAAATTCCTTATCGATCTTTAAAAGCGGGCGTTTTGCCTTTTGAGTCAGATGGTCAAATTTTTCATCCCAGCGTTTAATGAATAACGAAATTTTTTCCTTGAGATCTTCGGGACATCCGCGCAGGACTTCTTCGATCAGGTCACGCAAGGTCAGGTCATTCGTGTAATCATTGATCCCCAAAGAATAACCCTTCTCAACCTCGCTGATGACATTCTGCCAACCATTCAGTAAAGATTCCATTGAAATCTTGAACTTCGCGCACGCGGAAAATTTATTAAGGAATTTTTCATCGAAGAAAGATAGTTCAGATGGGGTGAACATTTAGTTTGCCGAGATCGGCGCTTCGATCTTTTTTCGTCCAAATCGCGCCAGCAGACTATAAACACACGGAACTACTAAAAGAGTAAAAAATGTCGAAACAATGATCCCGCCGATGACCGTGGTCGCCATGGGGCGCAACACCTCAGCGCCGGGGCCGAACGCAAAGGCCGGCGGCAGGGCCGCGGCGATCGTGGCGAGTGACGTCATCAAGATCGGCCGCAATCTGGTCGGGCACGCTTCCAGAAGCGCTTCATGGGCAGGCGTGCCCTGTTCCCTTAATTGATTGGTAAAATCCACCAACAAAATGGAATTTTTCTTCACGATCCCCATGAGAAGCACGATCCCGATGAAACTGTAAATATTCAATGACTGGCCGGTGATCCACAACGCCGCCAGCGCGCCGGATACGCTGAAGGGGAGCGCCAATAAGATAATGAACGGGTCTTTATAACTATTAAACTGCGACGCCAAGACCATGTAGGCCACAATGATCCCCAGCCATAACACAAAATTCAAACTGCCAAAAGATTCCTGGAAGGTCTGCGTGTTGCCGCTGAAAACCGCGTTGTAATTTTCAGGCAAAACTTCCTTAACGATCCGTTTGACCTCACCTAAGGCGTCGGTCTGTGATTTTCCGGAGGCGACATTGGCCTTTAGATTGATGGCCCGCTCGCGGTCGCGGCGCGTGATCGTCACGGCCGTTTTTCTTTCGTCGATCGTTATCACGTCCTTAAGCTGCACCATTTCGCCCCGGTTATTCCATACCCAAAGTTCACTGATATCCTCCGCCTTCGTACGCTGCGACGGGATAAGGCGTATCCGCACATCGTAACGCCTTCCGCCCTGCGTGTATTTAGCGACTCTTTCTCCGGCCACCAGCGTGTTGATGGTCTGGCCGATATCATCCACGGCCACCCCGCGCTCACTGGCCTTTTGCCGGTCAGGATAAACACGTATCTCCGGGACACCGGCCTCATAATTGCTGTCCACATCGGTCATTAAACTGCTTTCCGCCATTTTCTTCTTAATGGCCTCGCTGTACTCGGCTAATTTATCCCACTCCGGCCCCTCAATAGAAACCTCGACCGGGAATCCTCTCTGAGAAGAAAAACCGCCTAACGAAGGGTCCTGAACAACGACCCTAAGATCTTTTATTTTCTTTAGTTCCTTTCGAAAGAGATCCATCAGTTCTTTTTGGGTCGGACGGTGCTTAAAAGGTGCCGCGATCGGACGCTCATGCGGATCTTTCAGGGTGACAAAGATCTGCCCGCTGTTGACCTCTCCTCCGCCAAAGCCGCCGATGGCGCAAAAATAATTAACGACCTCCGGCCGCGTGCCGATAAATTTCTCAACTTCCTTAAATTTTTGATCCGTAAAAGTAATGGCCGACCCCACCGGAGTCTGCAGCCGGCAAAAAAACATATTTTGGTCCTGCGCCGGGATAAATTCTTTGCGCAATACGGTTATCAGGAACAATGACATTAAAAATAAGATCATCGTTGAGCTGACAACAAACCCCCGCCGGGCCAAACCCCACTTAAGCCTTGCATGATATCGTTGTGCCAAAGTTTTAAAACCCTGTTCCACCGCTTTCCCAAAACGTGTCCGCCTTTCTCCGATCGCTAAAAACTGTGAACAGCGCATCGGTGTGAGGGTCAGCGCCTCCAGCAAAGAGATCCCAACCGCGATGGAAATGGTGACGCCGAATTGATAGAAAAATTTACCGATAATGCCCGTCATGAACGCAATGGGCAGGAATATCGCGATAATGGCGATGGTGGTGGCGGTGGCCGCGAACGTGATCTGCCGCGCGCCGACCTGGGCCGCGGTCACCCTGTCCATCCCCTTCTCTTTATAACGGACAATATTTTCCAAGACCATGATCGCGTCATCGACGATGATCCCGATGGCAAGCGATAATCCCAGCATCGTAAAAGTATTTAAAGTAAATCCGATAAAATACATGAAAATGAACGTCCCCAAGACAGATGTGGGGATCGCCAACAGAACATTGACCGTGGCGCTGATCGAACCTAAGAACAACCAGCAGACCAGAGAAGTGATCAATGCCGACATGAGGAGCGTGAAGGTAAGCTCTTTAACAGACTCTTCAATAAATCTAACATTATTCACTGTTAGTGTGATGTTTATACCCGGGGGAAGGTTCTTTTTCACCTCTTCTATTCTTTTGAGGACGCGCTTTCCGACTTCAACCGTGTTCACCCCGCGCTGTTTACGGATCCCTAAGCCGACGGCGGGTTCACCGTTGCGCCGGGAAATCCGCCTTAGGTCCGCCAATCCATCTTCGATCGTGGCGACTTCCCTTAAATAGATCGGTTTATAGATCGGCCCTCCGCCTCGCCGGGTAATAATAATGTTCCCGAATTCCTCAACGTTTAAGGCCTCGCCCATGGCCCGGATATTAAATTCTTGGGCAGCGGTTTCCAACCGCCCCGCCGGCGTCTCCACATGGCCTTGCTCAATGGCGCCAACCACATCCTGGACGGTTAATTGAAACTCCTGGAGTTTTTTGGTATCGATCCAAACCCGCAGATTACGCTCCAAAAGCCCGCCGAGAAATACTTCTCCCACACCGTTAATGGAAGCAAAGCGGTCTTCCAAATGATTTTGGACATAATCCATGAGTTCCCTCAAAGGGACTGTCCCGGTGACCGTGATCCACATGATCGGCTGGTCTTCGGGGTTGGTTTTGGTGACGATGGGGGGATCGGTCTCTTTAGGAA
>MHFY01000082.1:5821-8875 GCA_001805375.1 Omnitrophica WOR_2 bacterium GWA2_47_8 | reverse complement strand
TTAAGCATAAAATAAAATAAAAAGGGATATAGGTCGTAAAAAGCAGCATCGCCGTAAATGTCATTCCTAAAAAGAAATGCCTTTGCGGCTGCTGGCTGAAAGCGATCAGAAAATAAAAAAACCAGATCATCGGGACATAGGTAAATATCAAATAAGAATCGAATACGGTCGTTGAAAAAGATGAAAAAGACAGGAGCACGACGGCGACAAAGGCCGTCATCTTATGACCCAGGAGGCGGTTGGCCAACAGACAAAAACCGGCCATTCCCGTTAAATAGTAGATATTCAGAAATAAAATATAGGATTGAAAATGGGCCAACCCGATCTTATTAAAAAGCATGATCAGAAGAATGAACGGATTGAAAGACCCTATACGGCGCAAAAAGAACTCAATGGGCAGGCCATGATAATAGGTAGCGTCCCACAGCGGATAAATCCCGCGGCTAAAATAATCGACAAAAAATTTAAAGTGGTCGTAATACGCTGCGCCGTCGGAGATAAGGGACAGCTCTCCCATCACATATCCCTTAAAGACATACATCCATAAAGCAAAGGCAAGAAGAATGAAACTTGTTATCATAGGATAGACTTCCCGTTTGGCCTTACATGAGCAGCTGGGGCTTGTTCCCGGCCCGATAGATCACATAAAAAGGCTGATAATAATAAAATCGGGCTTGGTATTTTTTATCCATATCCTTAAATTCTTTTCCAGCCGACTGTTGGACCAGCATGGCCATGAAATCATAGCCCTTCTTGAGGCCCTCTGTCTTTTCCTTTGTGGATCGATCTCGGGGGTTAGGGCTTAAAGCATATGGGTCGACATACAAAGGATATTGCAAGGTTTTAAGCGGCGATGTTTTCAATCCCTGCTCGAAAACTTCAACCGCCTCCTTGTAATTCCCTCGCCGATAATAGATCTGCCCTAAATTATGGAACAGGCCGAAAAGTTCCGGGTCAAGGGCAATGGCTTCTTTGTAATAAAAAATGGCTCTATTTTGATCCCCCAGCCGATAATAACAGTACCCTAAAACACTGTTAGCAGCCGCCGAATCGGGAAAGATCTTATTAAAATTCTTGTAATATCTTACCGTATCGAGAAATTTACTGGGAAAGAATCTGGCCTCGCCCCTGGCATAAGTTAAAATATAACCGGGGTCGCGCAGATAATCGAGTGTTTTAAAGATTACTTTTTGATGGTCAACCAGCGCTGACAAGGACAATATAAAGATAAAGCACAGAAAATAACAGCGCCCCAGAAAAAAAGATAAGCCGCTGACGATACGCTCTTTCATATTTTAGCCTTTTTGAAACTCCAGATAAGATAAAACATAAAATACCAGAAATATACTATCAAAAATAAATTAAAAAACTCCCGTTCTCTCCGGTAAAACAATTGGACGGTATTGGCCCCCTGCGGCAACCAAAGCCCCTTAAAGGCATAGTTGGCCCGGTAAATTTTAGCCGGTTTTCCATTCACAAACGCCTTCCAATCGCTCTGATAACTATCGTTATAAACCAAGAATTTCTCCTTATCAAAATGAGTCTGAAATTCGATACGGTTCAGGTCGAAGTCCGTGACTTTTAACTCCGGCCCTTCCTGACTTATAAAATCCGGTGGATTGTGCCGCGACGAGGCTTTTGTCAAAGCTGCTTCCCGCTTGGCACCTTCGGAAGGCACAAGGGCAACGTTTGGTTTCTCAGCAAAAAATTTCTCCAAGGCCTTAAGATCCCCGTCTTCGAAAGGCTTCACCTGATCGTAAGCAACAAATTTATAACGGACATAATCTTTCAGCACATCCTCTTTGATATTGGAAAGCAAAAGATAGGGCCATTTAACCCCTACATATTTGTTTTCATCAGCCAAAACAAAACCGGATGTATCATCGATATCCCCAAAGCCCTGAAGGCGCCTGTCCGTTGCCTTCTCTTCCTCCGTGGGGCGCACAAACTTAAATTTAGGCGATGATTCTTTTGAGGAATAGGGTTTTTGGGAATATTCAAACCAATGGCTGGCATTGCGGGTCATATAAGAAAAAACCTCCAATGATTGCGCACTGATGAGGACCAGCAGGAATGCCCACACAATCCTTTCTTTCTTCTGAAAATGTCCTAAAAAATAGCTTAAGAAAAAAATACAGCTCAAGACCAAGATCGCGTAGGAGGATTTCAGCGGATTATGAAGTAAAGACAAAAACACGCCAAAACTTACGTGGACAGCAAAAATATAAATAATTAAATTTTTCTGCTGTCCTGGCGACGGGGGGTTAAGCTTTAGAAAGTCTCTTAACTGTCCCACAACAAGCAGAACAATAATAGGGATAGAAAGAAGAAAAAGGAAATGCAGGTTCCGGTACAATTTAAAAAAGAAAACATGCTCATAGAAAAATGGGTAGATGGGCGTCACGTCCCCTAAGCTGATCAGGATAAGGATAGCCGCCGCCCCCCAAAGAAAAACCGATCTTTTATCAATTTTGACAATAAGCCCCAACAAAAAAACCACAACACACCACACCGGCAGGTAATAAGCCCCGACATTATTGTAAGCCAGGCCGGAGAATAACGACTCCATGGAAAAAGGGCCTATGATCCCGCTGGCATTGATCATTTCACTGGTTAAAGCAACGGCATTCCCTTCCTGGGTCTGCCGCCAACTGACAAGATATTCCCCACTTTTTCCGTCGCTGTACCACAAGACCCCCGGCACAAGGGCCAGCAAAAGAGAAATGACGCAAAATAAAACAAAGACCTTGTGCTTTCGGTTAAATTCTAAGAACAGCAAACCCACCCTCTTTACATCCCGGGGGTATAAAATCAAAAACAGCAAAGCACAGATGCTCAGTAAAGTAATAAAATAAAACGGCAAAAACATCGTGACGAGGATCATTAAACAAAATGTCATCCCGGCAAAGAACTTCTTCCCCTGGGTTTGCACAAATCCGACTAAAAAGTAAAAAAACCAGATCGCGGCCACCATGATCAAAACCGGCAGGACATCATTGAAGATATTCGTGCCCACGCTTGAGAACATCAGCATCAAAAAGGCCGCATAGGCCA
>MHFY01000082.1:0-5801 GCA_001805375.1 Omnitrophica WOR_2 bacterium GWA2_47_8 | reverse complement strand
CTTTTGATAGAGAGCGATCAAATAAATGAACGGGTTGAAATCTCCGATCAATCGCGGCGGGAAGTCATCCGGCTTGCCCCACACGTCAAAGGGGTTCCACATCGGATAAACTCCGCGCATGAGAGTGTTGAGATAATAATTGGTATAGATATAGTTTCGGGTGGCATCGCCGTAAAGCAAAAGTGAACCGGCATAAAAACTTTTAAAAGAACACACCCATAGAACAAAGGGTGAAACAAACAGAAGAACGTCTTTTAAAAGAGACGATTGAAGATCAATAAATCTTGAGTTCGATTTCCGCATCGGGAAGGGACATTTCTTTTTTATGCTGCGCTTTGAGTTCTATCTGTTTTAAAAGGACCAAGGTTTTTTGAAGTCCCTGCTGCAATTCATTTTTTAACCATGCCGGCGCGTCCCCTGTCTCTTCTAAGGCGATCGGCATATAGATCCGCCGGGAGGAAACAATAAATTTAAGCGTCAGCTCCTTATTCGCCATCAAGGCCTTTTTCAAAGAATCCGCGGCCATGGAATAATCTTTCAATGCATAGTAAACAACCCCCTGATTATAATAAAACCAGAAAAAGCTGGGGTTCCGATCGATGGCCTTTTGATAAGCCGTCAGCGCTTTGTCGTATTCCTTTAAATAAAAAGAACAAAAACCCACCATCCCGTACGGCTCAGCCATCCCAGGAACATACTGGGTCAAAAGATTGTAATAATATTTATATTCCCGTACGGTTTCCGTATCGATTTTCCCCTTGTCCTTAACCGACGAGATCAAGGCCGCATAGGATTTCGGCATAAAATAATTTATCTTTTTGATCGTAGCGACATTATATTCCATCCAGACGATCACGATCCAGCCGATACCCAGCGCGGCCGTGAGGATCAATTTCATCGAGAAAACAAGGGGCTTTTTTTGTAACAGGCTCTTTATTGGCATAGTTTGATCACCCAAAAACAGTTATGAAAGAATCCGAAAAGCGTAATCCCAATGACGCCCGAGAGGAGATTTAAAAACAGCCATCGATACGGTTTAACGGTTTTAAGAAGATAGACAACCGACAAGGTCGCGGCCATAATCGTGACCGGCGTTAAATAAATAAAATACCGGATGGAAATGGGATTGCCCTGGCCCGGGACTTCTCTGATCTGGAACAAGCCAAGCAGCACCAAGCCCGAGAGAATGATCAGCACAGCGTAAACGAAAAAGGCTTTGCCATCCGAGTGGATATTTTCCTTCAAAGAAAGGATTCTACTTTTTCCTAAAAAAGCGAGTGCGACCAGCAAAAGTCCATATAGCGCGATCACCGAAAGGCGGTCCCAGGGCACGCAGGGAATGATAAAATCGCTCCAATCACCGTCGACGTAAAATCCCCGTGACCCCACCTTCAGAGAATAAAAAAGAGTAACACAGGTTGGAAGAACGGTTAAAAAGATATAAGCTTTAAATGCTTTTTCTTTATAAAGCCATAAAAGAAAAGAAACAATGACGATCTGACCCAGGCTTAGGATCGTGGTCAGCGCCAATAAAATATGGATGAGTGTGAGCCACCGCCATTTTTGCGGATCTGCTTTTTTCTGCCGGATGATCTCTAAAAAAAGAACCGATTGCAAAACAGTCAAAAAGACCCATAAGGCATAAGGCCTGGCTTCAGCCCAGTACAACCAGAACATATAGGAAGACAGCGACGCCGCTAAGCTGTAAAGGCCTGCCCAGAGGGAATATTGCCGGCTAAAATAATAGAACATCACAGCGATCGCCAGCGCCATAAAAACGACCGGCTGGATGCGTAAAAATATTTGTGAATGAACATCTCTCGCATCCCAGTTGTTATTGACCCAGTCGGTGGGGGTTTTGTAACGCCCGATATCAGAAATTATCTTTTGAATGGCATAAAACAGCGGGCAGGCGTTGGACTCCCCGGCGGCGGGCCCTTCAGTGATCAGGTCCGCATAGGAGATCTGATCGATCGTTGCGGTTTGAGTAAAAACTTCATCGTTCCAGAGAGGTTTATTACGGGCAAGACTAAAACCGAGAACCAATAAACTTAGAAAAACACCAATTGCGATAACCCAATTGAGTTCTTTTCTTAGCAGCATTAAGGTAATCCTTCGACGCGTTCCTCACTTCGTTCGTCACTTGCTCAAAACTCTCGTAAATAACCCCAGGTATGCAGTTTGTCGCTGTCTTCGAACCAGCGTTCGCCGATATCATCACGGTAATACATATTCGGGATCATGATATTGCTGATCCGGCTATAGACCTGGGCCTGGGCTTGTTTCATGGTTGGGCCGGTCCCGGTCACGACCAACACCACGCCGGCATTCCCCGCCACCAGCCACTGGCCGTTTATCTTCTTGGCATCGGCAATGTGGATCCCTTCCAAGTTTACTTTCTTAAAAAGGATGGCCACGTCTTTGGAATAAGCATCAAAGGTCGGCTGGTCATTGAAAGGATACGGCGGGACAACGATCCGGACACCGACTTGAAATCCTTTTTTATATTTAAATTCAATCATCTCGCCCGTGGCCAATTCATATAAAAATTCACCGATGGGCATCAGGATCCCTTCCTGCTGGATGCTGATCGTCGGATAGCCGAAACGCGCGGTAAATTCCAGCGGATAAATGCCGGTGGCATTAACGATACAATTGATGTCCATATACCCCACGTAACCTTCTTCCTTAAGCTTATCTCCGATCTTCTGCAAGGTGGAATTAAAGATACGGTTCGGGCCGCTCCAGTACATGGTCGTGCCCATCTCACCCGTGGACGGGCCGATATTCCCGGGGAAAAGTTTTTTATGTTCAAAATTGATATTCAACGGATAAACAAACTGCTTTCCGTTAAAAAAAGCCCCGACCGCGATCTCAACACCGGCCACCCGCCTTTGCAGTTGAAAAACCTTGATCTGCGTGTTGACTATTTTTTTATAAGCCTCTAAGACCTGGATCACATCCACGCCGTCGTCTTCTTCTCCGACGAAAAGCAGGCTCTTGGTATTTTGGGCCGGACCGCTGGGTTTGATAACATAACGGTTAGGATTCTTGCGGACAAATTGAATGGCAGAATCAAAAGAAGAAAATTCTTCATACGGAATGATGTTGACCCCGGCCTTTTTTAATTCTTCCTGGCCAAAAGTGCGGTCGTCTTCCAATTTATCCGTATACGCGGTGCCTCCGACCACCAATTTCCCCTGCTCTCGTAACTTCTGCGCCTTTGTTCCCTGGCCCAGCACATCATCAAAGACAATGATATCCGCCCAATCGACGTCCTTCTCCCAGTTGGCGGTCTTGGGGACAAATCCATCCGCGACATCCTTGACCTCTTTGTTCTCGATATAATACTTGGCATAGTGGCCTTCTTTGACGACTTGCCAGGCCGTATCGCTAATAAGGGCATCGATCGAGACGAATAAAAACTTTTTCTTATCCATAGGTTAACTGAGGATGGCCATGATCCCCCGCCGGATCATCATGACGGCGTAACCGGCCAACAATAAGGCCATGACCTTTGATAAAGCACTGGCTCCGGCTTTTCCCAAAAGCCGTATTAATATATCGGAGTAAAGAAATACAATGCCTACCAGCAAAATATTAATAAAAATAGCGGCCACACTGATGAAAAGCCCATGCTGATCGACAATGATCAAGGCGGTTGTCAAAACAGCCGGGCCTGCGATCAAAGGCGTGCCGATAGGAACAGCCCCTATTTCTCCCACCGGGACACGGCGCACTTTTCCCGACCTTAAAATATCCATGATGGCGATGCAAAAAAGGATCCCGCCTCCGGCTATTAAAAAATCCCCCATACTGATCCCCAAAACTTTAAAAATGATCTTACCTAAAAAGATAAACCCTATGGCCACGCACAGGGCGGTGATAATGGACTGCAGGACAATCTTCCGTCGTTCCAAGGGGTCGATATGCGCCGTCAGGCCGACATAGATCGGCAAAAGACCAAGCGGGTCAACCGCTACAAATGTAGGGATAAAGGCCAACCAAAAATGTTCTAACATGCTCGCTCCTCTTTGCTTTAACTAAACCAAAAACCGCTGGAGACAAATTGAATTTGGCCCCAGCGGTTTCAAGAGTGTTTCCCCCTCGCTTTGCTCGGGGTGATCCGACGTTAACACGTCGAATCATTATTCAACCGGGATAATAATAGTTATTCCTGGCTTTAATTTATTAGGATTCTTGATGCGGTCCTTATTTAATTCATAAAGATATTTCCAACGGTGGCCGCTGCCTAAATGGTGCGCGGCGATCGTCCATAAGGAATCGTTCTTTTGGACCACATAATCTATGGTCGAGACCTTAACCTCGGATTCGACCTTCTGTTCTTCCTCTGTGACGTATTTCCCTTCCGACACAGGTTCAGCCACCACGTCCGTGGGTGGCCCCTCATACGGAAGCATGACTTCCTCCACGTCTGCGATCACAAACTGGGCATTGCGGTCCTTTTGCATACCGACCAGATCGCTCAAAGGGGCAACGGCATCCAATTTACCGCGGCTTACGATTTTTATCCTGTCTTGAGGAATACTCCGATCGAGCATAAACTTTTCAACACTTTCTGCCCGGCGGCGTCCTAATTTTTCGTTATAAGACTCGGAACCGCGCTGATCCGCGTTACCGGTGATCAAGATGCTTGAATCCGGGTTCCGGCCTAGCGTTCGTACCGCGCTTTCTAGTATATTAGCCGCATCATCCCTTATCACGGAGCTATCAAAATCAAAATAAACCTTCACATTTTTAATGATCTTTTTGATCAACAACGAAGGCCGCATTTCTTTAGGTTGAGGAGGAGGAAGTTCTTCTGATTTATAATCATAAATGATCTTGTACAGGTAGATGTAACCGCGGTTGCCCCAGGGAAGCTGCTGCCCGGGCTGATTTGGCCACCACCAGTAGCCGCCCTTTTCCGCATCCTTTACCGGACCCGGTTGAGCGTCCGAAGGCCACCAGGTGAATTCCTTTTGCAGCTCATCGACCTCCTGCTGCTTCTTCTGGTCCCTTTGGGTTTTATCCCAACGTAAATCCACCGCAAAAACATTGGAGGCATTCAAGAAGGCAAAAATCAGAAAAAATTGTGCTATTTTTTTCATAAACCCATCCTCACTTTAAATTTTAAAATTATCTTAGATCCTCTGCTAAGGAAAAGCCTAAAAGGCAAATCCAGAACATTCACTCTGATACACAACATTATGCGGTTTTAGTTAAGGGATATTATAACAGACAACCTATTTTACCCAAACAGCTAATTAATCGCCTGTAGTCGCACTACCGACTTCTGACACTTCCACGACCTGCGGCTCTTGGCCTAAGAAAATATGCAATTTCGACCAGGTCTTAGGGCCGACCTTACCGTCTACGGTCAAATTATTCTGGGCTTGAAAATATTCAATGGCCTTTTCTGTCTTGGGGCCGATCTTGCCGTCTATTGTTCCGGCATAAAGGCCAGCGTTCTTTAAAGCTGTCTGAACTTCTGTATTGGCCGGTTTATAGGCCGGGTCATAGGCTTGCGGGGTCTGGGTCAGCTGGGCAACCATTTGGTCAGACACGGTCGTCGCAGGAGTTGCTGAGACACCTTGTGCCATGGCCTGTGCATCAGCGGCAAGCTGTTCAGATTGATTTTGCGCTTCGCTGGCCAAGTCAGCCACACTTTGTTCTGTGCTCATCCCGCCTTGTTCGGTCTTTTGCTCACAACCCGCAATTGAAATTAAACTTAAACCAGCCACCACGGCAACACATAGCTTCTTCATCTTTCTTCTCCTTTTCAGGTAATTTATGGTTCA